>NZ_JABERD010000009.1 GCF_013044505.1 Streptomyces sp. S3(2020) | reverse complement strand
GGGGCGGGGGGGGGGGGGGTGGGGGGGGGCGTGGGGGGGGGGGGGGGGGGGGGGGGCGGTGTGCGGGGGGGGGGGGGCGGCGGGGCGGGGGGGGGGGGCCGGCGCGCCTGGCGGCGGGTGCGGCGGCGGCGGGGCGCGGGGCGGCGCGTGCCGGCGCGGGGGCGCGGCAGGCGGCACCGCGGGGGGGGGCGGGGGCGGCGCGGGGGCTGGCGGGGGGGGCCCGGCGGGCGGGGGGGGAGGCGGTGGAGGACGAGGTCGAAGGTGAAGCCCGCGGTGAAGCCGAGCGGGATGGTGAAGAACAGCAGACGGCGTACGTCCAGGTCGTCGAGGAGGGCGGGGACGGTCAGCAGCTGGGAGGCGAAGTAGAGCAGGACGGAGACCAGCCCGGCACCCAGGCCCCGCACCGCGGCCCGCCCCCAACGCACGTCGCTCTCGAAGGAGTTGCGGAGGATGGCCCCCGCGGAGGCGGCCACCAGCGGCGCGCCCACCAGGACCAGCAGATCCAGGGCGCCCGCCTGCCGCGACGGCTCGGCCGTCACCAGTGCCGCAAGCGAGGCCAGCATGCACACGGCGGCCACGGTGAGGCCCCTGGCCGAACGCCGGGCCGCCGTGCGCGCTCCCCGGGCGAGCTCCGCGATGTTGTGCAGCCTGCGCTCGCGCTGGCGCAGGAGGCACGCGATCAGGCGCGCGGCGGACACCGAGGACCAGTTGTCGCCCATCAGTCGGATGTCGGAGTCGTCCGCGTCGTTGCGGACCTTGTCGAAGTTGATCCACACCTGGCCGGCGCCGCCGCCGAACGCCGCCACCGACACCAGCGGCAGACGCTGGGCCAGGGCGATGATCCCCGCCACCCGGGTGGACTGGCCCCCGCCCATGAGCAGCACACCGTCGCAGGTCAGGAGGGTGTGGTAGAAGGCCACTTCCCACTCGCCGCTGCTGTCCCGGAGGATCTCCAGACGGACATGGGCATCCGGCGCCAGAGCGAAGTCGACATCGCTGTGACGTGGTGGGAAGGCCGCCACCCGGCCGGGCTCCGCCTCGCTGCAGGCGTCCGCGTATCCGGCCACGACGTCCGTCTCGATGTACTCGGCGCTGCTGGAGAAGACGGCCAGATCGCAGCCGGCCCGGGCGAGTTCTCTGCCCAGCTGCCGGCATGCCTCGGGGGCGAGATCGGCTGCCTTGAGGGGATGGGTGAAGGCGCGGTGGGTGTCGGTGCTGCCGATGACGGCTATGAGGGGACGCGCGGACTGCGACGAAGTCATGTACCAGTCTAGGCAGTTGGCCGTAATTCTCCTCGACTGCTTCCGCTCGGTTTCACCGGGTTTCTTGGCGTTCGGGGTGTAGCCGGGGGCGTGCGGGGGGATAGGTGAGCCGACGGTGGGGAGAAGTGATGGCGGGCGTCAGCCGAATACCGGCCTACTTCAGTCACAGCTACTGGGCCGAGGACCGCGAGCTGAACGAGCACTTCTGGAAACTCTTCTGGGACGAGGGCTTCACCTTCGCGGTCGACCCCAAGACGAATCCCCTGTCTCCCACCCATCTGGAACTGATGATGGATCAGAGTTCCTGTTTCGTCGGTGTGGTGACGCATCGTCCGGAGGAACGCCGCTACCGTGCCTCGCCCTTCATGGTGCACGAACACGGCCTGGCCCTACAGGCTCAGAAGAGCAGGCTCGTGTTCATGGAGACGGGGGTGTCGGCCGGCTTCTTTCCGGTGGGCAGCGAGGAACGCGTCGTGTTCAACCGCCGCCAACTGCCGCGCGCGGACCGGGTCAAGTCGGCCATCGAACGCCTCGCGGGGCGGAGCGGGCCGTCCGGTGGTGCCACCAGAGGTCTGCTCGGCACGGTCGGACTGATCCTGCCCGATGACGCCGCCTACCACGCCGCCGAGCCGTACATACGGCGCGCGGTCGAGGATGTCGGATACCGGGCGCGCACGATCAGCCTTCAGTTCCTGGACCCGTTCGAGTTCGATCTCGCCGTCGACGAATGCGATTTCATCGTCGTCGACACGGCGTCCCCGTTCGCGGCGGACTGGGTCTTTCCCAAGATCAGCGGACGCTTCAGGCCCATGCTCAAGCTCTTCCACGAACCACCGGACGGCCGCTACGAACCCAGGCCGTCGGTACTTCTGAGCGGAGAGGCGTTGAGGGCGGCCGAACCGGCGGACCGCATCGCGGTCCACTGGAGCGACCCGGAAGAACTGGCCGACCGGCTCCAGGACCTGGTGGCCCGCTTCTACCAACCTCGGCTGGAGTTCGAGAGCCACGAGGAGGGCGTCGGCTACTTCCGCAGCATCGGACGCGCACAGGGCAGCATCTTCCTGAGCAACGCCCGCGGAGACGACACGCTGGCCCAGCGCGTGGGCCGCAGCCTCGAACTGCACAACCACTCCTACTTCCACTACCTGCGCCGCAACACCATCGAACTCGGCGCGGACTGGCGCAGCCAGCTGTACGCCAACGTCGCCGCGTGCCGGGTGTTCCTCCCCCTGATCAGCCAGCACTACTGGGCGAGCGAGTACTGCAAGGAGGAGTACAACATCGCGGAACGGCTGCGTGCGGACGGGAGGCTGGTCATCCTGCCCTACTTCCTCGGACCCGGAGCGGCGAAGCAGGTCAGCTTCCAGGGGCGTTCCATCGGCCACCTCCCGCAGGACGAGCAGGTCGCCGTCATCAGCCGGGACGTGGACAGCGAGTTCGTCGACCGGCTCCGCCTGGAGCAGCGGGTGACGGCCGACGGGCAGCGGTGCGACGTGGCTGTCGTCGCGCTCCTGCCGGAGGCCCACGAGGCGTTGCGCCGCCATCTGGACACCCTGGGCTCCATCACCGACACGGTGCGCCACGGCACCGGAGAGGAGTGGATCCGTGCCGGCATCGAGGCCGTGGGCCGCAGCAGCGCCTACGAGGTGGTGGTCGTACAGCCCTGCGAGGGCAAGGACGGCGTCAGCAACGCCGTCGCCGCCACGATCGAGGAGTACCAGCCCGAGACGGTGGTCTTCGTCGGAGCCTGCTGCGCCGTCGCGCCCGACCTCGTGCCGGGCGACGTGGTGATCTCCAACCGGCTGCACGGTTACGCGTACGACGAACTGGAACAGACCTGTCTGCCGCGCCCCGACCGCAGTCATCTGG
Source organism: Streptomyces sp. S3(2020) (assembly GCF_013044505.1). Lineage (GTDB taxonomy): Bacteria > Actinomycetota > Actinomycetes > Streptomycetales > Streptomycetaceae > Streptomyces. The sequence continues at coordinate 102,168 of NZ_JABERD010000009.1, read as the reverse complement.
CCCATGAGGGGGTGGCCGCGCTCGGCGACAGCATGCGGCTCAACTACACCTACTGGACCGAGAAGATCTACGAACGGCCCCCCGGCAGCCCGCGAACCGACAGCCCGCGCGTCGTGGTCGGCCCCGTCGCCTCGGGGGACACCCCCGTCGACGGCAGCGGCGATCCGGCCCTGCGCCCGGTGCTCGTCGCCTGGCCCGGGCTCGCCGCGGTGGAGATCGGCGGCTCGAACGCGGCACGCGCCGTCACCCACGCCCGCAGGGCGGGCCGGACCCAGGTGTCGTTCTCGATGGTGTGCGCGGTGGCCGGCACCGCGACCGACGGCATCTCCGTCAACTCGGCCCGCCCGGAACAGGAGAAGCCCTGGAAGCAGTACGCGGCCGACGTCGCCGCCACCCTGATCGTGGAAGCGATCCGGTTGGCCTGGCCCAGCCCGCCCAGGAGAGCGGGATGAGGCGACCGGCCGGGCGGCAGCCCTGGACACCCCCACCCGCCGCCACCGCGGACGTGAAGCTTCCCGACAGCCTGCACGCCCTGATCGAGATCCTCGCGGAGGAGGCCCACGACAACTGGGCCCGCCAACGCCTGTCCGAGGGCTGGCGGTACGGTCGACGTCTGAGCCGGCGCAGGAAGACGCACCCGTTGCTGGTCCCGTACCGTGAACTGACGCATGATCAGCAGGAGGCGGACCGTGTGGTCGCCATGGGCTCGGTGAAGGTGATCCTGCGCCACGGCTATACGCTCCAGGAGCCTGCCGACGGGTGAAGAGGGGGCTCCACCATGACGACCATCGCGGTGACCGGGCACATCGACCTCACGGCGGAGACCTCCGCCCTGGTGCGCGCGGCCCTCGACGAACTCCTGCGGGGCCGCGCCGACGACGGCGAACTGGTCGGGGTCTCCTGCCTCGCCAGGGGTGCCGACTGTCTGTTCGCGGAGGCGGTGCTCGCCGCCGGTGGACGGCTGGCCGTCGTCGTCCCTTCGCGGGACTACCGCCGCAAGCGGGTGCGGTCCGATCACGCGCCCGTGTTCGACCGGCTGGTCGAGGCCGCCTACGACGTGCTCGTCCTGCCGATCGAGACCGCCGGCCGGCATGCCTACGAAGCGGCGAACAGCGTGCTGGTCGAACGCGCGGACCGGCTCGTGGCCGTATGGGACGGGACTCCGCCCACCGGCAGAGGCGGCGGCACCGCCGACACGGTGCTCGAAGCCCGGGCGGCGGGCGTCCCCGTCGACGTGGTGTGGCCGGACGGGGCCGCCCGCACCCGCCGGGAGCACCGCGAGGGTGCCGCCGACGGGCGTGGCGGGATCAGACCGCCGTCGCCGGGAAGGTCGGGTACTCCACCCCGGAGACGTGCTGGACGACCCGGATGACCTGGCAGGAGTAGCCGAACTCGTTGTCGTACCAGAGGTAGAGGATGGCGTTGTCGCCGTCGACCTTGGTGGCGCCGGCGTCGACGATCGAGGCGTGGCGGGAGCCGACGAAGTCCATGGAGACGGCGTCGGGGGCCGTGGTGAAGTCGATCTGGCGCTTCAGCGGCGAGTTCAGCGAGACGTCCCGCAGGTACTCCAGGACCTCCTCACGGGTGGTCTCGCGGCCCAGGCGCAGGCTGAGGATCGCGATCGACACGTCCGGCACGGGCACCCGGATCGAGCTGCCGGTGATCGGCGCCTTGAGGTCGGGCAGCGCCTTGGCGACGGCGGAGGCGGCACCCGTCTCGGTGATCACCATGTTGAGCGGCGCCGAGCGGCCGCGACGGTCGGCCTTGTGGTAATTGTCCAGCAGGTTCTGGTCGTTGGTGAACGAGTGGACCGTCTCCACGTGGCCGCGCAGCACCCCGTACTCGTCGTCCATCGCCTTCAGCGGCGGCACGATCGCGTTGGTGGTGCAGGAGGCGCAGGACAGGATCTGCTCGTCCGGCTTGACGGTGTCGTGGTTGACGCCGTGCACGATGTTCGGGACGTCGCCCTTGCCCGGCGCGGTCAGCACGACCTTGTCGATGCCGGGACGCAGGTGCTTCGACAGACCCTCGCGGTCACGCCACTTGCCGGTGTTGTCGATGAGGATGGCGTTCTTGATGCCGTGTGCCGTGTAGTCGACCTCGGAGGGGTCGTTCGCGTAGATGACCTTGATCGCGTTGCCGTTGGCGGTGATCGTGTCGGTCGCCTCGTCGACGGTGATCGTGCCCTGGAACTGGCCGTGGATCGAGTCGCGGCGCAGCAGCGAGGCGCGCTTGACGATGTCCTGGTCCCCGCCCCCGCGGACGACGATGGCGCGCAGCCGCAGCCCGTTGCCGGAGCCCGACTTCTCGATCAGCAGCCGGGCGACGAGCCGGCCGATGCGCCCGAAGCCGTACAGGACGACGTCACGGCCCTCGCCGCGCTCGATCTTGTTGGCGCCGGTGGCACCCGCGACGGCCTCGGCGGTGAACGCCTCGACGGACAGACCCCGGTCGTCGGCGCGGTAGGTCGCGGCGAGCATGCCGATGTCGATCTGGGACGGGCCCAGGTCGAGGGTGGTGAGCGCCTGGAGGAAGGGCAGCGTCTCGACGACCGACAGCTCCTCGCCGGCGATCTGCCGGGCGAAGCGGTGGGTCTTGAGGATGCTGACCACCGACTTGTTCACCAGGGAGCGGCTGTGCAGCAGGACGGTGACGTCCCGCTCGCGGTGCAGCTTCCCGATGATCGGGATCATCGACTCCGCGATCTCCTCGCGAGTCTTCCAATTGGTGAACGAGTCCTCATTGACAGTCACAGAAACATCTCTCGATCGAGCTAGGCGGCGCTCATATGCTAACCCCATGCTCGTTTGACCCTTCGAACGGGTCTCCCTCGGCTACGAGCGGCGTATGACGCCGTCGGCGACCGTGAGGGGTGCCCCGGCGAGTTCGGGCCGGCACAGGACCAGGGTCAGGTCGTCGGCGGGGGGCCGTCCGATGTGGGCGGTCAGCCGGGCGTGCAGGGCGTCGAGGGCCCGCTCGGGGACCGGGTCGCGCAGGGTGCGGGCCGCCTCGTCCAGGAGGCGGAAGGCCGTGCCGTCACGGTCGCGGGCCTCGGTGAGGCCGTCGGTGTAGAAGAGGATCCGGTCGCCGTCGTCCAGGCGGTGACGGTACTGGGACGGCCGCGGCCCCAGGCCCAGCGGGGGCGCCGGCTCCCCGGGCTCCAGCAGGTCGAGGCCGGCCCCGACCCGCAGCGGGGCCGGGTGGCCGCAGTTGACGAGCCGGAGCTCGCCGGGCGCGAACTCGGCGAGTACGGCGGTGACGAAGTCCTCGGGTCCCAGCTCGGGGGCGAGCCGCGCGTCCAGGTCGGCGGCGAGCCGGGGGAGATGCGGTGCGATGGGGGCGAGGTCGCGGAAGGCGGCGAGGGTGGCCGCGGCGAGCCGCAGGGAGTCCAGGTCGTGGCCGCGGACGTCGCCGACCAGGAGACGCAGTCCGTGCGGGGTCACGGCGAGGTCGTACACATCGCCGCTGAGGTCGGACTCACGGGTGGCGGAGTGGTAGCGGGTGCACACCCGGGTGCCCGCGAGGGTCTCGGAGACCGGGCGCAGGAGGGCTCCCTGGGTGGCCCGGGCCACCTCACGGGAACGGTCCAGCGTCATCCGCAGCGCGTGCCGCCGGGCGGCCTGGACGGCCAGGACGCACCCCAGGAGCAGTCCGGACCACCGTAGGGCGACGTCGGGAGCGAGGAGGTCGCCCGCCGTCACGGCTGGCACCAGCCCGAGGAGCAGTGCGACGCCGCATACCAGCGCGGTCGGGCGGACACCGAGCCGGGTACTGGCCAGGAACGGGCCGAGGAGCAGCAGCCCGACCAGCCGGCCCGGCTCGTGGAACAGCGGGTCCAGCGCCGCGACCAGCACACAGACACCCAGCGACGGCAGCGCGGACAGCGGCAGGAGACGGGAGCACGGCCGGCGTCCCACGGCGCGGGTGGCGGTCATGTGCGGCTCCCCATCAGGACCTCGGGCCACGAACGTCGCCACTGTCCCGCCCCCGCTGCGGGGCTCATGCGAAGTGCTCGCAACTCGCGCCAAAGTGAGCAGGAACTTACGTTTCCGTCCACGGTGGCGTATGCCGCGCGAGCCGGTATCGAGACGACCGGGCCTCCCACGCGTATCTGCGGGCAAGGGGCCGCGCGCTCCGGGACCACGCCATCGATCCAAGGGACGGACCTCATGAACGCAAGCGCAGCCATCGGCGTCACCGGACTGGGCGTGATGGGCCGCAACCTGGCGCGGAACCTCGCCCGCCACGGGGTCGCCGTCGCCGTCCACAACCGGTCCGCGGGCCGCACCCGGGCGCTCGTCGAGGAGTTCGGCCACGAGGGCACGTTCGTCCCGGCCGAGTCGCCCGAGGAGTTCGTCGCCGCGCTCGAACGCCCGCGCCGGCTGATCATCATGGTGCAGGCGGGCGCCGCCACCGACGCGGTCGTCGAGGAGTTCGCCCCGCTCCTGGAGCCCGGCGACATGATCGTCGACGGCGGCAACGCCCACTTCGCCGACACCCGGCGCCGCGAGGCCGCCCTGCGCGCACGCGGCATCCACTTCGTCGGCACCGGTATCTCCGGCGGCGAGGAGGGCGCGCTCCACGGCCCGTCGATCATGGTGGGCGGGTCGGAGGAGTCGTACGGACTGCTCGGCCCGCTCTTCGAGGCCATCAGCGCCAAGGTCGACGGCGAGCCGTGCGCCGCCCACATCGGCACCGACGGCGCCGGGCACTTCGTGAAGATGGTCCACAACGGCATCGAGTACGCCGACATGCAGCTCATCGCCGAGGCGTACGACCTGCTGCGCCAGGTCGCCGGATACACCCCGGACGAGATCGCGGGCGTCTTCCGCCGGTGGAACGAGGGCCGGCTCGGCTCCTACCTCATCGAGATCACCGCCGAGGTCCTCGCCCACATCGACCCGGCCACCGGAGCGCCCTTCGTCGACATCGTCGCCGACGCCGCCGGACAGAAGGGCACCGGCCGCTGGACCGTGCAGACCGCCCTCGACCTGGCCTCCCCGGTCACCGCCGTCGCCCAGGCCACCTTCGCCCGCGCCGCCTCCGGCCAGAGCGACCTGCGCGCCGCCTACCGGGGCCTGCCGGGCGGCACCACGCCCCCGCTCAGCCGCACCGAGGCCGAGCGCTTCACCTCGCAGGTGGAGCACGCGCTGTACGCCTCGAAGGTCGTCGCCTACGACCAGGGCTGGACGATGATCCAGGACGCGGCCGCCGAGTACGGCTGGAAGATCGACCTCGGCTCGGTCGCCCGGATCTGGCGCGGCGGCTGCATCATCCGCGCCTCCTTCCTCGACCGCATCCGCGCCGCCTACGCCACCGACCGGGACCTGGTGAGCCTGCTCGGCGAGATGGAGTTCGCCATGGAGATCACCGACGCGCAGGTGCCGTGGCGCGAGACGGTGGCCTCCGCCGCCCGCCGCGGCATTCCGGTGCCCGCGATCTCCGCCGCCCTCGCCCACTACGACACCCTGCGCGCCGAACGTCTCCCCGCCGCGCTGCTCCAGGGCCAGCGCGACTACTTCGGCGCCCACACCTACCGGCGGACCGACCGGCCCGGCACCTTCCACACCCACTGGGCGGCGGCGGGAAGGCCGGAGACGTCGGAGTGACGGTCAGGCGGTGATGCGGTAGGCGGTAGTGCCCGGCCACGCGGCCCACGAAGGGGGAGCGGACCGCCGGCCGGTGCTCACGCCGTCGCGCGAGGCACCTCGCCCGATGTGATTTAAACTTCAAACGGAAGCCCGGTAGGGTGTGACCATGTCCACGACGCCGCGCTGGCTCAACGCCGAGGAGCGACGGGCCTGGCTGGCCTACATCGACTTCTCCACGCTGCTCAACGACCATCTGAACCGCCAGCTGAGGCGTGACGCCGGTATGACGCACGCCGACTACAGCCTGCTGGCCCACCTCTCCTCGGCGCCCGACCAGGTCCTCGGCATGTCCGAGCTCGCCCAGCGGCTGAAGATCACCCGCAGCAGGCTCACCCACGCCGTGAACCGGCTGCGCGAGGCCGGTCTCGTGGACCGGCGCGAGGATCCGGCCGACGGACGCGGGCAGCTCGCGGTGCTGACGGACAGGGGCCGGAACCTGCTGGACGAGATCGCGCCCGGCCATGTGGAGGCGGTGCGCCGGGCCGTCTTCGACGTGCTCACACCGGAGCAGGTACGCCAGTTCGCGGAGATCGGGGAAGCGGTGAGCGACGCCTTGCACCGGGCGGAGGCCGCGGAGACGGACCCCACGGTGCTGCCCTGGCGCCGCCGGTAGGCGCCCTGAAGGGGCGCGGGGCTGTACTGAATATGCGGCTCCGCCGCGCGGGCGCGACCAGCCACGACGGTGCCGCAGCCGACTGACGGCTCATTGCGGCACTTCCAGCGGAGCGCTCAGGCGCTCAAGCCGCGGGCCGGCCCGCCCACTTGCCCAGACCCGACGCCGGACGCACGCAACCTCACCCCCCTCCACGCCCTCCTATCAGGCACACACAGGCCGTCCACAGAGGAGTGCGCGTTGGCAGAGCTGTCCCGCCGCAGATTCATGGTCTACACACTCGCCGCGTCCACCCTCACCGTCGCCGCCCCGCTGGGCTGCGACGCCTCGGAGGCCGAAGGAGCCACACCCCCGCGCTCCGACACCGTCGTGACCGGCACCGACGAGGAGATGCTCGTCCTGGAGGTCACCCGGGAGAACAAGGTCGTCGTTCGGCTGCCGCGCGTCGAGGTCGGCCAGGGGGTCACCACCGCGGTCGCCATGATGATCGCCGAGGAACTGGACGCCCGACTCGTCGACGTCGACATCCCGCTCGCCGACGCCCGCCGCAAGGGGAACCAGTTCACCGGCGGCTCCAACTCGGTGAGTTCGCTCTACGACCCCGCCCGCAACCTCGCCGCCACCGCACGCGCCCGCCTGATCACCGCGGCCGCCCGGCGCTGGCACCTGCCCCCGGGAGAGCTGCGTACCCGGGACACCATGGTCGTCGCCCCGGACGGACGCAAGGCCACCTTCGGATCGCTGACCGAGGCCGCCGCGCGGATACGCCGGCCGCGCGTGTCCAGCAAGCCCAAACCGGCGTCCCGGCACCGGGTGATCGGGAAGCCGACGACACGGATCGACGCACGGGACATCGTCACCGGCCGGGCCCGCTACACCGGGGACCTGACGGCCGCCGGGGCGAAGCCGACCGTGGTGGCCCGGCCGCCCACGCTCGGCGGGAAGGTCGTCTCGGTCGACGACCGCGCGGCCCGTGCCCTGCCCGGAGTCCTCGAAGTCGTCAGGGTTCCCGGGGGAGTCGCCGTCGTCGCGGACTCCTTCCACCACGCGTTCAAGGCCCGGGACGCCCTGAAGATCACCTGGAAGGCGGGGCCGCTCGCCGGAGTGTCCGACTCCCAGATCCGCTCCCGGCTCAAGGCCGCCGTCCCCGCGCTCGGCAGTCCGCCGCGCGGCTCGACGCAGATCGAGGCCCGGTTCGAGTTCGCGTTCGTCAGCCACGCCCCGATGGAGGTCCTGACCGCCGTCGCCGACGTACGGGAGCGCCGCGCCGAGATCTGGTTCTCCTCCCAGACGCCCATGGAGGCACGCGAGAGCATCGCCGAGGCGGTCGGGCTGCCGGGGTCCGCCGTCAAGGTCCATGTGATGCGGGGCGGCGGCTCGTTCGGACGCCGGCTCAACTACGACGCGGCGATCGAGGCGGCCCTCATCTCCAAGGCGGCCGGCCGCCCGGTGAAACTGATGTGGAGCCGCGCCGACGACCTCCGGCACGGCCGGATGCGCCCGGCGTCCCAGCACCGGATCCGGGCCAGCCACGACCGGGGACGCGTCGTGGCCTTCGCCCACGCGACGGCCTCGGTGAGCGAGTCGTACAGCGGGATCACCACCGCCTCCTTCCGCGCGGCCGCCCCGCTGCCCAGCGACAGCGGCCTCTACAACTTCGGGAAGCTGTCCGGGGATTCGGGCTCGGTCGAGCTGGCGGCGATACCCCTCGGCGCCTGGCGTTCCGTGGACTCCGGGACCGTGCGCACGGCCGAGGAGATCGTCGTCGACGAGATCGCCCGGGGCCTGGGCAAGGACCCGGTCGCCTTCCGTCGTACGACACTCAGGAGCAAGGCCGTCAAAGCCGTGCTCGACAAGGTCGCGACCGCCGGACACTGGGGCCGCACCCTGCCCGCGGGACAGGCCCAGGGCGTTGCCGTCCACGAGGAGTACGGCTCCTGTGTGGCCTGCCTGGTCGAGATCGACGCCGCCGATCCCAAGAACCCCCGGGTCACCAAGGTGGTGATGGCCGCCGACGTCGGCACGGCCGTCAACCCGCGCGGCCTGGAGGCCCAGCTCATGGGCACGGCGATCGACGGCATCTCCACGGTCCTGCGGGCCGGCCTGCACATCGACAAGGGCGCCGTCCGCGAGGGCAGCTTCGCCGACTTCCGCTACGCCCGTCAGCGGCACGCCCCGCTCCACTTCGAGGCGCACATCCTGCCCACCGGCGGGGAGCCGGGCGGGGCGGGCGAACTCGGCGTCCCGGCGGCGGCCGGCGCCGTCGCCAACGCGTACGCCCGTGCGACCGGCACCAAGCCCCGCCGCTTCCCGATCGACTTCTGAGAAGGTCCAGATGCCGTCCTACTCCTTCGTCCTCAACGGCAAGCCCGTCACCGTCGAGGCCCCCGCCGACATGCCCCTGCTGTGGGTGCTGCGGGACCTGCTGCACGTCACCGGCCCCAAGTACGGCTGTGGCGTCGGCGTCTGCCGCGCCTGCACCAGCCATCTCGACGGCGAGGAGATACAGCCCTGCGTGGTCCCCGTCGAGGACTGCGCCGAACGTCAGGTCACCACCATCGAGGGCCTCGCCGACGGCGACACCCTGCACCCCGTCCAGAAGGCCTGGCTGGAGTGCGACGTGGCCCAGTGCGGCTTCTGCCAGCCCGGTCAGATCATGGCCGCCGCCGCGCTGCTGAAGAAGACGCCCGAGCCCACCGACGCCGACATCGACGCCATCGAGAACGTCTGCCGGTGCGGCACGTACTCCCGTATCCGCGAGGCGATCAAGAAGGCGGCGGACGCCTGACCTCGTGACCAACCGCAGGAGGCGGTCGTTCCGGTTACATGATCCACATGAAACGCGGACTCGCCACGGCCGCCCTCGTGCTCGCCGGACTCGCGGGCCTCGTCGCACCCGCCGCCCACGCCGTCGACAACGTTCCCTGCCACAGCCCCACCACCCGGGACCTGACCGATCCCCTGAGCGGCCATCACTGGCCGGGCAGGGAAGTGAGGTTCTGCAACCTCACCCGCGGCCATGTGCCGGTGTACGCCGGCCGCTCGCCCGGCGCCTCCGTCGTCGGCTACCTCGAACAGGGCGGCGCGGCCAACTGGTTCGTCACCGAGATGCGCGGCGAGACCTTCCGCGACGGCTCCGCCGAGAACCACTGGTGGGGCAGCACCATGGCGGACAACGGCCGTTGGGGGTGGGTGCCCGAGGTCTACTTCGCGGGCGGCGAGAACAACGAGGACGACGCGGGGCTGTTCGAACCCGGCGGCTACACCTGCGCCAACGTCTGCGCACCGCTGCCGTTCTGGGCGAGGTGACGCGGGGCACCGGGGTGCTTGACGCCCCGGTGCCACCCACTTAGCGTCACCTCGACACGTATGGACGAGGGAGGACGACGATGACGGACGCCCAGGACTCCCTCGACAACAGAGCCAGGCAGCTCCAGGTGGAGACGCACGGTCTCGACGTGATCGGCGACGCCGAGCGCAAGGGCACACCGCGGACGCTGTTCTGGCCATGGTTCGGCGCCAACGTCTCCGTGCTGGGACTGAGTTACGGGGCCTTCGTGCTCGGCTTCGGCATCTCCTTCTGGCAGGCGCTGGTCGCCGGGGTCGTCGGCATCGTCTTCTCCTTCCTGCTGTGCGGCTTCGTCGCCGTCGCCGGCAAACGCGGCTCGGCCCCGACGATGGTCCTCAGCCGGGCCGCCTACGGGGTGCGCGGCAACCGTCTCCCCTCGGTGATCTCCTGGGTGCTCACCGTCGGCTGGGAGACCGTGCTGTGCGCCCTCGCCACCATGGCCACCGCGACCGTCTTCGGCCGGCTCGGCTGGGGCGGTGGCACCGAGACCCAGGTGGTCGCCCTGATCGTGGTCGCCGGGCTCACCGTCGTCGGCGGTGTCATGGGCTTCGACCTGATCATGCGGCTCCAGACCGTGATCACCGTGGTCACGGGCGTGCTCACCGTCGTCTACATCGCCCTCGTCGCGGACCACATCCACTGGAGCACCGTCAGCGCCGTCCCGGCGGGCTCCGCGCAGGAGTTCATCGGCGCGCTCGTCTTCATGATGACCGGCTTCGGCCTCGGCTGGGTCAACGCCGCCGCGGACTACTCCCGCTATCTGCCCCGCACCTCCTCCAGCCGCGGTGTGATCGGCTGGACCACCTTCGGCGCCTCCGTGGCCCCGCTGTTGCTCCTGGTCTTCGGCCTGCTGCTCGCCGGATCCTCCAGCACCCTCAACGAGGCCGTCGCCGCCGACCCCATCGGGGCGCTGACCACGATCCTGCCGACGTGGTTCCTGGTCCCCTTCGCCGTCGTCGCCGTACTCGGCCTGGTCGGCGGCGCGGTCCTGGACATCTACTCCTCCGGACTCGCCCTCCTCTCGGCGGGCATCAGGATCCCCCGCTACCTGGCCGCGCTCGTCGACGGCGTCCTGATGATCGCCGGCGCCATCTACATCGTCTTCGTCGCCGACGACTTCCTCGGCCAGTTCATGGGCTTCCTCACCACCCTCGGCGTCCCCATCGCCGCCTGGTGCGGCATCATGCTCGCCGACCTGCTGCTGCGCCGCCGCGACTACGACGAGGGCGACCTCTACCGCCCGCACGGCCGCTACGGCGACGTCGCCCTCACTCCGCTGCTCCTCACCCTCGCCGCCACCGCGCTCGGCTGGGGCCTGGTCACCAACTCGGCCGCGAGCTGGCTCGAGTGGCAGGGCTACCTCCTCGACCCGCTGGGCCTGGGCGGCAGGTCCGGCTCCTGGGCCTACGCCAACCTCGGCGTCCTCGTGGCCCTCGCGCTCGGCTTCGCCGGCACACTCGCCCTGCGCCGCGGCCGCGTCCGGGAGCAGGAGGCGCGGGAGCCGAGCCCGGCGGAGGCACCGGCCGTATGACGACGGGCCGTCTGACCGTCATCGACATGCAGCACGTCTTCGCCGACCCCGACAGTCCCTGGGCCGCGCCGCGCTTCGGGCAGGCCGCGGAAGGCGTACGGCGTCTGCTGCCGGCCTTCGGGGACCGGGTCACCTTCACCCGCTTCCTGGCCCCCGACGAACCCACCGGCGTCTGGAAGGCGTACTACGCGCAGTGGCCCTTCGCCCTGCGACCCCCGGACGCGCCCCTGTGGCGGCTGACGGACGAGTTCGCCGACCGGGCGCGCCACGTCCTGGACGCCCCGACCTTCGGTAAATGGACTCCTGAACTCGCCTCCCTGGTAGGCCCGGAGGGCCGTCTGGTCCTCGCCGGTGTCAGCACCGACTGCTGTGTGCTGTCCACGGCGCTGGCGGCCGCCGACGCCGGGGCGGAGGTCGTGGTCGTTGCCGACGCGTGCGCGGGCGCGGACGACGACTCGCACGCCAAGGCGCTGCACGTGATGGACCTCTACCGGCCGCTGATCCACGTGACCACCGTCGCGGAGCTGCTGGGCCGCTGACGGCCGGTTCGTTGAATGCTGTGCGACCCCCTTTACGTGGCTGTCATGTACCTGTAGCTTCCGCGAAGCCGCAAGAATTTTCAGGAAGTTGCCGGTTCTTCTTGCAAGGGCCCGACTTCCGGCCCGTATTGGAGTCGCCCATGAGATCCGCACCCCCACGTCTGCCAAGGCGCCCCCTCGTGGCGTTCGTGGCGGCGACCGGGCTGCTCGGACTGCTGTCCGCAGCGCCGGAGACAGTGCCGCAGACCCCCATGGAGCCGGTGGCCGACACGACCGCCACGGCGACCGTCTTCTACTACACGAAGACCAAGAACTGGTCGTCCACCTACCTGCACTACGCGCCGGACGGCGGTTCCTGGACGACCGTCCCCGGCACGCTGATGGAGAGCGCCTGCACGGACTGGGTGAAGAAGACCGTCGACCTCGGCTCGGCCGCCGGACTGCAGGCCACCTTCAACAACGGCAGCGGCACCTGGGACAACAACGGCGGCAACAACTACGCGCTGGGCACCGGCACCATCACCGTCAAGGACGGCGTCATCGCCCACAGCGACCCGTGTGCCGACACCGGCACGGGCACCGGCAACCAGGCCACCGTCTACTACTCGACCGCCACCTCCGGCTGGACCACCGCCAACATCCACTACGCGCCGACGGGCGGTTCCTGGACGACCGTTCCCGGCGTCGGCATGGAGTCCGCCTGCACCGGCTGGTGGAAGAAGACCCTCGACATCGGCAGCGCCACCTCGCTGAAAGCGGCCTTCAACAACGGCAACGGCGTCTGGGACAACAACAACAGCGCTGACTACACCATCCCGACCGGCACCACGACCGTGAAGGACAAGGCCGTCACCACGGGCGCCACCGACCCGTGCGCCACCGAGGCGCCCGACACCGAGGCCCCGACCGCACCGGCCAAGGTCACCGCGAGCGCCACCAACACGTCGATCGTGGTGAGCTGGGACGCCGCCACCGACAACAAGGGTGTGACGAAGTACCAGGTCACGCGCACCGGCGGCACCAAGGGCACCGTCGTCATCGACGTCGGCTCAACGGTCTACTCCGACACCGGACTTGAGGAGAAGACCGCCTACACCTACACGGTGAAGGCCGTCGACGCCGCCGGCAACACCTCGTCCGCCTCCGCCGAGGCGACCGCGACCACCGGCGAGGAGGCTCCCGCACCCGCCACCGGCACCCCGCTCGGCACCGACCCCCGCAAGGACCCCATCTACTTCGTCCTCACCGCCCGCTTCCACGACGGCGACAGCTCCAACAACCGCGGCGGCAGCCAGCACACGAAGTCGGGCAACGCCGCCAACAACGACCCCATGTTCCGAGGGGACTTCAAGGGCCTGGTCGAGAAGCTCGACTACATCAAGGCGCTCGGCTTCTCCGCGGTCTGGGTCACCCCGGTCGTCCTCAACCGCTCCGACTACGACTACCACGGCTATCACGGCTACGACTTCTACAAGGTCGACCCACGCCTGGAGTCGGCCGGCGCGAGCTACCAGGACCTCATCAACGCGGCCCACGCCAAGGGCATGAAGATCTACCAGGACGTCGTCTACAACCACAGCTCCAGGTGGGGCGCCAAGGGGCTCTACACGCCGACCGTGTACGGCGTCCGGGACTCCCAGTGGAGCTGGTACTACGACGAGAAGAACGAGGGCTTCGAGTACGACGGACTGACCGTCGAGAGCAAGTCCGGGAAGTCCTACTACAACGGCGACCTGTGGTCCACCGCCGAGCCCACCGGCAACACCTGCGTCAACTGGGGCAAGGCGACCGGCGGCAAGAGCGCCGAGGGCTACACCCTCTACAACTGCCAGTGGCCCAGCCCCACTTCGGGGATGTTCCCCAAGGCGTACTACCACCAGTGCTGGATCGGCAACTGGGAGGGCGAGGACTCCCGTTCCTGCTGGCTGCACGAGGACCTGGCCGACTTCAACACCGAGTCGACGCCTGTGCAGAACTACCTGATCGGCGCGTACGACAAGTACATCGACATGGGTGTCGACGGATTCCGCGTCGACACCGCCGTACACATCCCGCGCGTCACCTGGAACCGCCGCTTCCTGCCCGCGATATACGACCGCGTGACCCAGAAGTTCGGTACCACGGCGGCCCAGAACTTCTTCGTCTTCGGTGAGGTCGGCGCCTTCGTCCACGACAAGTGGAACCGCGGCTCCGTGAACCACTCCGCGCAGTTCTTCACCTGGAAGGAACGCAAGGAGTACAGCGCCGACGACGAGACAGCGGCCATCGAGCAGTTCACCTACGAGAACAACCAAGGCACCGCCAACCAGCCGACGTCGACCAACGCCTTCCTGAGCGGCAACAGCTACCACACCCCGGACCGCAGCCAGTTCTCCGGCATGAACATCATCGACATGCGCATGCACATGAACTTCGGTGAGGCGCAGAACGCCTTCACCAACGGCAAGGACTCCGACGACAGCGTCAACGACGCGACGTACAACGTCGTCTACGTCGACAGCCACGACTACGGCCCCAACAAGTCGAGCACGCGCTACAGCGGTGGCACCGACGCCTGGGCCGAGAACATGGCGCTGATGTGGACCTTCCGCGGCATCCCGACGCTGTACTACGGCTCGGAGATCGAGTTCCAGAAGGGCAAGCAGATCGACTGCGGGCCCAGCTGCCCGCTGGCCGGCACGGGCCGGGCGTACTACGGGGAGAACCTCCAAGGCACCGTCACCGCCTCCCAGTTCGGCACCGCGGACTCCGCGACGGGACAGGTCGCCACCACGCTCGCCCAGCCTCTGGTCAAGCACCTCCAGCGGCTGAACCAGATCCGCCGGGCGGTCCCGGCCCTCCAGATGGGCCAGTACTCGACCGACGGCATCAGCGGCTCGATGGCCTTCAAACGCCGTTACACCAGCGGCGGCACGGACAGCTTCGCGCTCGTCACGGTCACCGGCGCCGCCACCTACACCGGCATCCCGAACGGCACCTACAAGGACGCCGTCACCGGTGACGTGAAGACCGTCTCCAACGGCACGCTCTCCGTGTCGGCACCGGGCAAGGGCAACCTCCGGGTGTACGTGCTGGGCGGTCCCGGCAAGATTGGAACGGACGGTCCGTATCTGAAGTAGTTGGCGCTATCCGGTGGGTACAGGGGCGGCGGTCGCCGTGTTCAATCGTTCCTGTCGCGACACGAACGGACGTCCCCACACGTCAGGAGGCACCGTGATCGCCGCTCCCGAACCCGCACTCACCGGAGCAGACCTGATCGAACGGGCCGTGCGGCTGCGGCCCGCACTGCTCGAACGGCAGCCGGAGACCGAACGGCTGACGCACCATCCGAAGTCCACCCACGACGACTTCCTGCGGGCCGGCTTCTACCGGATGCTCCAGCCGCGCCGGTACGGCGGCTACGAGGTCGGCCTGCCCGTGTTCTACCGCGTCGTCACCGAGGTCGCCCGCGGCTGTCCCTCCACCGGCTGGGCCCTGTCCCTCACCGCGGCCCACGTCCTCCAGGTCGCCGGGTTCTTCGGGGAACGGGCGCAGGACGAGATCTTCGGCGCCGACGGCGACTTCCGGGCGGCCTCCACCGTCGCACCCGTCGGCGTCGCACAGCCCGACGGCGACGGACATGTCGTCCTCGACGGCACCTGGCCGTACTCCTCGGGCGCCCCCTACTCCACGCACTACCTCGGACAGACCCTGAGTGCCGGGGACCCGCCCGGACCCCCGGTGCTGTTCGTCGCCCCGCGCTCGGTGTGGACGGTCCTCGACGACTGGCACGGCGTCCTCGGTCTGCGCGGCAGCGGCTCCAACAGCGTCCGCATGGAGCAGGCCCGCATACCGGCGTACCTCACCTGTGCGGCCAGCCTGCTCGACCTGCCCTGCGAGGGCGGCAGCGTCGGCTCCGAACTGCACGGCAACCCGATGTACGCCCATCGGGCACCGAGCTTCTACCACGGTGAACTGGCCGCGATCATGATCGGCACCGGATACGCCGCCGCCGACGAGTACGCCCGCATCCTGACCGCCCGCCCCCTCATCCTGGAACCCGACCGCACCCGTGCCGAACTGCACGACTACCAACGCCACCTGGGCGAGGCCCTCGGACTGATCCGTACCGCCGAGGCGGCCCTCCAGCACACCGCCGCCGACTGGACGGAGACCTGCCGCCGCAACGTCGCCGGCGAGGCCCCGTTCACCCTCGCGGAGGACAACCGGCTCGCGCTGATGTTCCTGAACGCCGGCCGTATGGCCTGGGACGCCTTCCAGAACATCCTCTTCCGCACGGCCGGCTCCCGGCACGCGCGCGACGGCGAGCGGATGCAGCGCTACTTCCGGGACGCGGCCACCTACTGGACCCATGTCGGCCCGAGCATGGCCGAGCCGCTGTTCCGCCGGGTCGGCTGCGACCGGCTGGGGCTGCCCTCGGAGCACATCGCGCTCATCCCCTGAATCGCCGGAGCCCCCCGGATCCTGCGGGAATGCTCGCGTCCGGATCGGGTACGCGACCAGGGCCGGGCCGGGGCCGCGTACGCCCCGAGCCGACCGTAAGACCGCCACTACCAGGGGATTCGCCATGCAGACACCCGCGAACGACAACTCCACCACACCGGCCCGGCGGGCGCTGGACGCGCTCGCCGAGAACACCGAGGACACGGTGGCGCTGGACAGGCTCGCGAGCAGCGATGTCCTCGTCCCCGTGCCCGACGACGCCGGCGACGAGGCCGCCGCCGATCCCACGGCGGTGGCCCTTCCCGTGATCGAGCGACCCGGCGGAGCGCCGGTGGTGCCCGTGTTCACCTCGGAGTCCGAACTGGTCGGGCTGTTGCCCTCGGTCTCGCGCTACCGGCTGGTACCGCTGGGCGCACTGGCCTCGGAATGGCCGGCGGACGATCTCGCGCTCACCATAGACGCCGCCTCCGAGCACCCGCTGACCCTCACCTCGGAGGGGGTGCGGTCGCTGCTCGGCCGGTCGTACGGCTGACGCCGTCAGCCGCCCAGCGTCCGGTCCAGCGCGTCCCGCTGGATCGGCAGCACCTCGGCGTGCAGATCGCGGCCCTTGCGGGTCAGCGTCACCCACACACCGCGCCGGTCCTCCACACACACGGAACGCTCCACCAGACCGTCCTTCTCCAGCCGGCCGATGAGCCGGGACAGCGCGCTCTGGCTGAGATGGACCCGGCCGACCAGGTTCTGCACCCGGCACAGGTCGCCCTCCGCGGGTGCCTCGGCCGCGAGGATGTCGAGCACCTCGAAGTCGCTCGCGCCCAGACCGTGCGGGTGCAGCACCCGGTCGATCTCGCACATCGTGCGCGCGTGCACCGCCAGGATGTCCCGCCACTGTTCTTCGAGCCGGGAGCCGGCCGCGTTCACTGCCATACGACGATGTTAATGCGCGTGCATCGACATCCGGGCGGCGGGCGTGAACGCTCAGCTGTCCTGGGTGATCCCGACCAGGTTGCCGTCCGCGTCCTTCACGGAGGCGATCAGCTTGCCGCCGCCGACGTCAGTGACGTCCTGGAGCAGTTCGGCGCCCGCGTCGAGCAGCGCGGCGAGACGGGCCCGGATGTCGGTGACGTGCCAGTAGGGGACCGGCCCTGTCATACCCCGGGAGTGCCCGTTCGGGTCGAGGCCCACGTCCTGGCCGGCGTCCTTGAAGCCGACGTAGTAGGGCTCGTCGGCGTAGGGCTCGGTCTCCAGCAGCGCGCTGAACAGGGCCTTCGCCCGCGCGATGTCCTTGACGGGGTAGATGATGGTGTTCAGTCCTGCGGTCATCGGGGTGCTCCTCCGTGAGTTCCTTCGTCGGTGGTTTCACCGTAGGACGGGGGAGCGCGGCGAGGCTTCTCCGATCCTGACCGCCTGCCGCGCGATGCCCCGCCGGAAGGTCGGGCAGCGGAGCAGATCCTCGTGCGGACAGTCCGCCCCGCCCTCCAGCATCGCCAGGGCGGCCCGCGCCGCGGCGATCCGGGCCCGCAGATCCTCCGCCTCACGCCGCAGCAGCGCACGCCGTCGCTCGCCGTCACCCGTGGCCATCAGACGGATCGCCTCCAACGACAGCCCCGCCTCCTTGCCGCACAGCACGAACGCGACCCGCACCAGGTCATCGGCGCCGTAGCGGCGCCGGCCCGCGGTGTCCCGGTCCGGGGCCAGTAGCCCCACCGACTCCCAGTGCCGCAGCACATGCGGCTCCAGGCCGAAACGCCGGGCGAGCGCGCCGATGCTCAGTGTCTCCTCGGTTGACCTCATGCCGACATTAAGTCGCAGCCTGGTGCCCATGACCAGGACACCGGAGAAGACCGACCGGCTCATCGCCCTGCTCGACGGCGTGGAGCGGATGCCCGGCGCACGCGAACTGCGGCTGCTCTCCTACGACTTGCTGGGCGCCGCCGACCCGGTCGTGGACGTCGGCTGCGGCGGGGGCAGGGCCGTGGCCGAGCTGACCGAGCGCGGGGTCGCGGCCGTCGGGGCCGACCCCGACGAGCGGATGCTCGCCGTCGCCCGGACCCGTTGGCCGGAGGGTGACTTCCGTGCCGG
This sequence comes from Streptomyces sp. S3(2020), assembly GCF_013044505.1. Lineage (GTDB taxonomy): Bacteria > Actinomycetota > Actinomycetes > Streptomycetales > Streptomycetaceae > Streptomyces. The sequence continues at coordinate 83,960 of NZ_JABERD010000009.1, read as the reverse complement.
GGACGCCTACCGGCTGCCGCTGCCCGACCACGCCGCGCACGGCTACCGGGCCGACAAGGTGTTCCACGTACTCGCCGAGCCGCAGCGCGCGTTGGCGGAGGCCCGCCGGGTCCTCGCGCCCGGCGGACGCATCGTCCTGGTCGGCCAGGACTGGGACACGATCGTCATCGACACCGACGATCCCGCCCTGACCCGCGCACTCGTGCACGCGCGCGCCGACCGGGTCACCGCCCCGCGCGCCGCGCGAGCCCACCGCAACCTGCTGCTCGACGCGGGCTTCGAGGACGTGCACATCGAGATCCGCACGCTGGTCCTCACCGGGCCCGAGGCACTGCCGGTGCTCACCGACCTCGCGGCGCTCGCGGACGACGAAGGGCGCGCCGCCGGCTGGATGGCCGAGCAGCGCGCCCGCGCGGAACGAGACCGCGTGTTCGTCGCCGTACCGATGTTCGTGGCGGCGGCTTCCGTCAGGTCGACTCGCGCTTGACGAGCTCCGTGGGGAGGATCACCGCGGCCGGGTCCTCGCCCCCGATCTGCGCCAGCAGCACCCGGACCATCTCCGCGCTGATGCGGTCCCAGGGCTGGCGGATGGTGGTGAGTTCGGGCCGGGCGGCCAGCGCGGCGGGCGAGTCGTCGAACCCGCCGACCGCGACGTCCTGCGGTACGCGCCGCCCCGACCGCTCCAGCGCCGTCAGCACACCCTGCGCCATCAGGTCGGACGCGACGAACACCGCGTCCAGGTCGGGCGCCTGGGCGAGCAGCCGCTCGGCGCCCGCCTCACCGCTGGCCCGGCTGTAGTCGCCGGAGACCACGAGCCGTTCGTCGAACTCGACGCCCGTGTCGGCGAGTACCTCCTTGTAACCGGCGAGCCGCTCGACACCGCCCGGGGTGTCCAGCGGACCGGTCACCACACCGATCCGGCGCCGGCCCAGCGACAGCAGATGGCGCACCATGTCCCGGGCGCCGTCCCGGTCGTCGGCGGCCACGTAACTCACCTTGGAACCCAGCCCGATCGGCTTGCCGCACGCGACGAGCGGCACGCCCGCCTCGCGCAGTTCCTCGGCGACGGGGTCCCCGGAGTGGCTGGAGACCAGCAGCACCCCGTCGACGTGACCGGCGGTGATGTAGCGCGTTATGCGCCGCCGTTCGTCCTCGGTGCCGGCCAGCATCAGCAGCAGCGGGATGTCGTGCGCGGCGAGAGCCTGGGTGCAGCCCCGCAACAGGACGTTGAAGTTGGGGTCCTCGAAGAACCGCTCCTGAGGCTCCGTGAGCAGGAAGCCGATGGAGTCCGAACGCCCGGTGATCAGCGAGCGGGCGTGCCGGTTGACGACGTAACCCGTCTTCTTGATCGCGGCGTTGACCGCCTCCTGGGCGGCCGGGCTGACGTAGTGCCCGCCGTTGAGCACGCGCGAGACGGTACCCCGTGAGACCCCGGCCTCGCGGGCCACGTCGTGGATCGTCGGCGGTCGGCGCCGGCCCCCCGTGTTACTCATGGTCATGACTTTACGGCTCCGGAGAGCAGATCGAGGCTCCAGAACCGCTGGATGACCAGGAAGAGCGCGACGAGCGGGATGATCGCGAGGAACGCGCCGGTGATCACCAGCGTGTACAGGGCCGGGGTGTTGGCGCCCTGCTCCAGGAGCGTGTACAGACCGAGGGTGATCGGGAACTTCTCGTCGTCGCTCAGCATGATGTACGGGAGCAGGAAGTTGTTCCAGATCGCCACGAACTGGAAGAGGAACACCGTCACCATGCCGGGCACCATCATCGGCAGCGCGACCCGGGTGAAGATCCGCCATTCGCTCGCGCCGTCCATCCGCCCGGCCTCGACCACGTCGGCGGGGACCGCGGCGGCGGCGTAGATGCGCGCGAGGTAGACGCCGTAGGGCGACAGGATCTGCGGGAGCAGCACCGAGAGGTAGGAGTCGGTGAGGTTCGCCTGGGCCATCAGCAGGTACTGCGGGACGGCGAGGATGATCGGCGGCATCAGCACACCGGCGAGCAGGATGTTGAACATCGTCTCGCGGCCGCGGAAGCGGTAGGTCGCGAGCGCGTACCCGCTGAACGCGGACACCACCGTCGACAGGAGGGCGCCGAGGCCGGCGTAGAAGGCGGAGTTGGCCATCCAGCCCCAGTAGACGCCGTCCCGGTAGGCGTTGAGGTCCTTGATGTTGTCGACGAAGCCCGATCCCGGCAGGAACGTGAACGTGGAGAACAGCTCCGTGCCGGACTTGGTGGACGCGATCACCACCCACGCCACCGGCAGCAGCGTGTACAGGGCGCCGATCAGGAGCGTCACCGTGGGGACGAGCGAGATCCGGCGGCGCAGCGGCGGACCCTGGGCCGCGCCCGGCGTGGTGCCCGCGGCCGGCTCGGTCTTGCGGACGGCAAGAGAACTCATCGTGCTGCCTCCTGCTTCTGACGACGGTTCGCGGCCCGCAGGAACCCGAAGGACAGCAGCAGCGTGGCGAGCGCGATGATCACGGCCTGGGCGGCCGCCGCGTAGATGTCACCGGTGCCGAACGCGTCCCGGTACACCTTCATCAGCGGGCTCCAGGTCGTGGACACGGAGTTGGTGAGCGGCTTCAGCGTGGTCGGCTCGTTGAACACCTGGAGCGTCGCGATGATCGAGAAGAAGAAGGTCAGCACCAGCGAGGGCGCCACCATCGGGATCTTGATGCGCAGCGCGATCTGCGTCGGGGTGGCGCCGTCCAGCTTCGCCGCCTCGTACACCTCGGCCGGGATGGACTGGAGCGAGGTGTAGATGACGATCATGTTGAAGCCGGTGCCGCCCCAGACCGCGATGTTCGACAGCGCGAAGTACAGCGGGCCGCCGTCCAGCAGATCCGGCTGCGGCAGGCCCAGCCTCTCCAGCACGTAGTAGAAGGGGCTGACGTCCGGCAGGTACAGGAAGCCCCACAGCAGCGCCGCCACCACGCCGGGGATGGCGTACGGCAGGAAGATCGCGAGCCGGGTGAAGGGGGTGAAGCGCACCTTGTCGGAGTCGAGCATCAGCGCGAACAGCAGGGCGAGGCCGAGCATCACCGGCACGACGATGCAGCCGTAGCCGAGGACGCGCAGCGCGCCGTTCAGCAGCTCGCTGTCCGTGAGGGCGTCCGTGTAGTTCTCCAGGCCGGCCCAGACCTCCGAGCGGGCGCCCTTGCCCAGGCCCAGGCCCGAGACGTGCACCTTGCGGAAGCTGAGCCAGACCGCGTACCCGATGGGCAGCGCGAAGAACAGCGCGAAGAGGATCGTGGCGGGGATGAGGAAAGCGTACGGGGCCCCCTTGACCCCGTACGACTTCCGGCGTGCGCTGGTCACTCGCTGACCCCGAAGCCCTGCTTCTTGAGGTCGGCGACGGTGTCGTCCTGCATGGTGTCCAGGGCGGCGGTGAAGTCCGACTTGTTCTTGGCGGCGGCGCCGAACGCGTCCTTGAAGGTCGTGTAGGCGACGTTCACGTTCGGGCCCCAGGCCGAGGGCGCCGTGGTCTTCGCGATCTCGGCGGCCTTGGTGTAGAAGTCCGCCTGGTTGGAGAAGTAGTCCGGCGGGGTGGTGAAGGCGCCGCTGGTCTGGGCGTTGGTGGCGGCCGGGTAGATGCCGCTCTCCTTTGCCAGGGCCTGGAGGGCGGCGTCGTCGGTGTTCAGCCAGGCGGCGAACTTCGCGGCGGCCTCCTGGTGCTTGGAGTCCGTGGTGACGGCGGTGGAGGAGCCGCCCCAGCTGCCGGTCTTGTTCTCACCCGCGGTCCACTGGGGGAGCGGGGCCATGGCCCACTTGCCCTTGGTGTCGGGCGCGGCGGTGGTCAGGGTGCCCGGCGCCCACACGGCGGAGACCCAGGCGATCTGCTTGCCGGTGTTGAGCGCCTTGTTCCAGGCCGGGGTGTACATCGGCTGGTTGTCGATGGCGCCCTCCTTGACGAGGCCGCCCCAGAAGTCGGCGACCTTCTTGGTGGCCGCGTCGTTGATGCCGACCTTCCACTTGTCGCCCTCGGTGGTCCACCACTGGGCGCCGGCCTGCTGGGCCAGGCCCGCGAAGAGGCCGGAGTCGTTGGCGGAGAAGGTGGTGAGGTCCGTGTCGGAGGACTTCTTCTTCAGCGCGCGGGCCGTCTCGGCGAACTCGTCCCAGGTGGTCGGGACGGTCAGGCCGTACTTCTTGAAGAGGTCCTGGCGGTAGTAGAACATCATCGGGCCGATGTCCTGCGGGACCGCGTAGACGGCGTCCGTGCCCAGCGTGGTCTGCTGCCACACACCGTCGGCGAACTTGCTCTTCGCGTCGCCCACGTTCTTCGAGATGTCCGCGAGCGCGTCATTGCTGACCAGGGTCGGCAGTGCCTGGTACTCGGCCTGGACCAGGTCGGGAGCCTTGCCGGCCTTGTGCGCGGTGAGGATCTTGGTGATCAGCGTGTCACCGGACGCCTGCTTCTTCACCGTGACGGTGATCTGGTCCTTCTTGCCCTGGCCCTGGTTCCAGAGGTCGACGACCTTGTCCATGCCCGGCGTCCAGGTCCAGTACGTCAGCGAGACGGGACCGGACTCGGTCTCGCTGTCCCCGTCGGACGAGCCGCAGGCGGCGAGTGCGGTGGCGCCGAGGGCTACGGCGACGGCGGATGCTGCCACTCTGCTGAGCCGGCTGCGCTTCGTGATGGGCATGGATCTCTCCCCTGACCTGGGCCCCCGCCTGCTGCGGAAGGCCTGCCATGCGTCTGTGAGCGTTCACAGTAGAGAAACATCCCGGACACTTGTCAATGGTTGTGGCCATGCGGTTATCTTGGCCTCGCACCGCTGATCAGCTGTGTGCACGTTCCCAAATGATCGACCACAACGGGAGAAATCCATGCCGGAAGCCACCCCCAGGGGCCTCACCAGGCTCGCCTTCGGTGGGGACTACAACCCCGAGCAGTGGCCGGAAAGCGTCTGGCAGGAAGACGTCCGGCTGATGCGCGAGGCCGGCGTCACCATGGTGAGTGTCGGAATTTTCTCCTGGGCGCTCCTGGAGCCCTCACCCGGGGTCCACGACTTCGGCTGGCTCGACCGCCTGATCGATCTGCTCCACGAGAACGGCATCCGGGTCGACCTCGGCACCCCCACCGTGGTCCCGCCGGTCTGGTTCTACCGGGCCCACCCCGACGCGCTGCCCGTCTCGGAGCAGGGCGTGCGCTACGAGTTCGGCTCGCGCGGCGCCATCTGTCACAGCAACGCCGACTACCGCGCGGCCGCCGCGCACATCACCACGAAGCTCGCCGAGCGCTACGGCGACCACCCGGCGCTGGCCATGTGGCACGTGCACAACGAGTACGGCGTCCCCGTCTCCGCCTGCTACTGCGACTCCTGCGCGGCCCACTTCCGCCGCTGGCTCCAGGCGACGTACGAGACGGTCGAAGCCGTCAACGAGGCCTGGGGCACCGCGTTCTGGGGCCAGTGGTACGCGGACTTCGCGGACATCAACCCGCCGCGCCTCGCGCCCACGGTCGGCAACCCGGGCCAGGCGCTGGACTACAAGCGCTTCGCCGACGCCACCATGCGCGAGAACTTCCGTATGGAGCGGGACATTCTGCACCGCCTCGCGCCCGGCGTCCCGGTGACGACCAACTTCATGACCGCCCTCAGCCAGTGCGACTCCGTCGACTACTGGGCCTGGGGCCGTGAGGTCGACATCGTCACCAACGACCACTACCTGATCACCGACGGCCGCCGCACCCACGTCAACCTCGCGATGGCCGCCGACCTCACCCGCTCGGTGGCGGGCGGAGCGCCCTGGATCCTCCTGGAGCACTCCACCTCGGGTGTCAACTGGCAGACCCGCAACCCCGCCAAGGCTCCCGGCCAGATGGCCCGCAACTCCCTCGCCCACGTGGCACGGGGTTCCGAGGGCGCCATGTTCTTCCAGTGGCGGCAGTCCCGGCGCGGCGCCGAGAAGTTCCACTCGGCGATGCTCCCGCACGGCGGCACCGACACGCGCGTGTGGCGCGAGGTCGTCGAACTCGGCGCCTCCCTGGACTCGTTGAGCACGGTCCGCGGCACCCGCACCCAGGCCGACGTGGCCGTCCTGTGGGACTGGCACTCCTGGTGGGCGCAGAACCTCGCCTGGCGCCCCAGCGAGGACCACGACCCGCGCGAGCGCGCCGACGCCTTCTACGAGGCGCTCTACGACCGGCACCTCACCGTCGACTTCGCCCACCCGGAAGCCGACTTGTCGAGGTATCCCCTTGTCGTCGTGCCGGCCCTCTACCTGATGACGGAGGCGGCAGGGAACAACCTCAAGGAGTACGTGGAGAACGGCGGCACCCTCGTCGTCTCCTTCTTCTCCGGCATCGTCGACGAGCACGACGCCGTGCACGAGGGCGCCTACCCGGGCGCGCTGCGGGACGTCCTCGGTCTGACCGTCGAGGAGTTCTCGCCGCTCCTGAAGGACCAGCTGGTGCGCGTCACCGGCCCGGACGGCTCCGAGCTCAGCGGTGACGTGTGGACCGAGTTCGTCGTCCCGCACGGCGCCGAGACCGTGTGGACCTACGCCGACGGTCTGACCGCCGGCCACCCGGCCGTCACCCGCCACCGTCTCGGCGAGGGCACCGCCTGGTACGTCTCCACGCGCCTGGGCGCCGAGGGCCTCGACGCGCTGCTCGGCTGGGCCATCGAGGACGCGCGGATCGCGCCGCGTGCCGACCTGCCGCGTGACGTCGAGGTCGTACGCCGTGCCGGAGAGTCGGGCACCTACCTCTTCGCCGTCAACCACACCGCCTCCGACGCCAAGGTGTCGCTGGAGTCCGCCGGCACCGAGCTGCTGACCGGCGAGCGTGCCGCGGGCCGCCTGGAGGTCCCCGCGGGAACCGTCAGGGTCGTACGGCTCGACGGCTGAGCCGAGGGCCCACGGGCCCCACCGATTCCCCTCCGCCCGTGCGAGCCGCTCGTGCCGCGGGCGGAGGGGCACCTTCGTCGTCCCCGGCGAAGGCATTCCCCACCCCATTTGTCGAAGGGACGACGGACGAAGATGTTCCATCCCAGACGCACCCTCAGGGCCCTGCTCCTCCCGCTCACCGCGGGGCTCGCCCTCACCGCCCTGCCCGCGCAGACCGCCCAGGCGGCCAGCACGCTCACCAACGGCGGGTTCGAATCCGACGGCGCGGGCTCGGCGGCCCCCACCGGCTGGTCCGAGTACGGCTCGACCGGCGCCTCGTACTCCGAGTCCGGTGGCCACGGCGGCAGTTACCGCCTCAGCCACTACTCGGCCTCCGCCTACACGGTGGAGACGTACCAGTACCTGTCCGGGCTGACCAACGGGAACTACACCCTCACCGCCTGGGTCCGTTCCGGCGGCGGGCAGAACTCCGCCTACATCTCCCTGAAGAACTGCGGGAGTTCGGAGCAGCGCACCAACCTGCCGGTCTCCGCCAGCGGCTGGATACGCGTCGTCACCTCCATCGCGGTGACGAACAACCAGTGCACGATCAGCATCAACTCCGACGCCAACGCGGGCAACTGGATCAACGTCGACGACCTGACCTTCGCGTCGGGCTCGACCAGCACGTCCATCAAGGGCTCGGACGTCTCCTCGCTCGCCAAGAGCGAGGCCAAGGGCGGCACCTACAAGACGAGTTCCGGCACGACCGGCGACGCGCTCGCCATCCTCAAGTCCGCCGGACAGAACTACGCGCGCGTCAAGGTCTGGGTCAACGCGGCCGACGGCTACAACGGCAAGACCCAGGTCCTGGCACTGGCCAAGCGCATCAAGGCGCAGGGCATGAAGCTGCTGGTCGACTTCCACTACTCGGACACCTGGGCCGACCCGGGTGCCCAGACCGTGCCCTCCGCGTGGTCGGGGCACAGCTACAGCCAGCTGAAGACGGACGTCTACAACCACACGTACGACGTCCTCAACGCGCTGAAGGCGCAGGGCACCACGGCCGACATGGTCCAGGTGGGCAACGAGATCAACGGCGGCATGCTGTGGTCGGCGGGCTCCACCTCCAACTGGTCGCAGCTGGCCGGTCTGCTCAACTCCGGCTACGACGCGGTCAAGGCGGTCAGCTCCTCCACCCAGGTCGCGCTGCACCTCGCCAAGGGCGGTGACCTGACCGGTACCCGCTGGTGGTTCGACAGCGCGGTCTCCAACGGTGTCAAGTTCGACGTCATCGGCCTGTCCTACTACGGCTACTGGCACGGTTCGCTCGCCGACTTCCAGACGACACTGGACGACGCGGCCGCCCGTTACGGCAAGCCGGTGTTCGTCGCCGAGACGGCGTACCCCTTCCGTCTGGACAGCGACGACTCCTTCGAGAACATCATCGACCTCTCCAGCGAACTGGTCTCCGGTTACCCGGCCACGACGGCGGGCCAGACCCGGTGGATGAACGACGTCGCCAGCATCGTGGAGGCCGTCCCGAACGGCCGCGGTCTCGGCGTCTTCTACTGGGAGTCGACCTGGACCGCGGTCACCGGCAACGGCTGGGACCCGGCCGACGCCACGTCCGGCAACGGCTGGGAGAACCAGGCGCTGTTCGGCTACGACGACAAGGCGCTTCCGGCGATGGCGTGGTTCAGCCACCGGTAGTCCCGTGCGGCGCGCGGCGCGCGGCGCCGTGGGACGGGGGCCCGGCCGCGGAGTGCGGCCGGGCCCCCGTGCGTTCTGCCGGCAGACGTGGCGTGGGACGGCACGTTCGGCGCGGCCGACCGTCTGCCCATGAAGGGCGACCCGACGATCAGTCGCGCGGACCGGGGCGACCGAGGGGTCCCGCTCAGCCGTCCTTGCGGACGAACACCGGCTTGAGGTGCTTCTCGGGCAGCGCTTCGGGGAGTTGCTCCCAGTCGAAGACGTCCGAGACGACCCGTGCCGGGTCCACGTCGCCGGAGCGGGCGAGGTCCAGGGCGTCCGGGATGTGGTTCCGGACGTTGTCGCGGGCGATGCGCAGGGTGACAGCCGTGAGGTACATGTCGAGCAACGGGAGCTCACCGGGCCGGAAGTGGTTGCCGGCGGACTCGCAGATGCCTTCCGGGGTAAGGCACTTGACGGCGAGCGCGAGCTGGTCGACGCGGCCGGTGGCCTCGACGGCGAGATCGAAGCCGTGCCGTACGGGCTCGATCGCCTCCGCCGTGCGGGCCCCGAAGCTCTCGGCGAGCCGGCGATGACCGGCGTCGGGGTCGACGTACAGGACGTCGGAGGCGCCGAGCGCGCGGGCGATGTCGCAGACGTACAGGCCGATGCTGCCGCGCGCGACGACCAGCACCCGGGCGCCGGGCCTGTTCCGGAGATGCGGTGCGACCAGACGCCACGACAGGGACCAGTTGTCACTGGCCGACGCCATGGCGACCGGGTCCAGACCGGCGGGCAGGGGCACCAGCATCGCGTCCGCCCAGGGGACGCGGACCAGGTCGGAGAAGAGCCCGCCCCAACTGCCGCCGATCGGCGCGCCGTACATGGCCATGTGCGGTACGGCCGTGCAGTGCGCGGTCAGTCCGGCACGGCAGTGGTCGCAGGTGCCGCAGTTGATGGACCAGGGGACGACCACGAGATCACCGGGGGACACGGACGTCACCGCGTCGCCGGTCCCGACGACCCGGGCCACGCACTCGTGGCCCAGAGCGAAGGGCGGGTCGATGAAGCCGTGTCCGGCGAGGATCGCGGAGTCGACGTCGCAGGAGGTGGCCGCGACCGGCATGACGATCGCCTCCTGGTCGGACCGGAGCGCGGGGTCGGGCGCCTCGCGCCATTCGACGGCGCGCCGGCCGGTATAGGTCAGTTCACGCACCGGTCCGCTGCTCCTTCGCCAGGGCCACCAGGTCGACGTAGCGGATGACGGAGCCGCCCGCGCCCCAGGTGCCGTCGGGCTGCTCGTGCACCAGCACCCACACCCGCAGGGCGTCCTCCTGGGACAGCCCGGCGGCGTCGAGCACCGTCCGGGTGACTTCCTCGACCAGACCGGCCTTGCGCCTCTCGGACAGCGCGCCCTGCGGCACCGTCACCTCCACGAGGAACCGGGGCGCCTCGTCCTCGGCGGTGGTCTGCGCCCCCTCGGGCAACTCGACGAGGTAGCTCCACGCCTGGGCGCGGAAGAACGCGGTGTCGGGCGCCCCTTCCCAGTGCAGCAGGACGGCGCCCAGATCGCGCTGGACGGACTTGAGGCCCTCCTCGGTGAGCGAACCGGACGGGGCGGTGAGCCGGATCATCGGCATGCGGGACTCCTTCTTCGATCGTGGCGGCCTCGGTGGCGGACGCCGTTTGTGACAGTCACCGGTTATGACAGTCGCCGGTTATGACAGTCGTTATAAGCGGAGGTCACGCTAGACTATGACGAGCGTTATATCCAGAGGGGAGTACGGCCTTGGCCAAACCCAGTGCGCCGTCGCGCGAGCGCATCGTGGCCGGCGCGGCGGACCTGATCAGCAGACGTGGTCTGAACGCCGCGAGCATCCGGGAACTGGCGAAACACGCCAAGGCGCCGCTCGGCTCGACCTACCACTACTTCCCCGAGGGCAAGCAGCAGGTCGCGACCGAGGCGGTGCGGTACTCGGGGGGAGCGATCTCGCGGGTGCTGCGCAAGGAGTTGGAGGCGGGCCCGGTCGCCGCACTGCGCGCCTTCCTGGCCCTGTGGCGCGGCATCGTCGTCGACAGCGGCTTCCGGGCCGGCTGCCCCGTGCTGGCCGTCGCCGTCGAGGAGCCACCGGTCGACGAGGCCTCGCCGGCCCTCCTCGCCGCCGCGGAGGCGTTCGAGGACTGGGAGCGGCTGCTCGGCGACGCGCTGCGGGAACGGGGCGTCGCCCCGGATCAGGCTCTCGGCCTCGCGGCCCTGGTCGTGGCCGCCGTGGAGGGCGCGACCGCCATGTGCCGCGCCAAGCGCAGCGCGGAACCTCTGGACCGGGTCGCCGAGCAACTCGAAGTGGCGATGGCGGGCGCGCTCGGTTCCACGGGCCGACTCGCCGGGAACCGGTGACCGGAACGCAAAAAAGTACACAGACGTTCCTCGCATGTCCCTTCGGTATCGGACAAGCCATGTGAAGTCCGTACACGACGGCCCTGACTGCGGGACAGTGGGAACACGCGGTACGAGGAGGCCGGTCCGGAGGGGGACTACATGCTGAGGACTCCCGTCAGTGAGCGACGGCTGGACATCCTGGAATGGCTGAAGGATCCGGTCGCGCACTTCCCGTCGCAGCGTCGTGGCGACCTGACCGCGGACGGTGTGACCGCGGACGCCGTGGCCGCCAAGCTCGGCGTGCGCCGCCAGATCGCCGACACCCACCTCGAACTGCTCGCGGACATCGGCCTGTTGCGCGCCAAGCGGATCCGGCGGCGCACCTACTACCGACGGGACGAGGTGCGGATAGCCGAGGTGGCGCGCATGTTCGAGAAGGGCTGGTAAGAAGGAGTTCTCGGGCCGCGAAAGGCTCTGAGGCGACGAAGGGCGGATGTCCGTGGAGCGTGCACAGGTACTGGTCCCCCGCAGGTACGTCGCGATCGGCGGCCGCGGCCCCGAGGACGTCGTCGCCGACAGCCGGGGCCGTGTGCTGACCGGTGTGGAGGACGGCCGTATCCTCCGCCTCGACGGTCTCGCCGACCCGGCCAGGGCCCGCGTCGAGGTGCTCGCGGAGACCGGCGGCAGACCCCTTGGCCTCGAACTCCTCGCGGACGACAGCCTGTTGGTGTGCGACGCCGAACTCGGGCTGCTGCGCGTCGACCTGAACACGGGCGTCGTGCGCATCCTCGCCGACTCGGTGGCGGGGGAGCGGCTGCGGTTCTGCAGCAACACCGTCGCCCTCTCCGACGGCACCGTGTACTTCACGGTCTCCAGCCGCCGTTACCCCCTCGACCAGTGGATCGGCGACCTCGTCGAACACACCGGCACGGGCCGCCTGCTGCGCCTCGCACCCGGCAGCGAGACACCCGAAGTCCTCCTGGACGGGCTTCAGTTCGCCAACGGCCTCGCCCCGAGCGGCGACGAGTCCTTCCTGGTCGTCGCCGAGACCGGCGCGTACCGCCTGACCCGCCACTGGCTCACCGGCCCGAAGGCGGGCAGCTCCGAACCCTTCGCCGAGGACCTCCCCGGTATGCCCGACAACATCTGGCGCGCCGGACCCGACGGACCGATCTGGGTGTCGCTGGCCGGACCCCGGATCCCGCCGCTGGACCTACTGCACCGCGCCGGCCCCGCCGTCCGCCGCGCCGCCGCCCGGGTGGCCGTGCGTTCCCCCTTCGTCCCCACGGGCACGATCGGTGTCCTGGCCGTCGACGACCATGGCGAGACCGTCCACCACCTCGCCCGCCGCCACTCCGGCTTCAAAATGGTCACCAGCGTCTGCGAGGCAGCGGGACACCTGGTCCTGGGCAGCCTGTGGGAGCGGGGCGTGGCCCTGTGCGAGCCGCCCGCCGGTAAGGGCGTCCGGCGTTAGCCTGTTGACCGGCCCCGATCAGGCCGTCCAGGCAGGAGACGTACGACCATGAAAGCCCCGGAGGCCGAACGGCTCCGCACCCCCAGGGAGCCCCTCGCGCGCGGGCAGGCCCCCGTCGTCGCCGTGGTCGCGCTCGGCGGTGCCCTCGGGGCGACGGCCCGTTACGCGCTCTCCCTGTGGTGGCCCCTCCACCCCGGCGGATTCCCCTGGGCGACCTTCTGGACCAACGTCGTCGGCTGCGCCGTGATCGGTGTGTTCATGGTGCTCGTCACCGAGGTGCGGGCCGCGCACCGCCTGGTCCGCCCCTTCTTCGGCACCGGGGTCCTCGGCGGCTTCACCACCTTCTCCACATACGCAGTCGACGTGCAGAAACTCGTCGACTCAGGCCATCCCGGCACCGGCCTGGCCTACCTCGCCGCGACCCTGTTCGCGGCCCTCACGGCGGTGTGGCTCGCCGCGACGGCGACCCGCCGCGTCCTGAAGCGGAGGCAGCCATGACGAGGCTGACCGGCAACGCCCTGCGGGTGACCGTGTTCATCGGCGAGCACGACACCTGGCACCACAAGCCCCTCTACAGCGAGATCGTGCACCGCGCCCACCGGGCCGGTCTCGCGGGGGCCAGCGTCTTCCGCGGCATCGAGGGCTTCGGCGCCTCCTCCCGGATCCACACCTCACGGCTGCTGTCCCTGAGCGAGGACCTGCCGGTCGCGATCGTCATCGTCGACACCGAGGAACGCGTCCGCGCCTTCCTGCCGCAACTCGACGAACTCGTCACCGAAGGCCTGGTCATCCTCGACGACTGCGAGGTCATCAGGTACGTCGGACGGGGCGAGGAATCCGGCGAATCGGACACGCACGGTAAGAGGTCGTTGTGAACTGGCTGCTGGTCGTCGCGGGCGCCGTGGTCGGTGCACCGCTCCGCTATCTCACCGACCGCGCGATCCAGTCCCGCCACGACTCGGTCTTCCCGTGGGGCACCTTCGTCGTCAACGTCACGGGCTGCCTCGTCCTCGGTCTGCTGACCGGCGCCGCCGGGTCCCACCACCTCCAGCTCCTGCTGGGGACCGGCCTGTGCGGCGCCCTGACGACGTACTCGACCTTCTCCTACGAGACCCTGCGGCTGACCGAGACGGGCGCGGGGCTGTACGCGCTCGCCAACGTCGGCGGGAGCCTGGTCGCCGGTCTGGGGGCCGCGTTCGCGGGTGTGGAACTGGCCCGCGCCGTCTGGGCGTAGGGATTCGGGACACGTCCGCGTGTAGTAAGACTGTCCCCGCCGATCCCCCTCCCCGCCGGAAGAACTGGAATCCATGAGCGCCATCAGCGTCGGTCAGGCCGTCGTCCTCGGAGCCGTCGAGGGGGTGACCGAGTTCCTGCCCGTCTCCTCCACCGGCCATCTGAAGATCGCCGAGGGGCTCATGAACATCCCCGTCGACGACGACGCCGTGGTCGGGTTCTCGGCCGTCATCCAGGTCGGCGCGATCGCGGCCGTGCTCGTGTACTTCTTCAAGGACATCGTGCGGATCGTCTCCGCGTGGGGCCGCGGGCTGCGGAACAAGGAGGAGCGCTACCACCACGACTACAAGTTCGCCTGGTGGGTCATCTACGCCACCATCCCGATCGTCGTCGTGGGCCTGGCCGCCAAGCCGCTCATCCAGGGCCCGCTGGCCTCCCTGTGGGTGGTCGCGGGCTCCCTGATCGTCGGCAGCGGTGTGATGTGGGCGGCGGACCAGATGGGCCGGCACAAGCGGGGGGAGGACGACACCTCGTTCAAGGACGCGATGCTCGTCGGCAGCTCCCAGATCCTCGCCCTGCTCTTCCCCGGCTTCTCCCGCTCCGGCGCCACCATGTCCACCGCGCTGATCCTCGACCTCGACCGCCTCGCCGCCACCCGGCTGTCGTTCTTCCTGGGCATCCCCGCCCTGACCGGCGCCGGCCTCTACGAGCTCAAGGACGCGCTCGGCACCGGCGCGGGGGCGGCCCCGCTGGCCGTCGGCACGGCCGTCTCCTTCGTCGTCGCCTACGCCTCCATCGCCTGGCTGCTGAAGTTCGTGGCCAAGCACTCCTTCAACGCCTTCGTCGTCTACCGGATCGTCGTGGGCACGCTGCTGTTCGGCCTGCTGGCGACGGGTGTGCTGAGCGGCTGACCGACACCCCCGGGGGTGTGGGACGGCTTTCATGTCCCACACCCCATGAAATTCTTCTTTCACCCGCCTTGACAGCACCCTCCTGCCGCCCGGAGTATCACTCCCGTGAACCTGTCAGACAGCCGGACAGCCGGACAGCCCCCGCGGCGCATCAGTGCCATGGAGGCGGTCCTGGCGCATCTGCGTGGCGCCATCGAGCGCGGGGAGTACGCCATCGGCGACAAGCTCCCCTCCGAGGCCGAGCTCTGCCGCACCCTGGAGGTCAGCCGGCCCGTCCTGCGAGAAGCCCTCAGGGCCCTGCAGACCATGGGCCTGACCGTCTCCAAGACCGGCAAGGGCACCTTCGTCGTCGCCGACGCGGTGGAGGACCCCACCTTCGGCGACTACGCGGCCAGCGACCTGCTGGAAGTGCGCCGCCACGTCGAGATCCCCGTCGCCGGGTACGCGGCCGTGCGCCGCACCCCGGAGAACCTCGACCACCTGGCCCATCTCCTGGACCGTATGGAGCGGGAGACGGACACCACCGCGTGGGTCGCGATGGACACCCTCTTCCATCTCGCCGTGGCCGAGGCCGCCCAGAACCCGGTCTTCCGCCGGGTCATCGAGGAGATCCGCGACGCACTGGCGCGTCAGTCGGCCTTCCTCACCGAGCTGGGCGGCCGCCGCGAGCAGTCCAACCGGGAACACCGGGCGATCGTCGAGGCGCTGATCGACGGTTCCGAGCTCGACGCGGTGGAGGCCATGTCCCACCACCTCGACCGCGTCGAGACCACCCTCACCGACATCGTGCGTTCCCCGGCCCATGGCAAGGACTCCGGCCCGGGCACGGACACCCCCACGGAAGGCAACCCCCAGGCGTGAGCGAGCAGAGCCTGCACGACGACGTGCAGAAACGTTCCGGCCATGTCGACGCCGGAGACGAGGGCTACAGCAAGTCGCTGAAGTCCCGGCACGTCAACATGATCGCCATCGGCGGCGCCATCGGCACCGGCCTCTTCCTCGGTGCCGGCGGCCGCCTCGCCGACGCCGGCCCCTCGTTGTTCATCGCCTACGCGGTCTGCGGACTCTTCGCCTTCCTCGTGGTCCGCGCCCTCGGCGAACTCGTCCTGTACCGCCCGTCCTCCGGCGCCTTCGTGTCCTACGCCCGGGAGTTCCTGGGCGAGAAGGGCGCGTACATAGCGGGCTGGATGTACTTCCTGAACTGGGCCACCACCGGCATCGCCGACATCACCGCCGTGGCCGTCTACACCCATTACTGGGGCATGTTCTCCGACATCCCGCAGTGGGTGATCGCGCTCATCGCGCTCGCCGTCGTCCTCACCGTGAACCTCATCTCGGTGAAGATGTTCGGGGAGCTGGAGTTCTGGTTCGCCATCATCAAGGTGAGCGCGCTCGTGGCGTTCATGCTGATCGGCATCTTCCTGCTGGCCACCCAGCACGAGGTCGGCGACACCACCCCGGGACCGGCCCTGATCACCGACAACGGCGGCGTCTTCCCCAACGGCCTGCTGCCCATGCTGCTGATCCTCCAGGGCGTCGTCTTCGCCTACGCCTCCGTCGAACTGGTCGGCGTCGCGGCCGGAGAGACCGAGAACCCCGAGAAGATCATGCCGAAGGCGATCAACTCGATCATGTGGCGCGTCGGCCTCTTCTACGTCGGCTCGGTCGTCCTGCTCTCGATGCTGCTGCCGTGGAACAAGTACACCGGCGGCCAGAGCCCCTTCGTCACCGTCCTGTCCAACATCGGCATCCCGGCGGCCGGCGGCGTCATGAACCTCGTCGTCCTCACCGCGGCCATGTCCTCGCTCAACTCCGGCCTCTACTCCACCGGCCGCATCCTCCGCTCCATGGCGATGTCCGGCTCCGCGCCCAGGTTCACCGGCGTCATGAGCCGCAGCCAGGTCCCCTACGGCGGGATCCTGCTCACCAGCGGCATCTGCGTCCTCGGCGTCGGCCTCAACTTCGTGGTCCCCGCCGACGCGTTCGAGATCGTGCTCAACTTCGCCGCGATCGGGATCCTGTCCACCTGGGGCATGATCATGATCTGTCACCTGCTCTTCTGGCAGAAGACGGAGAAGGGCGAACTGACCCGCCCCGGCTACCGACTGCCGGGATCCCCCTGGACCGAACTCGTGACGCTGGCGTTCCTCGCCTCCGTCCTGGTCCTCATGTACGCCGACGGCGGCGTCGGACGCACCACCGTGCTGTGCCTGCCGCTGATCGCCGGGGCGCTGGTCGCCGGGTGGTACGCCATCCGCGGCCGGGTCGCCCGCACCTCCACCGAGACCCAGTCCACAGCCGCCGACGCGTGACCCGCACGGCGCACCTCCAGAAGCAGGAAGTGATGTACAGCAGTTCCGTCGCGGCCCCACCCCTGATCCGCGAGCCCCTCCACGCCCCCGTCGCCCACCTCGTACGCGGCGGGGTCGTGGAGGGCATCCACTACGGTTCCGTCGTCGTCCTCGGCGCGGACGGGCAGGTCCGGTTCCAGCTCGGCGACATCGAGGCGGCGTTCTACCCGCGCTCGGCGCTGAAGCCGGTGCAGGCCGTCGCCATGGTCCGGGCCGGGCTCCCGCTCGACGGCGAGCTGCTGTCGCTGGCCGCGTCCAGCCACTCCGGCGAGGAACGCCATCTGGCCGGTGCCCGGCGGATTCTGGAGCTCGCGGGGGTGGGCGAGGACGCGCTGCGGAACGTGCCGGACATGCCGTTCGACCCGGCCGTACGGGACGAGTGGGTCCGGGAGGGCCGGGGGCCGTCCCGGCTCGCGCAGAACTGTTCCGGGAAGCACGCGGCGATGCTGTACACGTGCGTGCTCAACGACTGGCCTCTTGAGGGGTATCTCGACCCCGCGCACCCCCTTCAGCAGGCGATCGCGGAGATCGTCGAGGACCTCACCGGGCAGCGGATCGCCCAGGTGACGGTCGACGGGTGCGGGGCGCCTTTGTTCTCCGTGTCGCTGCACGGGCTTGCCCGGGCCGGTGCGCGGATCACTTCCGCGGCGCCGGGCACGCCCGAGGCGCGGGTCGCCGACGCGATGCGGTCGCACGCGGAGATGGCGTCCGGGGCGGGGCGGGACGTGGCCGCGTTGATGGCCGCGGTGCCCGGGCTGCTGGCCAAGGACGGGTTCGAGGGTGTGCAGGTCGCCGCGCTGCCGGACGGTCGTTCTGTGGCCGTGAAGATCGCCGACGGGGCGAATCGGGCGCGGGTGCCGGTCGCCGCGGCGGCGTTGGCGTGGGCCGGGGTCGATCCTTCCCTGCTGGCCGAGTTCGAGGGCGAAGCGCTTCTCGGGGGTGGCCTTGAGGTCGGGCGTGTGCGGGCGGTTCGGTCGCTGGAGCCGGTTGTTGTCCCGGCCTGCGCCTAAGGATTTGCCCGATTTCTTGATTGGCGACTGACGGCTGTGTGTGGCTGGTCGCGCAGTTCCCCGCGCCCCTGAAGGGGCGCCCCTGCTCACCCATCTCAGAAGAGGACCCGAACTCTCATGACCGTCGTCGTCAGCCGTCGCGAGCACGATCTGCTCGGTGACCGTGATGTTCCCGCCGATGCCTACTGGGGTGTGCACACCCTCCGGGCCACCGAGAACTTCCCCATCACCGGGACTCCCATCTCCGCCTACCCTCACCTCATCGACGCCCTCGCCGCCGTCAAGGAGGCCGCCGCGCTCGCCAATGAGGAGCTGGGGCTGCTGGAGCCGCGCAAGGCCGCCGCGATCGTCGAGGCCTGTCGGGAGATCCGGGACGGCAAGCTGCACGACCAGTTCGTCGTGGACGTGATCCAGGGCGGCGCCGGCACCTCGACCAACATGAACGCCAACGAGGTCGTCGCCAACCGGGCGTTGGAGCTGCTGGGGCACGCGAAGGGGGAATACCAGTACCTGCACCCCAACGAGGACGTCAACCTCGGTCAGTCCACCAATGACGTCTACCCGACCGCCGTCAAGGTGGCGACGGTCTTCGCGGTGCGTGGACTGCTCAAGGCGATGGCCGTACTCCAGGACTCGTTCGCCCGTAAGGCGGTCGAGTTCCGTGATGTGCTCAAGATGGGCCGTACACAGTTGCAGGACGCGGTGCCGATGACGCTCGGTCAGGAGTTCTCCGCGTTCGCCGTCATGATCGACGAGGACCGCCATCGTCTTGACGAGGCCGTGCAGTTGATCCATGAGATCAACCTCGGCGCCACGGCCATCGGTACGGGACTCAACGCTCCCGCCGGGTACGCCGAGTCGGCCCGCCGCCACCTGGCCGAGATCACCGGGCTGCCGCTGGTCACCGCCGTCAACCTGGTCGAGGCGACCCAGGACTGCGGGGCGTTCGTCCAGATGTCCGGCGTGCTCAAGCGGGTCGCGGTCAAGCTGTCCAAGAGCTGCAACGATCTGCGGCTGCTGTCGTCCGGTCCGCGTGCGGGGCTCGGTGAGATCAACCTGCCGCCGGTACAGGCCGGTTCGTCGATCATGCCGGGCAAGGTGAACCCTGTGATCCCCGAGGTGGTCAACCAGGTCGCCTTCGAGGTGATCGGCAACGACGTCACGATCACGATGGCCGCGGAGGCCGGGCAGCTCCAGCTCAACGCGTTCGAGCCGGTCATCCTGCACTCCCTGTCGGAGTCCGTCACCCACCTGCGCGCCGCCTGCCTCACGCTCGCCGAGCGCTGCGTGGACGGCATCACCGCCAACACCGAGGTGCTGCGCGCGACCGTCGAGAACTCCATCGGCCTGGTGACCGCCCTCAACCCGCACATCGGGTACACGGCCGCCACCGACATCGCCAAGGAGGCCCTCGCCACCGGCCGCGGGGTCGCCGAACTCGTCCTGGAGAAGGGGCTGCTGCCCGCCGAGACCCTCGCCGACCTGCTGCGGCCCGAGGTCGTCGCGGGCACGGGCAGGGCCCTGGCCTGACGCCCCGACCCGCTGATGCGCGCCCGGACCGGCCCGGAGGCACAATGGTGATCATGACTTCGTCCATGACCTTCGCGCCGGTCCTGGCACGTATCGCCGAGGAGATCGAACGCACCCCGGGACGCGGGCGGCCCGCCGACTACATCCCGGCGCTCGCCGCCTGCGACCCGCGCCGCTTCGGCATGGCCGTCGCGGAGCTGGACGGCACGGTGTACGGCGTGGGGGACTGGCGGCAGCCGTTCTCCACCCAGTCCATCACCAAGGTCTTCACCCTCGCCCTCGACCTGGCCCGCGAGGGCGACGCGCTCTGGGAGCACGTGGGCCGCGAACCCTCCGGCAACCCCTTCAACTCCCTGGTGCAGCTGGAGTACGAGAGCGGCATCCCGCGCAACCCGTTCATCAACGCGGGCGCGCTCGTCGTCACCGACCGCCTCCAGACCCGTACCGCGGACGCCGCCGGAGAGCTCCTGTCCTTCCTGCGCGCCGAGAGCGGCAACCCGGGCCTGGCCTTCGACGAGGAGGTCGCCGCCTCCGAGGCCGCCCACGGCGACCGCAACGCCGCCCTCGCCCACTTCATGGCCGCGTACGGCAACATCGACAACCCCGTCCCGGTCCTGCTCGACCAGTACTTCCGCCAGTGCTCCCTCCTGGCGTCCTGCGCCGACCTCGCCCTCGCCACCTCCTTCCTGGCCCGCCACGGCATCCGCGCCGACGGCACCCGCCTGCTCACCCGCAGCCAGGCCAAGCAGGTCAACGCCGTGATGCTGACCTGCGGCACGTACGACGCGGCCGGGGAGTTCGCCTACCGGGTCGGTCTGCCGGGCAAGAGCGGTGTCGGCGGCGGCATCATCGCGGTGGTGCCGGGCCGCTGCACCCTGTGCGTGTGGAGCCCGGGGCTGGACGAGCGGGGCAACTCCGTGGCGGGCGTGGCGGCGCTGGACAGGTTCACGACGCTGACGGGGCTGTCGGTGTTCTGAACACACGTCGGTCACACGGCGGCCGCCGCGTCGAGAGCGCCCCGTCAATTTCCGGCCACCCGGCGTTGACACGCTTTCCGAGTGTTGGCCAAGGCTTTCCCCGTCGATCTTCGCCGCTGTCAGGTCCTGGGCCTGGCCGGAACCGCGTTCCTCGCCCTGGGCGGTGACACGGCCGGCGCCCTGCCCGTACGGGAGCTCCTGGCCCCCGCCAACGTGCGGGTCGCCCTCGGTCTGATCGGCGTCTACTTCGGCGTCGTCCTCCTGATAGCCGCCTGGCTGCTGCTGGGACGGCTCGTCCGCGGCGCCGGACCGCCCACCCCGCGCGCCCTGCTGCTCGTCCTCGCGACCTGGGCGGCCCCGCTGCTGCTGGCCCCGCCGTTGTTCAGCCGGGACGTCTACAGCTACCTCGCCCAGGGCGCCATGGTCGACGCCCACATGGACGTGTACACCCAGGGCCCCGCCGTGCTCGGCGGCCCGCTCGCCGACGAGGTCGCCCCGGTCTGGCAGCACACCGCGGCACCGTACGGCCCGGTGTTCCTCGCCCTCGCCTCCGCGCTGGCCGGACTGACCCGGGGAGAACTCCCCGCCGGCCTGTTCGGGATGCGTCTCGTGGCGCTGTGCGGGGTGGCCCTGATGGCGGCCGCGCTGCCCCGCCTGGCCCGGCACAGCGGCGCCGACCCGGCCGCCGCGCTCTGGCTCGGCGCCCTCAACCCGCTCGTGCTGCTGCACCTGGTGGCGGGCGCCCACAACGACGCCGTCATGCTGGGTCTGCTCGGCGCCGGTCTGGTCGCGGCGCTCGGCCGGTGGCCGGTCCTCGGCGCCGTCCTCGTCACCCTCGCCGCCCTGGTCAAGGCGCCCGCCGCGCTCGGCCTCGCCGCGGTCGTCGTCCTCCAGGTCCGCGCGGGCCGCGGCCCCCTGCCGGCGGTCGCGACGACAACGGCCGCCGCCACCGCCACGACCGTCGCGGCGACCGCCGTGGCAGGCACCGGATACGGCTGGATCGGCGCCCTGAACACCCCCGTGTCCCCGCAGAACTGGGCCCTCACCAGCCTCCTCGGCCGTGCCACCCGGGCCCTCCTGGAACACCTCGGCAGCGATCTCGCGCCCCTGGCGATACCCGCCTGGCACGCCCTCGGTGTCGCGGCCGCGGGGCTGACCATCCTGGTCATATGGCTGCGGCTGCGCCCCCGCCCCGTGTACGCGCTCGGTCTGAGCCTGGTCGCGGTCGCCGCGCTCGGCCCGGCGATCCGCCCCTGGTACGCGCTGTGGGGACTCTTCCTCATCGCCGCGGCGGCCCCCAGCACCTCGGTACGGCACCGTACGGCCGCCGTGACCGGTGTGCTCGCGCTGGCCACCCTGCCCAGCGGCGGTCCGGCGGACACCGGGCAGCTGGTCCTGGCCGTGTGCGGCGGCGCACTCGCCGTGGTCGTCCTGTGGCAGGCCCACCAGACGGCCCAGGCACCGGCGTCGGGCCGCACCGCGTGAACCCGCCCGGCACCGACCGCGGCCGACTCCTGCTGGTCCTCGCCCTCGCCGCCGCGGTCACCGCCTTCACGGCGACCGTGCCGCTGCTGCGCGACTGGTTCGACCTGCGCGTCTACTACGGCACCGTCGACAGCTGGGTCCACCACGGCGGACGGATCTACGACTACCGCGTGCCCGGCACGACGTACGGCTTCACCTACCCGCCCTTCGCGGCCGTCGGCATGCTGCCGATGGCCCTGTTCCCCCTGCACGTCGTGATCGTCGCCGCGCTGCTGCTCAACCTGGCGGCCCTCGCGGTGATCGTGCGGATCCTGGCCGGACGGTCCTGGCGACGCCACGGCTGGTTCGGCTGCGCCCTGGGGGCCTGTCTGCTCGCCCTGTTCGAGCCACTGCGGGACACGTTCAGCTTCGGCCAGGTCAACCTCCTGCTGATGGCACTGGTGCTGACGGACGGTTGGCTGCTCGCCACGGGCCGGGGGCGCCGGGCGGGTGTGGGAATCGGTCTGGCGGCGGCGGTCAAACTCACGCCCGCGCTCTTCATCGCGCTGCTCCTGCTCGCCGGGCGGCGGCGGGCCGCGGCCGTGGCGACGTCGGTGGCCGTGGGCGTGACCGCGCTGGCCGCCCTGGTGGCCCCCGACGCCTCGCGCTTCTACTGGACGGAGGCGATGTGGGACACGACGAGGGTGGGACGCCTGGACTACGTCTCGAACCAGTCGCTGCAAGGGATCCTGGCCCGGCTGGGCGAACCGGACCGCTCGTGGTGGGCGGTCGCGGTACTGCTGGTGCTGGCCGTCTGGGCCGTGCGGGCCCGCCGGGCGGCGGCCGTGGGGGACTGGCCGGCCGCGCTCGCCCTCACCGGGCTCACCGCCTGTCTCGTCAGCCCGATCACCTGGGTGCACCACCTGGTGTGGCTGCTGCCGGCGTTCGCCGTACTGGTGCGCGCGGGGCACCCGCGCGTGGCGGGTGCCCTGTACGCGGTGCTGTGCACCAGCGTGGTGTGGCTGTGGTTCGACGACGCGTCCGGCGTCGACGGGTTCCTCGGCGGCAACACGTACACCTGGATCACTCTCGGGCTGCTGCTGTGGCTGCCGGCCGGTCAACTCCGGGACAGCCGCCCGGCCCTGGCCCGCAGCACGAAGGCGACAGCACCCGCACCGAGCCCGGCCGCGCCCGCGATCGCCCATGCCGCCGGCCAGCCGGAACTGCCCTCCGGGGCGGGCGGGGCGGCGGCGGGCGTCGGTTCGGGCCCCGGCCGCGGCCCGGCCCGCAGCGCGTCCAGCGAACCCACCGGATCCACCCGCCCCGCCGCGTCGAACCCCCAGTCGAGCAGCTCACGCGCCTCCTCGTACACGGCGAAACCACCGCCCGCCTGAGGGTTCATCACAGTGACGACAAGCCGGCGGCCACCCCGCTCCGCGGCGGCGACGAGCGTGTTGCCCGCGTTGCTGGTGTAGCCGTTCTTGACCCCGATCAGCCCGTCGTAGGGCGCCACCCCGTCGGCCCCGGTCAGCAGCCGGTTGGTGTTCTGGATGACGTACGACCATCCGCCGCCACCGGGGAACCTCGCCTCGACCGTGCCGCAGTACCGGGCGAAGTCCGGGTTGCGCAGGCCCGCCCGGCCGAAGACGGCGAGATCGTACGCGGACGAGACCTGGCCCGGTGTGTCGTAGCCGTCCGGTGAGCGGACGTGGGTGTCGAGGGCGCCGAGCGAACGGGCCTTGTCCTGCATCCGCGTGGCCGTGAAGCGCCAGCCGCCGCTGAGCCGGGCCAGTACGTGGACGGCGTCGTTCCCGGAGTTGAGGAACACCCCGCGCCACAGATCGGCGACCCGGTACGTCTCCCCTTCCCGCACCCCGACAAGGCTGCTGCCCGCCCCGACGTCCGCCAGCTCCTCGTCCCCGACCCGGTGCCGGAGGCCACCGGGCAGAGCGGGCAGCACGGCCAGCGCGAACAGCGTCTTCAGCGTGCTGGCGGGCGGCAGCCTGCGATGCGCGTCATGCGCCGCGAGCACCTCCCCGCTCTCCGCGTCGGCCACCACCCACGACAGCGCGGACACATCCGGCACCCGGGGCGCGCCCCGGTGCGGGCGTACCTGAGTGCCGGAGCGGTACAGCAGAGCGGGCCGCACAGCCGCGGCCCGCGGGCCGCCGGGCACATCGGGGTCGGAGCCCGTGTGAGCGACCGCCGAGACGGGGGCGAACGCCAGCAGGCCCACCGTGCACAGCGCACAGGTCGACACGGCAATCCGAGAGGTAAATCCGATCGTCATACCGCAAACCTAGGAATGGACCCGCCCTGTACCCCGCTGCCCGGGCCGTGCGGGGCGCCCGAGCACCCGGATGCCGCATGAAGGGCATGGGTCGTCAGTCGGTCAGTTGGTCGAGGAGATAGTCGGCGGCCTCGCGGGTCTCCTGGTGTGTGTCGTGCCGGGCGCACTCCTGTAGGGCCGCGGTGGTCTCCGGGGAGGTCGGCCATGCCAGGGCGAGAAGGTGGAGGAGTCGGTGGCGGACCCGGCTGTCGGGGTCGGCCGTTGCGCGGGTGGCGGCGACCTTGCGTGCGTCCTCGTCGTCGGCAGTGAGTGCCCAGCGGCGCAGGGCGGCGAATCTGACGCCGGCGGCCGGGTCGTCCGTGGCCAGCTGGAGGAAGAGGGCCTGGACGTCCGGGTGGTGGGGCTGCTGAAGACCGAGGGTTCGCACGGCGTCGAGGCGCGCGTCATCGTCGCCATGATGCCGCGCGACATGGATGAGGAGATCACGCATGTCACCGTGCTGCGCCCAGCGTGTGCGAAGGGCCGCGAGCGCTGGTCCGGCACCGGTCGACTCCGCCGCGGTACGCCAGAGGGCGTCTCGAGGATCCGTACGGCGAATGGATTGCCTGCCCAGTGTTCTGAGCGCGTACAGGCGCGTGTCGTAGCCGTCCAAGGGCCCGGTCGCCAGGCGGATGAGAGCTGCCCAGGCGCGATCCTGGTCGGGTCGGTCGTCCTCGGGCAGGTGCGGGACGAAGCCCCGCTCGGTCCGGAGCGGCAGGTCGACCGCGTTCAGGACCAAGGTCTGTACGTCCGCGCGGTCCGGACAGTGCCGTATCAGTTCCTCGAGCACCGAGGACCGGGCGGCCGGCGACAGGCTGTCGGGGGTGGAGACCGCCTCGATGACCAGTTCCCGGAGCTCGGAGTCGTCCAGCCACTGATGAGCCAGTCGGAGGTGCGCCAAGTCCCGGACGAGACCGTCGACGTCGGCCACCGCGGCTGTCAGCACACCGCGTGCGGCATCGTGGCCGAACCGGTCGCGGTCGAGCAACTCGACCGCGATGTAGCGGACACCGGGGTCAGGGTCGGTGGCGGCAAGACGCAGCACGAGTTCCTGAAGGTCGTCCCGGTCGATCGGGCTGTCCCGGAGCGCGTGGAGGGCGGCCCTGCGGACCCCCGGATCGGGATCCGTCGCGGCCTGGACGACCACCCGTCCCACGTCCGCGTCGTTCGGGCTCCAGTTCCTCAGCGAGCTCAGAACTGCCGCAAGGGGCTCCGTCGTCTGCCGCAGAAGCAGCGCACGCGCACGACTGTCGGCGGACCAATGGTCTCCGAGCAACCACATCGCATGCTCGCGTTCTTCCGCGCACTCCGATTCGGTCATGAGACGGCGGACCAGATCGAAGACCTCCTCATGTCGAGCGCAGTGACGCCCCAGGGCCTCCAAGGCACGCAGTCGGACATCGAGGTCCGGGTCGGCCACGGCACGCTCCATCAGGAAGCGGCGGATGCCGGGGTCAGCGGCCGCCGAACTGCCCAGAGCACGTATCACGTACTTCCGGGACCAGCTGCTCGGATCCTCGACCACGGTCCGCTTGAGCAGGCCGAGCGAGGCGGGGTCGTGGGAATAGACCCGCGCCAGGATCGCCAGAGCGGTGTGGCGGCTGCGCTCGTCCGGATCCTCCTGTGCCCGGACCGTCGTCAAGGCATGGACATCCTCGCGCTCGGACCACACCTCGGCCATCACTTCCAGGGCCATGGAGCGCAGACGGCCATCGTCGTCGTGCTCCGCCGAGTGCCGCAGCGCGTCATACACCACGGCGTCCTCCGGGTGCTGTCGAGCCCAGACATGAAGGAAGCGCAGCCGCTCGCCACCGAAGTAGCTGAGGCGGGCCAGGCGGGAGAGCTCATCGACGCCGAGACGGAGCGCGCAGACGACGGAGACAGGTTCGCGGCTCTGCGAGAACTGTCCGCTGATCCGGAACCAACGCAGGAAGCTCCGCTGCCCGGCCCAGTGCGCGCTGAAGGTGGACAGCGCCGGCATCGCCTCGTCCAGTAGCCAGGGGCCCTTCCCGCCCCGCGTGTCCAGCGCCCGCGTCGCTGCGTCGACCACCGCCACACTGTGTGCCGACAGATCGCCCAGCTTGTTCGTCTCGGCCAACATCCGCAGAGCAAGGACGACATGGGACGCGTCGGCGTCCGGTGTTCCGGCGTGCAGCTCCAGCAACCGGTCCACGACCGTGCCCGTCGCAGCCGTCCCGATCTGGCCGACGAGCAGCAGGAGCACCTCGTGCCATGCCGGATCATCGGCCCGTCGGACGAGCACCTGCTCGACCAGGTCCTCGGGTGTCGACCATTCACGGTCGTTGTAACGCTGGGCGATGTCGGAGGCCGCCAGATACTCCAGGAACGCCCGGTGCACGAACCCGTACACCTCGCCGCCGTAGCGGGACAGGATGAAGTTCCGTTGGTGCAGCTGCGCGACCATCGCTCGGGCCGCCGCCGTGGCGTGTACCGGCGGCAGCTCGTACTTCTGGAGGTAGTCCCGGAAGACCCGTTCGAGGTCGGAGGCATGGATGTGGTTGCCGGCGATGCCGCTGTGGCCCTCCTGCATGGTGCGGGCGAGCAGACGCAGCAGTTCCAGGCGTTCGTCGGGACCGAGCACGTCGAGGGCCTCGGCGACCGGCGGGGAGAGCGGGGCCTTGAGGAGCTTGGCGGCCTGGTCCCAGTGGGAGACGAGGACGGTGACGGCGTGCTCGAACACACTGCGTCTGTTGTGCGGGAGGGTCTGGCGGCGGCCGATGATCGCGAGGACGGTCAGCAGCAGCGGATTGCCCGCCATCTCCTGCAGTGGGCGAGAACCCGTGACCGCCGATGTCAGCCGCTCGGCCAATTGGCCTGCCTGCACCGGGGAGTTCGGGCAGGCGACGGCGTACCAGCTGCGGATGAACGCGCGGATCCGGTCGTCGTCCAGGTCCTGGAGCATGAAGTGGGCGAAGCCCGCCCCCTCCAGGACGGCACGCTGGTACCCGATGACCCGGGAGGTGACCACGATCCGCGCGGACGGATAGCGGGCGGCGAAGGCCGCGATGCGCTGGGCGGCCCGGGTGCGCACCGTGGGGTCGAAGAGCTCGTCGAGTCCGTCGAAGACGACCAGCGCCCGGCCGTTCGCGAGTAGTTCCGCCAGGACCGGCCGCGGCACGGACAGGGCGAAGTCCTCGTACAGATGGTCGAGGAAGACCTCGAAGCTGCTGTGCCGCCACCGCTCCTCGGCGTACTGGCGCAGTTCGACCACGAGCGGCACACGGTCCGACAGCGTGGCGAGCGCCTCGTCTGCCTGGCCGAGGGCCAGCGTCATGCCGACGTAGCGGACCAGGGTGGACTTGCCGGCCCCCGGATCTCCGAGGAGTACGAGAAGACGGCTGGCCGGTGCAGCCAGTACGTCCAGCACTCCCTGGGCGGGACGCCGTAGGTAGGACTCGCGCAGCGAGATGAAAGAGGTGCTGTCCACGCCGGGCGGCACGGCGTCCTGCTCCGGTAGTTCCCCGGACTCCACGAGACGTTTGAACAGTTCCCGCGGGAGTTCGACGGGAGGGAGGTCCGCTCGCACCGTCGGTGCGACGAACACCTCGCGCAGTTCCACCGTCGGGTGTTCCTCCGACAGCGGAGTGAGGACCTCCAGGTCGAGGCGCCCGTAGACCTGCGCGATCCGTCCTGCGTACTGGGCCACGGCGACGTCGATCTCCTGTGGCGAAGGGGGAGTGAGAGGAGGCGGAGCCTGGACCACCTGGATCGTGTTCCCGTCGCCGGTCACGACCGTTTCGGCGCTGCCTCCGACGGCGACTGATCCGTCTCCGCTCGCCCGGACCATGTCTCCCCCTGCTGACCTGCGGCGCACCACTGGGCCAACAAGCTAGCGTCCGCCTCTCGACTCCGCACGCCTTTCGGGCGATTCGGGCAGAGGAACGTCAACTCGCCGGCAGCATCGGCTGGATGCGGCGCAGGAACGTCGTGTTGTCCGGGGTCTCGCGCATCCGCTCCAGGAGGGTTTCCAGGCTGGGCTGGCCGTCGCGGGTCTGGAGGGCCCGGCGCAGGCCGCGTACGGCGGTCAACTCGGCCGGGGGCAGGAGGAGTTCCTCGCGGCGGGTGCCGGAGGGGTTGATGGCGACGGCCGGGAAGACACGGCGGGAGGCGAGTTCGCGGTCGAGGCGGAGCTCCATGTTGCCGGTGCTCTTGAGCTCCTCGAAGAAGAAGTCGTCGGCACGGGAGCCGGTCTCCACCAGGGCGGTGGCGAGGATGGTGAGCGAGCCGCCCTCCTCGGCCGTCCGGGCGGCGCCGAAGAACCGCTTGGGGCCGATGAGCGCGGTCGCGTCCACGCCGCCGCTGAGGGTGCGGCCACCGGCGGCGGCCGCGTTGTTGTGGGCCCGGCACAGCCGGGTCAGGGAGTCCAGCAGGATCACGACGTCCTCGCCGGCCTCGACGAGCCGCTTGGCCCGCTCGATGACGAGGTCCGCGAGCGCGATGTGCTGCTTGGGCGTGCGGTCGAACGTGGAGGCGTACACCTCGCCGCGCACGGAGCGCCGCATGTCGGTGACCTCCTCGGGGCGCTCGTCGAGCAGTACGACCATCAGCCGGCACTCGGGGTGGTTGCCGGCGACGGCCGCCGCGATCTGCTGGAGGAGGACCGTCTTGCCGGTCTTGGGCGGGGCGACGATCAGACCGCGCTGCCCCTTGCCCACGGGGGCGATGAGGTCGGTGACCCGGCCGGTGAGACCGGACGCCGGGTGTTCGAGGCGGATGCGCTCGCGGGGGTGCAACGGTGTCAGGTCACGGAAGTGGCGGCGGCCGCGCAGCTCGTCGGGGGTGCGGCCGTTGACCCGGGCGACCTCGGTGAGGGCGCGCTGGGTGCCGCGTACGCCGTCGACGAGGTCGCCCTTGCGCAGACCGTGCTTGCGGATCAGCGCGGGGGAGACCTGGAGGTCGGACGGCAGGGGCAGCATGCTCTCGGCGCGCAGGTGGCCCTTGCCGTTCGCGTCGATGTCGAGGACGCCGGTGGCGGCGCGGACCGGGAGCTGCTGCTGGACAGGAGGGTGTTCGAGTGTGGTGGTCATGGTGGTCGGTCCTTTCGAGGACACAAGGCATGGGACATGCGGAAGGAAGGGGAGGGCCGCGACGTTCGGGAAGGCGACAGAAGGCCTTCGAGCGGCGGGAGACAGCACCTCGGACACGGGGTGGATCGCTGACCGCGAGGTGATGAGAGAGCCGGTACGACGACCGGCGAACTGAGAGTGGAACGGCACCGGCGCCCAGGACCGGGCGTACACAGGTGCTAACGGGACGATACCACGGTGGTTCAGCGTGTGGCGAGGAGCCCGTAGAGAAGCGGGATCCGCGGCTCGGGCAGACGCCACCAGCCGGACGGTGTGCGGACCATCTGCGGCCAGCGCGGCCAGGGGAGCTCGTCGCTCTCCCGGAGCCGCCGAATGGCCAGTCCCGCCCCGGTCAACGCATTGACGACCTCGTCTATTCCGTGCATCCACTCATAGCTGTCGGTGGCGTCCGCCACGGTCGGCCCGTCGGTGTACGTGTGGGTCGCGTCACGGTGCACGGCCTCGCCCCCGCCCAGGTAGTCGTGCCGGAGCAGCAGCTCGGGCCCCTCACCCGGGGCGGGCTTCGGGCCCAGCGCGTTGAGCAGCGGATGGAACTCGACGATGTACAACCGCCCGCCCGGCCGCAGCAGTTGGGCGACGACACCCGCCCACCGCGCCAGGTCGGGCAGATAGCACAGGGCGCCCTTCCCGGTGTAGACGACGTCGAACCGCCGCCCGCCGAGCGCCTCGACGGCGTCGTACACGTCGGCCTGTACGTACGCGACGTCCAGCCCCGCCTTCGCCGCGATGTCCCGCGCGGCCGCCACCGACGCCGCGGAGAAGTCCAGACCCGTCGCCCGGGCCCCACGCAGGGCGAAGGCGAGCGTCTCGGTGCCGAGGTGGCACTGGAGGTGGAGCACATCGCGGCCGCCCAGCTCACCGAGGTCCTCCCACTCGAAGCCGGCGAACCAGCGGGCCGGATCGAGGTCCTGGTCGAGTCCGTAGAAGCGGCTGGCGAGGTGGACGGGGGTACGGGCGTCCCAGTTCGCCTGGTTGGCCCGCATGAACCGCGCGTGCTCGTCGGTGGTCATGAGGCCATCCAACCGGAAGAGCCCGCACCCTGAGCCGTATACCAGCCATACGAACCCCCGATGGCGGTTCGCTGACCGAATTCTTGTTCCGGTCAAATCCCCTCCCTACGCTGCCACCACCGCACTCCGGCGGGACGGAACAAGGGACATGGACAATCATGGGTCGACTGGCCGGGAAAATCGCCTTCATCAGTGGGACGGGAGCCGGAATTGGCCGCGCCGCCGCTCAGGTATTCGCGGCCGAGGGCGCCCTTGTATTCGGCTGTGACATCGATGAGGACAGCGCGGCCGAAACCGTGGAACTCGTCGAGAAGGCCGGCGGAGTCATGCGCTCCCTCGCCCCCGTCGATCTCTCCACCGAGGGCGGCGCACGGGAGTGGATCGACGCCGGCATCGAGGCCTTCGGCGGGATCGACATCCTCTACAACAACGCCTCGGCGCTGCGGAACGGGCCGTTCGAGACCATGCCTGCCGAGGACTGGTACTTCACCATCAGGAACGAGCTCGACATCCCCTACTTCTGCACCCAGGCCGCCTGGCCGCACCTGATCGCCCGCGGCGGCGGCGCCGTCCTCAACGTCGCCTCCGTGGCCGCCGTACGCGGCGCCCCCTTCATGCCGATGGTGCCGCACGGCGCCGCCAAGGGCGGGGTGCTGGCGATGAGCAAGCACCTGTGCGCCGCCGGCGCCCCGCACCGCATCCGGGTCAACACCATCGCCCCCGGCATGACACGGACCTCCGCCACCGCGCCCTTCCTCGACGATCCCGACGGTCCCCGGGCGCAGCTGGAGGCGCGGATCCCCGTCGGACGCGTCGGCGAACCCGAGGACATCGCGCGTGCCGCGGCCTTCCTGTGCTCGGAGGAGGCGGCGTTCGTCAATGGCGCCAACCTCATGGTCGACGGTGGCGACAGCGCGATGGCGGGCTGAGCGCCGGTGACCACACGACTCGACCACGTGGGCGTGAACGTACGGGACCTGGAAGCCCAGACTGCCTGGTACAAGGGCGCGTTCGGGCTGAAGACCGTCTTCGAGTTCCACCTCGACGGACTTGGACTCACCGGCATCGTCCTGGAGCATCCGCACGGCTGGCGCATCGAACTGCTCGCGCGGGCCGGCTCCACACCGGGCCTGCGGGCCCCCGACCCGCTGACCGCGGCCCTCACCGAGGGATACGGCCACTTCGCGGTCACCACCCCTGAACTCGACCCCGTCCACGCGGCCCTGGTGGCCCATGGAGCGGGCGAGGCCCTCGCACCGGGACCGTCCCCCGAGCCCGGTGTGCGCATGGCCTGGGTCACCGACCCCGAGGGAAATCTCATCGAACTCATAGAGCGACGGAGTACGGAATGACAAGCGTGCTGAAAAGACTCGACAGGGGAACACTCATAGCCTGCTGTCTGGCCGTAGCCGCCGCACAGCTGTGTATCACCGTGCCCTCTCCCATCAACGGGGAAATACAGGCCGCATTCGGGGCCTCCGGTTCCCAAGTAGCCTGGGTGACTTCCGCCTTCATTCTCCCCACCGCCATTCTTGAGCTGAATTTCGGTGTGCTGGGCGACCTCTTCGGCCGCAAACGGCTCCTGGTGCTCGGCGGGTTCGTCCTCGCCCTCGGTGAACTCATCAACGCGCTCTCCCAGAACATCGAGATGCTGTGGATCGGCCAGGCCCTGGCCGGCATCGGCGCCGCCGCGCTCTTCCCCAGCTCCCTGGCCGTCATCGCGGCCGCCACGCCGCAGGAGAAGGACCGGGCGAAGGCCGTGTCCACCTGGGCGCTGAGCATCTCCCTCGCCTCGGCGCTCGGCCCGCTGTCCTCCGGCGTACTGGCCACCGTCGCCGACTTCCGCTGGGCGTTCGTGCCGCCGGTGATCCTCGGTCTCGTCGTCGGCTTCTCCAGCATGGTCCTGGTCACCGACTCCAAGGCGCCCGAGGGCCGCACCCTGGACTGGCCCGGCCAGATCACCATCGCCGTCGGTCTGACCGCCCTGCTCTGGGGCATCATCGAGGGCGGTGAGCGCGGCTGGAGCAGCCCGTCGATCGTCGGCACCCTGTCGCTCGCCGCGGTCGCCCTGGTCGCCTTCGTCGTCGCGGAGAAGCGCTCCGCCTCACCGATGTTCAACCTCGACCTGCTGCGGATCCCGTCGTTCGCCGCGGCGGCCGTGGTCGCGCTGGCCGGCATGTTCGGCTTCATCGGCACCGCGTACTGCGTCTCCATCCGGCTCGGCGCCGTCATGCACCTCAGCGCCCTCAAGGCGGGCATGCCGTTCGTGATCCTCCAGCTGATCCCGCTCCTGCTGGCGCCCGTGCTGAGCAGGATGCTGACCCGTGTGGAGCCGCGCTGGCTGCTGGTCGGCGGTCTGCTGCCGATGGCCGCCGGCCAGTTCTGGATCGCCGCCCTGCCCATCACCACCACGTCGCTGGCCGCCTTCCTCGGCCCGGTGCTGCTGCTGGGCGTCGGCTTCATCTGCGTGGTGTCCTCGCTGACCTCGGCCGCCGTCAACGCCGTACCGATCAACATGACCGGCATGGCCTCGGGCGCGACCAGCCTGGTCCGCGAGTTCGGACAGGGCCTCGGACCGGCCGTGATCAGCACGGTGGCGATGAGCCTCGCCTCCTCCGCCCTGGTCGGCAAGCTCAGCGGTGCGGACGCCGGCATGGAGGCGGCCGCCGGTCCCCTCGCCGTCGTCAACGCGGGCAGCGACAGTGCCCGGGCCGCCGCCCAGGACGCCCTCGCCCACGGCATGGCCGTCGGTGTGGTCATCTGCGGCTGCGCCTCCCTGCTCGGCGCGGTGATCACCCTGCTGCTCGTCCGCAAGAACACCGCCCGCTCGACGGCCGAGGTGGCGGTGGAGCCGGCGACCGCCTGACCCACGACACGGTGAAAAGGCCGGGGCCCGAAAGGGTCCCGGCCTTCGTCGCTCCCACAGCACCGCATACGGCCTACGCGTCCAGCGCGTTCGTGATCGCCTTCACCCCGCCGTGCGCCGCGTACCCGCCGTCGACGGTGATCTCCGCGCCGTTGACGTACGACGACTCCTCGGACAGCAGGTAGACCACCAGGGGCGCCACCTCGTCGACGGTGCCCGCGCGGCCCTGGGGGGTCATGGCGAGGTGTGCCTGGACGAACACCGGGTTGGCCGACGCCATCAGGGGCGTCTCGATGTACCCGGGGTGGATCACGTTCGTACGGATGCCCCGCGGGGCCAGCTCCAGCGCGGCCACCTTGGACAGGCCGCGCAGGGCCCACTTGCTGGCCGTGTAGGCGACCGCGTGATGGGCGGTGAGGCCCGCGACCGAGCCCACGTTGACGATGGCGGCCCCGTGCGGCATCAGCGGCACGAGCGCCTGGATGCCGAGCAGCGCGCCGGTCGTGTTGACCGCGAACGCCCGCTCCCAGTCCTCCAGCCGCACCTCGCCGAGGCGGGCCCGCATCGGGATGCCCGCGTTGTTCACCAGGCCGTGCACGACGTCCAGTTCGGCGGCGAGAGCGGTCCAGCCGTCCGGCGAGGACACATCCAGATGCCGGTAGCGCACGTCCAGCCCGTCGGCGCGCAGGGACGCCGCCAGCTTCTCGCCCGGCTCGTCCAGGACATCGGTCGCGATCACCGCCGCGCCCTCGCGGGCGGCCGCGGTGACCTCCGCGGCTCCCTGGCCCTGCGCGGCTCCGGTGACGACGACGGTACGGCCCGCCAGACGCGTACGGCTCACGGCTCCTCCACTCGGTACGGGGATGTCTCCCGTCCACGCTAGGAAGCCGCGCTCAGCTCCGGAAACGCGTGTTCGCCATGGCTGTCATCCGCGGCGGCGATCTCCTGCCCGAGGGACGCGCCGACCTTGCGCACGGTCTCCCGCAGCCACCGGTGGGCGGGATCGGCGTGCCGGTTGTGGTGCCAGTACATGGCCTCCACCAGCGGCACGTCCGGGAAAGGAGCTTCCACGACGGCGCAGCGCGCGAAACCCTCGTAGCGGCGGGCCAGGCGCTCGGGCACCAGGGCCACCAGATCGGTACCGCCGACCAGGAACGGCAGCACATTGAAGCCGGGCGTGCTGACCTGCACCTTCGGGGTGATACCGAGGGTCTCCAGCTGGCGGTCGGCGGGCGTGAGCTTGCCGATGGCGCAGGCGGCGTGGGGCATCTCCGCGAGGTCGCGCAAGGAGAGCCGTCCGTCCACCAGACGCGGGTTGTCCGGGTCGACCAGACACACGAACCGGTCGTGCATCACGGTCTCGCTGACCCCGGGCAGCTGATAGCCGAGCGGCACGATCATCAGATCGTGGCAGCGCAGATGCGTCTCCGTCTCCAGCTGGCCCATCACGATGGGGTGGAAGTCGATCCGCACCCCCGGCGCCTCCTGGGCGATGGCCCGCAGCAGCGGCTCGACGAACACCGTCATCACGTAGTCGGACATCACCACGGAGAACCGCTGCCGACTGCGCCCCGGGTCGAAGTGCCTGGTCAGCGACAGCGCCTCCTCCGCCTTGTGGAGGGAGGCCTGGACGACGGGCAGCAGCCGTTCGGCGAGCGGGGTGAGCTCGTACTCGCGGCCCACCCGGATCAGCAGCTCGTCGTTGAAGTGCCGGCGCAGCCGGGCCAGTGAGCCGCTCATCGCGGACTGGCTGGTGGACAGGCGCACGCCGGCGTGCGTGACGTTCTTCTCCTCCAGGAGGGCTTCCAGTGCCACCAGAAGATTGAGATCGATCGCTCCGAGACCCACGGGTGTTTCCTTCCGGCCGCGTCTTTGAAGCCCGGTGAAGGGGAGAGTAACTACCGCTCCCCGGCCGAGGAAGGGGCCGGGCAGGAACTCACAGGGATCCGATAACAGTCATCCGAGCGGGCAATACGCGCAGGTCAGGGGCGAGGCGTCCGGCCGCGCTTCCGGGCCCGCGGCAGATAGGCGTCCGTCCGCCCCGGCACGACACGGTTGCTGAGGGTGCCCAGCCGCTCCACGCTCAGTGTCACCTCGTCGCCGGGCTTCAGCGGCGGCGGTGTCCGCTCCCCGAGCCGCCCCCAGAACTCCGCCAGCGCACCCCAGCCGCAGGTGCCCGAGCCGAGGACGTCCCCGGGCCGCACCCAGGCGTCCCGGGAGGCGTAGGCCACCATCTCCTCGAACGTCCAGGACATGTTGGCGAGGGTGTCCCGCCCGATCAGCTCCCCGTTGAGGGTGGCCGTCATCTCCAGGTCGAGGAAGCCTTCCGGGTCCCGCCGGTCCGCGACCTCGTCCGCGGTGACCAGGTACGGGCCGAGGGTGTTGGCGAAGTCCTTGCCCTTGGAGAAGCCGAGCCCGAGGTTCTTCTCCGGCTTCTGGAGATCCCGCGCCGACCAGTCGTTGAAGACGAGGTAGCCGACGATGTGCTCCCGGGCCCGCTCCGGCGTGAGATCACGGCCGCTGCGGCCGATCACCGCCCCGACCTCCAGCTCGAAGTCGAGCACCGCGCAACCCGCCGGGATCGGTACGTCGTCATGGGCGCCGTAGGCGGCGTGCGGGTTGGTGAAGTAGAAGTTGGGCGCCCGGTACCACTCCTCGGGCACGTGCTCCAGTCCGTCCAGCGACTTCGACACCCCCTCGATGTGCGCCTCGAACCCGACGAAGTCCCGGACGGACGGCGGCTCGATCGGCGGCAGCAGCCGCACCTGATCCACCGTCAACTCGCTCGCCCGGTCGAGGGCTTCCGCGCCCACGGTGTGCAGGGCCTCCTCCCGCACGAGCTCCAGCACGCTCACCGGCAGCGGATGCACGATGCCGTCCCGCACCACACCGGCGCGCTTCACACCCTCGAACTCGTATGTCGCGAAACGCATCGCTCACTGCTCCCAGTGGTTGGTGTTGGTGACGGCCCCCGTGCTCAGGCAGCCCGCGAAGAGCCCCTTCGGGTCACGAGCGGCCCGGATCTCCTGGAGCCGGAGCCACTGCTCGTCGCCCATGAACCTCAACTGCCGCACCGTGAAGTCGGAGTCCCCGAGGTACTGGCCCGCGGTCACCGGCCGCATGGCCGCCATCGCCCCGTCCAGCCAGTCGCGCAGCTCGGCGTCGCGCTCCGGCTCGTCGTGGACGACGTACGTGGCGCAGTAGATCTCCGACTGCAACGAGAAGGCCATGTCGGGGAGTTCACGCAGCGGGGCCATGGAGAACCAGATCGTGAAGGTCTGCCGGGTGGGGTGCTGCGTGAACGCCTCGCGGATCGCCGGGACGACCTGGTCGGCGGGCCCGGTCAGCCAGGCGTTGTCGACGAGATAGCGGTGGCCCTCCGGGTTGGCGGCCCGCTGGTTGTCCAACTGTGCTGCCAGGGTGGTGGGTTGCGCCTCGATACGGAAGATCGCCCGGTCCGCGTAGGGGTTGGCGTGCAGCGGGGCGAGCGCCTCGGCGGCCTGCTCCGGGGTGTCCGTCATCGACACGCCCGTGACCAGGAGCACCGGTTCGTCGAGGTCGGGCGGTGTCTGGGTGAGCGCGACGATCTCCACGAGCTCCGAGACCGTGTGGTGCATGCCGTGCAGCCACGTCATGACCTCGTCGAAGAGGTCGAGCGGGTAGGCGTGCACGGTGTGGCCCAGGTGCCCGGGCAGGGGCCGGGTGCGCAGATGGAAGCGGGTGACCACACCGAAGAAGCCCGGGCCCGCGCCCCGCGCCGCCCAGAACAGGTCGCTGTTGCGGGTCTCGTCCGCGCGCACCAGTTCACCCTCGGCGGTGACGACGTCGATCGCCACGATGTTCTCCGCCGCCCAGCCCCAGCCGCGCGCGTTCCAGCCCTGCCCGCCCTGGAGGAGGAACCCGCCGATACCGACGGAGGGACAGTGCCCGCCGTTGAAGAAGCGCCCGAACTCCCCGAGATACGGGTTGAGTTCGTCGCCGCCCTTGACGCTGGGCGTCGCCGTCACGACCTCCGTCGTCGCGTCGTAGGCCATCTCGCGGAAGCCCCCGAGGTCGATCAGCAGCGCGTCCCGCCGCACCGACCAGGCGGCCCAGCTGTGCCCGCCGGAGCGGACGGCGACCTGCCAGCCGCGTTCCAGGGCGAGGCGTACGCCCTCGACGACGTCCTGCTCGCACACGGCCTCCAGCACGGCGGCGGGCGTACGGTCCGAGGGGCGGCGGGCGTTGAAGATCCGGCCGAAGCAGGCCTCCTCGAAGCCGGGGTCGCCGGGGTGGTGGAGTGTGCCGGTGAACACGGGGGTCCTCACTTCACGGCGATCGGGTTGACGGGTGCGCCCACCGCTCCGGTGACCGGGAGTGGGGCCGCGACCAGCAGGAACTCGTAGACGCCGTCGGCGGCGCAGTCCTCGGCCAGCGTCTCCAGGTCCCACATCTCGCCCAGGGGGAGGCCCATGTTGGGGATGGCGATCTGGTGCAGCGGGGACATCGCCGGCCCGTCGAACTCGTACGGGCGGACCTCCAGGCCCCAGGTGTCCGTGGCGATCGCGGCGATCTCGGTGCGGTGCAGCCAGCCGAGGGTGGTGAAGGAGAGACCGGGCGCGTCACCGGCGGCGTAACCGCCCCACTCGCCGAGCCGCCGGACACGGCCGAGCTGGCCGGTCCTGACCAGCACCAGATCACCGCGCCGGACGGTCGACGTCGCGCCCTGCGCCTCGATCGTGGCGCGCAGGTGCTCCTCCAGGACGGCGAACCCGTCGGGGAGTTCCCCGTTCTCGTCGCCCACGGCCCGCCCCACGTCGAGCAGGACCCCGCGGCCCGTGAAGGCGTCGGCCATGTGCTCGATACCCGTCACCGAGTCACCGTCGCCGTTGACGATGGTGCACGAACGACCGTTCCAGGCCTGCTTGTTGTCGAAGATGTGGCCGAGGCCGTCCCACTGCGTGGAGGCCTGCAACGGCATCACGACATGGTCGTCCGCGCCACCGAAGCCGTGCGGGAAACCCTGGGTGCCCGCGGCCGCGTCCGAGCCGGTGTCCTTCATGTAGTGCACGGGGTTGATACGGCCGCGGAAACCGCGCTGCGGTCCCGACTCGTTGAACTCCAGGGCGAGCGAGAAGGACCGCCCCCGCCGGACCAGCCCCGCCGCGTGGGCGCGGATCGCGTCGTCGAGGTAGTTGAGCGTGCCGAGCACGTCGTCCTCGCCCCAGCGGCCCCAGTTCCGGTAGGCGGCACGGGCCTTGGCCAGTTCTTCCTCGATCGGACCGAGGTGGGTGCGGGGGGTCATCGGGTACGTCCTTTCAGCAGCAGATCGAGGGCGTTGCCCCCGGCGACGGCGGCACGGTCGGCCGGGTCGAGCCCGGCGGCGTCCAGCCGGGCCACGGGGTCCTCGACGCCCATGTCGAAGGGGTGGTCGGTGCCGAGGACGACCCGGTCAGCGCCCACCTCCTCGACCAGGTGGCGCAGGGCGCGCGGGGTGTACACCAGCGAGTCGAACCACATGCGCCGCAGATACGCGCTCGGCGGTTCGGCACAGCCGCGCGCGTCCTGGCGTACCCGCCACGCGTGGTCGGAGCGCCCGATGTACGTCGGCAGATAGCCGCCACCGTGCGCGGCCACCAGCTTCAGCCGGGGGAAACGGTCCAGGACGCCCGAGAAGACGAGATGGGACAGGGCGATCGTCGTCTCGACCGGCTGGCCCACCGTGTTGCCCAGGTAGTGGGACGCGAGCCGCTCGCCGAGCGAGCAGCCCCACGGGTGCACGAAGACGACCGCGCCGAGTTCCTCGGCCTTGTGCCAGACGGCGTCGTGCGCGGGATCGGCGAGTTCGCGGCCGTCGACGGTGGTGGAGACGCTGACGCCGTACAGGCCGTGCTCGGTGACCGCCCTGTCCAGCAGGGCCACCGCGAGATCGGGATGCTGGAGGGGGACCGTGCCGAGCCCGTACAGCCGGTCGGGGGCCTCGGCGCAGTGCGCGGCCACGGCCTCGTTGACCGTGCGGGCGAGACGCAGGGCGAGGTCGGGGTCGGCCCAGTAGTGGTGCATGGGCATCGGGCCGACGACCTGGATGTCCACGCCCATCGCGTCGAGGTCGGCCAGCCGCTCCCGGACACTCGTCAACCTCGGTGCCAGCCGCTGGAGTTGGGCCCGGTTCACGGCGAGCGACGCGGGGGAGTGGGCGCGCTGTTCGGCGGCGAGCTCCGCGACCAGGCCGGGGGTTCCTGCGACGAGCTCGTCGGCGGCCGGGACGGCCAGATGGCCGTGGAAGTCGACGACCGGGGTGCTCATGCGGCCGCCGTGAGCGACTGGAGCGTCTCCGACATGATCCGCGCCGGGTCGGCACCCGGGGTGCCCGGATGGATCTCCCACTCGGCCAGCCGGAGCGAGTTCTCCAGCACCATCCGCACCCGCGGCAGCCGCCGGGACATGAAGTGCTCCAGGGCCTTCTCCACCGGCTCGTCCCCGGTGACGAGCTCCGCCAGCAGCACCGCGTCCTCCATGCACATGGCCGCGCCCTGGGCGATGAGCGGCGGACAGGCGTGGGCCGCGTCGCCGATGACCATGGTCCGGCCGCGATGCCAGGGCTCGTCGACGAGGACCGCCTCGATCCAGCGGTAGTCCACGGCCGTGTCGTCCGGCAGCGCGGCGACGATCCTGCCCCAGGTACCGCCGTACCCCGCCCCGCGCTCGCGCATCAGGGCCAGCGGCGCGCGCGGGCCGACGAGGGAGGCGTCGAGGTTCTCGTCCAGGAGATAGGCGTAGCACTGGTCGGGGGATATCGGGCTGTAGCCGGCCTTGAAGCGGGGTCCGCCGTAGTACACCTCGGCGCAGTCCATCTCGGCGGGGCGCTCCGCCACCACCCGGAAGATCGACATGCCGACGGGGCGGGGCCTCTCGGCGATGCCGATCAGCGAACGCATCCGGCTGTTGATGCCGTCGGCGCCCACCACCAGGTCGTAGCGGCCGGTGGAGCCGTCGGTGAAGGTGACGTCCACGTGGTCGGACGACTGATCCAGACGATCGATGGTGAGACCCAGACGTACGGACACCCCATGTGCGAAGACCGCGTCGCACAGCGCGCCCTGTAGGTCGGCGCGCAGCGCGCCGGCCGTCGACGGCAGGTCGGGGCCGCCGGTGTGCGGGGTGTCCAGCTGGACGATCAGCTCGCCGTCGGCGCGGCGCAGCCGCATGATGTCGAACGGCACCGCCCGCTCAAGGACCCGCTCCAGCACCCCCACCGAGCGCAGCGCCTTGAGCGCGTTGCCCTGGAGGGTGATGCCGTGGCCCACCCCGAACCACTGGGGGGAGATCTCGACGAGTTCGACATCGGCGCCGCGTTGGGCGAGCGCGAGCGACAGCACGCTTCCGGTGATGCCGCCGCCGACGACGAGCACCTTGTGTACGGGCATGGGGGATCCTTGCGAACGTAGGAAAGGGCGGGGTCAGCGCGGACTGACTTCGTGGTAGTGCTCGACGTCCGGCGGCGCCGCGAAGAACGGCCCGACCAGGGCACGCCACCGCTGGAACCGCTCGGACTCCCGGAAGCCCACCGTGTGGGCCTCGACGGACTCCCAGCCGACCAGCAGGAGGTACCCCTGGGGCCGTTCCTCGCAGCGCAGCAGCTGGGCCCACTGGAAGCCGTCGGCCTCGGCCAGCACCTGACGCGCTGTGCCGAAGGCCTCCTGGAACTCCTCTTCCCGGCCTCCCTCGACCGTCAGCCGGGCATGCTCGACGACCACGTTGATCTCCTCGGTTGGGGGTGCTCCGAGCCTGGTCGGAGGCGGTGGCGGGGTCAACGGATCGAGGCATCGACAAGGGGGACGTCATCCATCCCGTACGGCGATGGAGGCGCCGCCGGGCGCACCGGGGCCCGGCGATGGCAGGCATCGCGAATGGCCATTTCCGCCGGAGGCCCCGGCTCCCTAGCGTCGATGACGAGCCGCCCCCCCATCCCTACGAGGAGAGCGCCCGTGCCCGACCCCATCCCCACCCACGCCGGCCCCTTCGCGCTCGGCACGTTCCGCCACGACGCCGAGCCCTTTCCCGGACTGGTCGCCGGGACCCGGGTGCGCGACCTCTCCGACCAGGTGTCCTCCGTGCGCGCCCTGGTCGAGGCGTGGGACGACTGGCTGCCCCGTCTCGGCGCCCTGCGTGACGGCACCTGGCACGACCTCGCCGACCTGGAGGTCCTCGCCCCCGTCGAGCCGGGCCAGATCCTCCAGAGCGGCGCCAACTACCGCAAGCACGTGGTCGATCTGGTCGCCGCAGAAAAGGAGAGCGTGCACGGCGCGACGCCCGAGGAGGCCCGCGCGGACGCCGAGCAGATGATGGACGAGCGGACCCGGACCGGCGTCCCGTACGTCTTCCTCGGCTCCCCGCGTGCGATGTGCGGCCCCTACGACGACATCGTGCTGCCCGCACTCGGCGAGCAGCACGACTGGGAGCTCGAACTCGCCCTGGTCATAGGGAAGCCGGGCAGGGACATCCCGGCGGACGAGGCCATGTCATACGTCGCCGCCTACACGATCTGCAACGACCTCACCACCCGCGACCGGCTCTACCGCCCCGACCTCAAGGCCATCGGCACCGACTGGTTCACCGCCAAGAACGCCGACACCTTCCTGCCGACCGGCCCCTTCCTCGTCCCGGCCGCCTTCGCCGGCGACCCGAACGACCTGCGGATCACCCTGCGCCACAACGGAGTCGTCCGGCAGGACGAGTCGACCAAGGACATGATCTTCGACATCCCGCGGCTCATCGCGTACGTCTCCACGACCACCACCCTGCGCCCCGGAGACCTGCTGCTCACCGGCTCACCGGCCGGCAACGGCGCGCACTGGGGCGTCTTCCTGAAGCCGGGGGACGTCATCGAGGCGGAGATCACCGGCCTGGGCCACCAGCGCAACACCGTCAGGAGCCACCCATGAGCTTCCAGCCCGTCACCCATCTGCGCCATGTCGACCTGGCCGTACCGGACTTCGAGCGACAGCGCGCCTTCTTCGGCACCACCTGGGGTCTCACCGAGGTCGCGAACGACAGCGGCCTCGCCTTCTTCGCCGCCGAGGGCAGCCCCGAGCAGTACATCGTCCGCATCCGCAGGGAGGAGCGGAAGCGGATGGACCTGGTGGCCTTCGGGGCCGTGTCGCCCGCGGCGGTCGACGAACTGGCGGTGCGGCTCGGCCGGGCCGGAGTGCGACTCGTCCACGAGCCACGGGTCCTGGACACACCGGGCGGTGGATACGGGCTGCGCTTCTTCGACCCGGACGGCCGGGTCGTCGAGGTGTCGGCGGACGTCGCCACCCGCACCCACCGCAAGGTGGAGGAGCGCGAGGCCATCCCCGTACGGCTCTCGCACTGCGTGGTCAACTCCCAGGACCCGCAAGGGCTCAGGGACTTCTACATCGAACACCTCGGCTTCCGGCTCACCGACACCCTGTACTCCACGCACATGGGTGACCTCATGTACTTCCTTCGGTGCAGCCCCCTGCACCACTCCTTCGCCATCGCCCGTGGCCCCCATGTCTCCTTGCACCACGCCTCGTTCGAGATGCGGGGCGTCGAGGAGTACATGCGCGGCACCGGACGGGCGCTGCGCGCCGGGACCCGGCTGACCTGGGGACCGGGCCGGCATCTCGCGGGCGACAACACCTTCTCCTACTTCCACGACCCGCACGGCAACACCGTGGAGTACACGACCGAACTCGCCGTCCTCGAAGAGGACCTGTGGCATCCCGGGCGCCATGACGTCGACGATCCGATCACCCAGGACCAGTGGGGCACCGCCGACCCGATGAGCGAGTCGGTCGCCAAGGAGCAGTTCAACGACCCCGACGTGCTGTTCGTCGCGCCGCCCGTCTGACCCCCTTGAGAAAGGCCGCCGTTGTGGCAGAGATACTGAAGCACGCTGTCCCCAGGGCCGAGGTCGCCGCCTCCCTCGACCAGGTGCGGGAGACCGTGACCGGCGTCATCGCGGACATCCGTGAGCGCGGGGACGCGGCCGTGCGCGCGTACTCCGAGAAGTTCGACAACTGGAGCCCCGACTCCTTCCGGCTCTCCGACGAGGAGGTCGAGAGGATCGTCGCGTCGGTACCGCGACAGGTCATCGAGGACATCCGGTTCGTCCAGGACCAGGTGCGGAACTTCGCCCGCCGACAGCTGGACTCCCTGCAAGAGTTCGAGGTCGAGACGCTGCCGGGGGTGCGGCTGGGACAGAAGCACATCCCCGTGCAGGCCGCGGGCGCCTAC
Source organism: Streptomyces sp. S3(2020) (assembly GCF_013044505.1). Classification (GTDB taxonomy): domain Bacteria; phylum Actinomycetota; class Actinomycetes; order Streptomycetales; family Streptomycetaceae; genus Streptomyces. Next base: position 40,552 of record NZ_JABERD010000009.1, on the reverse strand, counting down.
ATCCCCGGCGGCCGCTATCCGCTCACCGCCTCCGCCCACATGACCATCGTCACCGCCAAGGTCGCCGGTGTGCCCCGGGTCGTCGCCTGTACGCCGCCGATCCACGGCGAGATCCCGGCCGCCACCGTCGCCGCGATGCACCTGGCGGGCGCGGACGAGATCTGGCTGCTGGGGGGCGTCCAGGCGGTCGCCGCGATGGCCGTCGGGACGGACGCGATGCGGCCCGTGAACCTCATCGCCGGACCCGGCAACGCCTATGTCGCCGAGGCGAAGCGGCAGCTCTTCGGGGAGATCGGCATCGACCTGTTCGCCGGGCCCACCGAGATCCTCGTACTGGCCGACGAGCACGCCGACCCGTTCGTCTGCGCGGTCGACCTGCTCTCCCAGGCCGAGCACGGCCCCGACTCGCCGGCCGTGCTCATCACGACCTCCCGCGAGGTCGCGGAGCGCACGGTCGCCGAGGTCGAGCGGCTGCTGCCCGGCATGCCCACCCGGGACTTCGCCGAGCCCGCGTGGCGCGACCACGGGCAGGTGCATGTCGTGGACTCCCTGGACGAGCTGTACACGCTCGCCGACGAGTTCGCCTTCGAGCACGTGGAGGTGCTGACCGCGGACCCGCGTGAGGCGTTGGAGCGCATGACCCAGTACGGCGCCCTGTTCCTCGGCGAGGGCACCTGCGTCTCCTTCGGCGACAAGGTCATCGGCACCAACCACGTCCTGCCCACCCGGGGCGCCGCCCGCTACACCGGCGGCCTGTGGGTGGGGAAGTACCTCAAGACGGTCACCTACCAGGAGGTCACCGACACCGGGTCGCAGGCCCTGCTCGGCCGGCTGTGCGGGCGGGCCTCCCGCGTCGAGCTGTTCGAGGGGCACGCGCGCTCCGGCGACGTACGGGCCGCGAAGGCCGCCGGTGACGAGCTGCAGTGGAACGGCGCATGAGCCTGCGCGGGCGAACGGCCCTCGTCACGGGCGGGGGAGGGCCGCTGGGGCGGGCGTTCGCGCTGGCCCTGGCGGATTCCGGGGCCCGGGTCGTCCTGGTCGGGCGCAACGAGCAGGCCCTGGCGGACGCGGCGCTACGGGTGGTCAAGGAGGGCGGCGAGGCCCGTACGGCCGCCTGTGACGTCTCCGAACCGGAGTCCGTGCGGCGGCTGGCCGCCGAACTCGCCGACGAGGACGTGTCGTTGCTCGTCAACAACGCCGGCGTCGCCGGACCCGTCAAGCCGCTCACCGACATCGAACCGGACGAGTGGGACGACGTCTTCGCCGCCAATGTGCGCGGGGTCTACCTCATGTGCCGGGCCTTCCTGCCGCCGATGATCGCGGCCGGCCGGGGCGACGTCGTCAACGTGGCCTCGGTCAGCGGGAAACGGCCGCTGCTCCACCGCACCCCCTACACCGCCTCCAAGATGGCGCTGCTCGGCCTCACCCGCACCCTGGCCGGGGAGGTGGGGCCGAGCGGTGTCGCCGTCAACTCCCTGTCCCCGGGGCCGGTCAGGGGGCCACGGATGGACCGCAACTTCCGGCTCACGGCCGAACTCACCGGCTGCACCGTCGAGGAGGCCGAGCACGACTTCGCCTCCCGGGCAGCGCTGGGCAGGCTCGTGGAGGAGCACGAAGTGGCCCGGGCCCTGGTGGCGATGCTGGCCATGCCGGGGCTCTGCGGAGCGGACATCGACCTCTCGGCGGGCATGGTCGCGCCCGCATGACCGGTGTCTGTCACCACCCTGTGTGACCGCCATGAAGTGGGCCGTGCGATCCGAGGCATCGGCGTCCAAAATGCCTCCGCACGGCCCCTATTGCCTGGTGGGCGGGGCTGATTCACTCCTCGTGCGCACCTGATGGTGCCTGAAGCCCGGGCCGTCGTGAGGTCTCTCCGACGGCGGGCCGCTCACACTGCGCGACGGCGCACTCCACCCCTGGGAAGGCACGCAATGACGTTGATGACCCGACGCTCGGTCCTGATCGCCGGTACCGCCACGGCCGGCGCCGTCCTGCTCCCGGCCGCCTCCGCCACCGCCGGCACAAAGACCTCTGGCAAGCGGATCTCGGTCGGCTCCGGCGAGACGTACGAGCTCTCCGCGACCACCCGCGTGAGCGAACTGTCCATCGCCGAGGGCGGAACCATCGCCGCCCCCGACGGGTACAGCCTCTCCCTCACCGTGGACGGCACGGAGACCGGCCAGCTGCTGACCGAGACCGGCGGCACGGCCACACTGATCCAGGCCGGCACCTACCGGGGGGACGTCGTCCTCACGGTGGCCGAGGCCACCGCGGTGACGTACGAGACGCTCACCTTCCCCTTCCGGCAGGCGCTGTACGTGGACGCGGCCGGCGTCGACCGGGACAAGTCCGTACTGACCGCGGTACGCGGCGGCAAGGTCACCGACGCCGCGGCCCGCAACGTCTCCATCACCTCCACCGGCGAGTGCTTCGACGGCGTGTTCGTCCAGGACGCCACGTACACGCTGAACGGCACCGCCATCTCCCTGACCGGCAACGGCCGTTGTGACTTCGCCGGGTACGGTGCCGCGGTCGTCGGCGACGGTGCGGCGACCAAGCTGGTGTTGGACGGGGCCCGCATCGGCACCAAGGGCGTGGTCCGCACCGCGGTCATCGCGAACGACGGCGCCAATGTCGTCGTCAAGAACTCCGTCCTCCACACGCGCAACGGCGTGCTGCCCGCCGACTACCAGGCCACCGTCGAGACCCCGTACATGCAGTCCGTGCCGTGGATGCTGGGCCTGGACGGCAACGTCCGGGCCACCAACCTCATCGGCAAGAGCAGCAAGGCCACCTACCTCAACTCCACGGTGTTCTCGGAGACCTGGGGCGCCCTGTCGGTCGAGGGCGGCAGCGGGCTGAAGCTGACCGTGGTCGACAGCCATGTCGGGAACACCGGGGAGTACGGATACGGCACCTACGCCATCGGTGACGCCGTCGTCCGGGTTCTCGGCTCCCGCTTCGACGTCGGCAGTTACGCGACCATCATCGCGGGACCGGCCGCGGTGGTGCACTACGGCGCCAGTACCCGGGCCGCCGTCGCCGCGCTGAACACCGAGCTCGACCTCGGGCTGTCCGCCGCCGAGCTCAAGGCATTTCCGGTGCGCAACACGGTCGTGAACTCGGGGCACTTCGGCTACATGTTCTTCGGCGCCGGCACGCTGACCCTCGACGGCGGCACCGTCATCAACTCCGAGCGGGCCACCTTCCTCAACAAGGGCCAGCAGACCGCCATCAGCGTCGACGGCGCCGGGGGCACCCGGCTCAACCCGGGCGACGGGATCATCCTCCAGATGATCGAGCTGGACGACCCGGGTCCGGTGCGTGTCGACGGCAAGATGCTCAACACCGGCGTCTACACCGAGCCGACGGGCGACCCGGCCAAGGACGCCACCTTCGACGTCACCGCCGCGCACACCGCGGACGGGGCCGCGACCTTCACTTCGATCAAGCTGAAGGGCGACTTCTACAACGGCATGCGCAAGGGCAAGAACATGGTCCTCACCTTCGAGGAATCCACCGTCGAGGGCGTCATCACCGCGTCGCGGACCAAGCACCGGGTCGACACGATCGACGCGTCCACCTTCTACGAGCTCGGCATCGTGACCAACACCGCGCAGGCCGCCGTGAACAACGGAGTGGTGGTACGGCTGAACAGCGGGTCGGCGTGGACCGTCACGGGCACGTCGTACCTGACCTCCCTGGCGCTCGCCGCCGACGCCACGGTGAAGGCGCCGCGCGGGAAGACGGTCACGCTGACCGTCGACGGGGTGCAGACGGCCCTCACCCCCGGTACGACGTACACGGGCGCCCTCACCGTCACCGTCGCCTGACGTCAGGAGGCGGAGCCCGCCTCCGCCTCCTTCGCGATCCGCTCGAACTGGGCGCCCATGGCCTCCGCGAGGGCCTGGGCGCCCGACAACGGCCGCACCATGACCGTGAGTTCGTCGATCAGACCGTTCTCGTCGACGTGGATGAAGTCGCAGCCCGTCAGCGCGCGGTCGCCCACCCGGGCGGTGAACACCAGAGCGTGGTCGCGGCCGTCGGCCCCGGTGAGCTCGCGCTCGTAGCGGAAGTCCTCGAAGACCCGGGAGACGCCGCGCAGGATCGCCGCGGTGATCGCCTTGCCGGGGTACGGCTTGAAGACGACCGGGCTCGTGAAGACGACGTCCTCCGCCAGCAGCGCCTCGACCGCGTCGAAGTCCCACGCCTCGACGGCCTCACGGAAAGCACGCATACGACCTCACTCCATAGTCAATTAGTTGAGTAATCGCGGCCTACGCTATGCCCCGGCCCGCGGTGTGTCCATGGGGGTGCTCCCCTAAGCTGACGCGATGTTCAGCCCAGAAGGCCCGAGCCTCCGCGAACTCGCCGTCCAGGCCCTGTCCTCCGTGGAGCACGGCTACGACCTCCTCGCCCCCAAGTTCGACCACACGCCCTTCAGGACCCCGGACCCGGTGCTCGACTCCGTCGCCCGGGCGCTGCGGCGGACCGGGCCCTTCGACGCTGGGCTCGACCTGTGCTGCGGCACCGGGGCGGGGGTCGGTGTGCTCGCGCGGGTGTGCCGGGAGAGCGTCACCGGCGTCGACTTCAGCGCCGGCATGCTCGACGTCGCCCGCGAGCGGGTGCGGCCCGCCGGGCCCCGGGTCGACTGGGTCCGTGCGGACGCCCGCGCGCTGCCCTTCGGGCCCGCCTTCGATCTCGTCGTCAGCTTCGGGGCCTTCGGGCACTTTCTGCCGCGCGAGCTGCCGGGGCTCTTCGGCCAGGTCCGTTCCGTGCTGCGGCCGGACGGCTGCTTCGCCTTCCCGGTCGTCGCGCCGCCCCGCCCCGGATCGCTCGGCTACTGGATGCTGCTGGGCTTCGACGTGGTGATGCGGGTGCGCAACGCGGTGTGGCGGCCGCCGTTCGTCATGTACTACCGGGCCTTTCGGCTGGGGGACGTGCGCGGGGAACTGGAGCGCGCCGGATTCCGCGTGGAGCTGATGGCGCTGCCCGAGTTCGGGAGCCGGGGCGACGGAAGTCCGCGCGTCCGCATGGTCGTGGCCCGGCCCCGGCCCAGCTGACCGCCCCCCTCTAGGTGTCCTCGCCCGTACCGGCTCCCCCCAGCGCCAGTCCGATCGCCGCCTCCGACCCCAGTTCCCCGCCCTCCCGCACCGCTCGGGCGAACCGGGTGTCGCCCAGGGAGGCGCGCAGCCGGCGTTCGTACTCCCGGTGGAAGACGGTGGTGTCGGGTCTGCCCAGCTGCGGCAGCCCCGCCGTGCGCCACAGGCGCCTGCTGACGCCCAGCAGGCGCGCGGCCAGCTCGTCCTCACCACGGGCGGCCTGCGCGGCGACCAGCAGATCGGCGACCGCGGCGGCACCGAGCCGGTCGTGCACCCGCCATTTCGCGGTCAGCGCCTCGCGGGCCGACCGCAGTGCCTCGTCCGGCCGGCCGAGCCCGATCCCGGCGAGCGAGACGAAGAAGTCACCCCAGGCCCGCATCCACAGCTCGCCTCGCTCGGCGCACTCCCGGCGCAGCCGCTCGGCGACCGAGGCGCAGCGCTCGAACGAGGCCTGCCCGGCCAGCAGATACGCCTGGAGAGCGAGCGTCATCAGCTGGAAGAACTCGGCGCCGCCGTCACCCGCCGGGGCCTGCCGGCCGCTCCCGTACAGCACCGCCGAGCGCGCCGACTCGCCGCGCACGGCCAGGCTCGCCCCGGTCAACGGCAGCGCGGGGACCGGGAGATGACGCTCCTCCGCGAGCCACACATAGGCGGTGCTCACCGACTCGGCGGCCTCCAGGTCGTCCGGTACGACGGTGACCAGCCGGTGCGCCCACACGGCGAGGGTGTGTTCGGGCCCGCCGCCCTCCGGGACGCGGCCCAGCGCCTGCTCCAGACAGCCCCGGCCCTCCTCCGCGAACCCGCAGGCGAACCAGAAGTACCAGAGGCTGCCGGTGAGTTCGAGCGCGGTCTCCGGCTCGGGCGCCGCCAGGCACTCCTCGATCGCCAGCCGCAGATTGGCGTGCTCCGCGGTCAGCCGCTCCGCCCACATCCGCTGGCCCGGCCCCAGCCACTCCGCCTCGCCCTGACGGGCGATCCACCGGAAGTAGTCCCGGTGGCGGCGCCGCACCGGCTCCTCCTCGCCGAGCCCGGCCAGCCACTCGGCGCCGAACGAGCGCACGGTGTCGAGCATCCGATAGCGGCCCGCGACACCCTCGCCGTCCCGTGTCACGATCGACTTCTCGCTGAGCGAGACGAGCAGCGCGAGGACGTCCTCGGCGCTCAACGGGCCGCCGTGGCACACGAACTCGGCCGCCTCCACGTCCCAGCCGCCGACGAACACCGAGAGCCGGGCCCACAGCAGCCGCTCCAGGGGCGTGCACAGCTCATGGCTCCAGCCGATGGCCGTGCGCAGCGTCTGATGCCTGGCCGGCCGCGGCCGGGCGGAGGAGACCAGCAGGTCGAAACGTGAGCCCAGCCCCTCCATCAGCCGGTCGAGGGGGAGCCCCCGCAGCCGTACGGCGGCGAGTTCCAGGGCCAGCGGTATCCCGTCGAGGCGGGCGCAGACCGCCGCCACATCCGCCCGGTTGGCCTCGGTGAGCGCGAACGACGGCACCGCGGCCGCGGCCCGGGCCGCGAACAGCGCCACCGCGTCGTCGCCCTCGCCCAGCGGCAGCGGGGTCACCGCCAGCAGCCGCTCGCCCGGTACCCCCAGCGCCTGGCGGCTGGTCGCCAGCACCCGCAACTCCGGTACCCGCGCGAGCAGTTCCGTCACGACACGCGCGCACTCGTCCAGGACGTGCTCGCAGGTGTCGAGGACCAGCAGCAGCGGCGGCCCGGCGAGGTGCTCGCCCACGGCTCCCAGGAGCGGCCGCAGGGTCTGCTCGGTCAGCCGGGTCGCCTGTGCCACCGTGTTGGTCAGGAGGTCCGGATTCCTGAGCTCCGACAGCTCCACCAGCCAGGTGCCGCCACGGAAGGCCGGCTTCGCGACATGGGCGGCGCGCAGGGCGAGCCGGGACTTGCCGACACCTCCGGGTCCCGTCAGCGTCACCAGTCGCGCTGTCCCCAACAGGGCTGCTATGTCGGTGAGTTCGAGCCTGCGACCGATGAACTCGTTCGCCTCGGCGGGAAGGTTGCCGGTCCTGCCGCCCTGCACAGAGGCCGCCATCGTCCCCCCTCACCGCAACCCGACGGTAGGTCACCCTAACGCCTCACGGGGTGCCGCGATCCGGCGTAGCGTGGAAGCGGTGACGCCCCGTCGAGGGAGGCGCGCGATGGCCGTATCCGCTGTGACGACCGTGGGCCGGATGCGCCACGGGGACCACCTGCTCCTCGGCTACGACACGGACGAGGAGCGGGAGACCGTCCTCGCCGCGTTCCTGCTCGACGGCCTGGCCAGCGGCCACCGCGGACTGCTCCTGCCGCCGGCCGACATGCCCGCGGGTGTCGCCCTGTCCTTCCTGGAGGCGCACGGCTGCCGCGTCGAGGAGGAGCTCGCGGCGGGCCGGCTGTGCGTCGACGCCCATCTCGCCGCCCCCGAGGGGCTGTGGGACCTGGACGAGATGATCCGCCGCGAGACCCGGCGCGCGGTCGGCGACGGCTTCCTGGGGCTGCGGGTGTGCACGGAGATCCTGCGGGCGCTGGGCGGGAAGGGGCTCAAGACACTGCACGACAGCGAACTCCTGCTCGACCCGGTGTTCGCCGCGCTGCCCGTGCTCGGCATCTGCCAGTACGACAGCCGGGTCTTCGACGAGTCCGAACTGGCCCCGCTCGCCGGGCTCCACCACGGCCGGGTGGGCGCCGACCATGTGTGGCTCGACGACCTGCTGTCCATCACCCGCACCTTCGCACCCCCCGGCCTCGCCCTCGCCGGAGAGGTGGACGACACCAACGTCACCGCCGTGGCCCGCGCCCTGCGCGCGGAGCGGGCCCGCCCCGCGAGCGGCGCCCGCATCCGACTCGACCTGAGCGAACTGCACTTCATCGACGTCGGCGCGCTGCGCCTGCTGGTCTTCTCCGCGCTCGCCCTCTCCGCCGCGGACGGCGTCCTCGTCCTGTCGGGAGTCGCCCCGCACATCCAGCGGGTGATGCGGGTGACCGGCTGGGACCGCGTCCCCGGCCTGCTCTTCGAGCCGGACGGAGACACGCCGTGACCCGCCCCGGCTTCGTCCATCAGGCACTCCGCTACGGCTCCGACGCCGAGTTCCTCGCCGGCACGGCCGACTTCGTCACCGAGGGCCTCGACGTCGGCGACGCCGTCCTCGTGGTGGTGGGCCCGCACAACCTCACCCTGCTCGGCGAGGTGCTCGGCGACCGCTCCCGCGAGGTCGAGTTCGTCGACGCCCACGACTGGTACGACTACCCGTCCCGCACCCTGGGCCGCTACCGCGACTACTGCGACCGGCGCGGCGCCGACCGCCGCGTGCGGGTCGTCGGCGAGCCCGTCTGGGCGGGCCGGGGCGCCTTCGAGACCTGGGAGTGGATCCGCTACGAGTCCCTCCTGAACGTCGTCTTCGCCGGCACGGGCCACTGGATCCTCTGCCCGTACGACACCCGCGCGCTGCCCGCCGACATCGCCCGCACCGCGGCCCGCACCCACCCCGAACTCATCGACGCGGCAGCCGACTTCACCGACCCCGCGGAGTTCGGTGCGGAGTGCGACGCGCGGCGGCCCGGCCGTCTGCCCGCCGGTCCGGACGACATCCCCTTCGCCCGTGGAGGCTCGGCGGCCGTACGCCAGGGCCTCGCCGCGTACGCGCGTCGCGTCGGTCTGCCGGAGCAGCGGACGTACGACCTGGTGGCGGCGGTGCACGAGACCGTCGTGAACTCCCTGCGCTACGGCGGCGGACGGGGCGTCGTACGACTGCGCAGCGACCCCGAGTACGTCATCTGCGAGATCCGGGACGACGGGGCGCACACCTCGGCGCCCCGACCGCTCTTCCCCGGCCATCTGCCGCCCGGGATCCGGGCCCCGGGCGGTCACGGGATGTGGCTCGTACGGCAGTTGACGGACCTGGTCAGCGAGGACCTGGACCCGAGGGGCTCCGTCGTGCAGCTGTACTTCCGTCGGCCGGCAGCGTGAACTCGTAGACGAGTGCCTCCTGTCGGGCGTCCAGTACGAGGTCGGTGATCTCCAGGGGGCGGGCGTACTGGTCGTGCACCCGGCGGGTGACCCGGACCGCGGGGGTGTCCGCGAGCGGGGTGATGGAGTCGCGGTGGTGCAGGGTCAGGCCCGCCTTGCGCATCCAGTCGTAGGCCCGCCGCAGCTGCGCCGACGCGCTGCCGTCGGCCCGCCCGCGATACCGGGCCAGCTCCTCGACCTCGGCGAGTGCCACGGCGGAGAAGGAGGTCACGGCGGTGCGCCGGCCCGACTCGTAGCGGTGCATCAAGGTCGGCCGGTGCGGGGCGAGCCCCAGGGCCTCGGCGTGTTCCGGCGGGGGAGTCTCCCAGGTGACCCTCGCCCGGTCGGCCGCGTCCGGGCCCGCGGTGTCGGCGCCGACCGGAAAGGCGAGCGCGGACGAGGCCTCGACCGGCGCCGCGGGCAGCGCGGCATGGCTGCCCCGCCGGTCGGTGGCGACCAGGCCGTCGCGGCGCAGCACCTGGAGCGCCTGCCGGACGGTCTCCCTGCTGACCTCGAAGTGCTCGGCCAACTTCCGTTCGCCCGGCAGCCGTTCACCTGGCGGGACGGTGCCGTCGCGCAGTTCGCCGAGCAACTCCGTGGCGATCCTCCAGTAGAGGGGTTGGTCCTCGTGCGGGGTGGTGGTGCGGGCCATGCCGCGCCTCCTGTCGGTGACGTGCCGTAGCCGTGCGGGCTCATTGCGCCACCAGATCTAGCATTGGTCTAAACCACAAGGGAAGGGCGGCCCGGGGGATCGACCGAAACCGGTCCACCCGAAACCGGACCACCCGAAACCGGATCACCCGTCACAGGGCGCCGTAGAGCGCGTCGATCAGCGCCATCTTCCGCGGATCGTCGGCGATATGAGGCCCCATCCTGTTCATCACGTAACCGAGCGACACCTCCGCCTCGGGGTCGGCCAGCCCGCAGGAACCGCCGAACCCGTCGTGCCCGAAGGCCCGGGGATTGGGCCCGTACGACGCGTTCGCCCCGCTGAGCCACAGCCCCAGCCCGATCTCGGTCTCGCTCTCGAAACCGGCGCCCAGCACCAGGTCCCGACAGCTGCCCTGCCCCTCCCGCACCCGCTCGGCCGCCTCGGGCGACAGGACGCGGTGGCCGTCGTACGTCCCCCGCCCCGCGAAGACGCCGTACAGCTGGGACACGGCGCGGGCGGTGCCGTGGCCGTTGGCGGCGGGGATCTCGGCGGCCCGCCACCCGGGTGTGTTCGCCTCGGCCGCCCCCGCCGGCGGGTTGGCCAGCGCGGCCAGCGCGAGGGGCGCCAACTGGCTGAAGATCGCGGCCTGTTCACTGCTCGACGCGGCCGGCGGATGGACCAGCTCGGCCGCGCGCCCGTACTCCTTCTCCGGCAGCCCGACAGTGAAGTCGATGCCGAGCGGCCCGGTCACCTCCCGCTCCAGGAAGGCCCCCGGCAGCAGTCCCGACACCCGTCGCACCACCTCGCCGACCAGGAACCCGTACGTCAGCGCGTGATACCCCGACCGCGTGCCGGGCTCCCACCACGGCTCCATCGCCGCGAGCCGCCGCGTCGTCAGCTCCCAGTCGTAGAGCTGCTCCAACGAGTGCGGCTCCCGAGGTCCGGACAGCCCCGCACGGTGCGACAGCAGATGCCGTACGAGGACCTTCTCCTTGCCCGCCGCGGCGAACTCGGGCCAGTACGCGGCCACCGGCGCGTCGAAGTCCAGCAGCCCCCGGTCGGCGAGGATGTGCGCGCACAGGGCCACGGGCCCCTTCGAGGTCGACCACACATTGACCAGCGTGTCCCGCTCCCACGCCCGGGTGCGGGCGGCGTCCGCCCACCCGCCCCACAGATCCACCACGGTCCGCCCGCCGACCGTGACGGCGACCGCCGCCCCCAGCTCGCCCCGCTCCCGGAAGTTCTCCTCGAACGCGACACGCACCCCTGCGAAACGCTCGTCGCAGTGGCCCTGAACGCGGGCTTCGTGCTCGGACATGGCTGGCCTCCGTCGTCCGCCGGCAACCCGGACCGCGACACTGCGACCCGGGCCCGATGAACGTACCGACTGGTCGGACTGGAGGGAAGACCCGGTTCCTCAGACGTACGAGCGCAGCCAGCGCAGCTTGAGCGCCTCCTGGTAGGGGCCACCGCCCTCGTGGTCGTTGAAGTCGTAGACCTCGATCTCCTTGTCGTCGTGCGCCCAGGCGTTGAACGCGGCGAAGACCGTGGAGGGCGGGCAGGTCTGGTCCTCCAGGGCCGCCGAGAAGAGGGCCGGGGCGCGGCCGCGGGCGGCGAAGTGGACGCCGTCGAAGTACGACAGGGTGCGCAGGGCGTCCTCGGTGCGGCCGCGGTGGGTCTTGAGGAACAGGCCGATCTCACGGTACGGGTGACGGTCCGTCAGAACCGCCGCCCGCGGGTAGTCGCACAGGAACGGCACGTCCGGTGCGACGGCCACCAGGTCCGGGACCAGACCGCCCACGGCGATCGTGATGCCACCGCCCTGGCTCGTGCCGAGCGCGACCGTGCGGGAGGCGTCCGTCAGCGGGTGCGAGCGGGCCGCCTCGACGGCGCGCACCGCGTCCGTGAACACCCGGCGGTAGTAGTAGTTCTCGGGCGCGTCGATCCCGCGCGTCATGAAACCCGGATAGGCGGGCGCCCCGCCCACCGGATCCGCCGTGCCGCCGCCACCGCCCCACGCACTGCCCTGGCCGCGGGTGTCCATCACGAAGTGCGCCCGGCCGGTGGACGCCCACAGCAGATGCTCGTGCGGCAGCCCGCGCCCGCCTCCGTACCCGACGAACTCCACGACCAGCGGCACCGGTTCCGCGGCCCCGGCGGGCAGCGTCAGCCAGCCCTTCACCGGGTGCCCGCCGAACCCCGCGAACGTCACGTCGTACACCTCGACCGTCGTCAGACCGGTGTCGACGCGTTCGAAACGGGCGTCCAGGTCGTGCCCACGGGCCTCCTGGAGGGTCTTGGACCAGAACGAGTCGAAGTCCTCGGGCTCGGTGGACGCGCTGCGGTACTCGTGGAGCTCGTCGAGGGGGAGGTCGAACAGGGCCATGTAGGACCGCCTTTGAAGAGGGCCGATGATGATCACACCGTACGTGTGACGTCGGACGACCCGCCAGGCCTTCGCCCGTCCGCCTGTCTACGATGACGCCATGACGTCAGCCGTGGATCTGCTGGTCAAGGACGCCGAACTGCTGGTCGTGGACGGGGATCGGGAGATCCCCGGCGGCTGGCTCGCCGTCACCGACGGTCGGGTCGCCGCCGTGGGCGCCCCGGGAAGTGAACCCGAGGCCTCGACGACGCTCTCCGCGGCGGGACGGCTCGTCACCCCGGGCCTGGTCAACACGCACCATCACATCTACCAGAACCTCACCCGCTCCTACGCGCCCGCCGTGGGCGGCACCCTCTTCGACTGGCTGACCACGCTCTACCCGCTGTGGGCCGCCCTCGACGAGGAGGCCGCGTACGTCTCCGCGTACGTGGGCATGGCCGAGCTGCTCATGGGCGGCTGCACGACCTCCTCGGACCATCTCTACGTCCACCCGCGTCCGCGCCTGGTCGACGCCGAGATCGGAGCCGCCCGCGACATCGGGTTCCGCTTCCACGCGACGCGCGGCTCGATGACCCGGTCCGTCGAGGACGGGGGACTGCCGCCGAGGAGCGTCACACAGAGCACGGACGAGGTGCTCGCCGACAGCGAGCGCCTGATCAAGGCCCACCACGACCCGGCGCCCGGCGCCCTGATCCGTGTCGCGCTCGCCCCCTGCTCGCCGTTCTCGGTCACCAAGGAAGTCATGACCGCCACGGCCGAACTCGCCGAGCGCCACGACGTACGCCTCCACACCCACCTGGCCGAGGACCACGACGAGGACACGTACTGCCTGGAGACGTACGGCTGCCGGCCCGTGGAGTACTTCGAGGACTGCGGCTGGATGACCGACCGCACCTGGGTCGCCCACTGCATCTACCCGAACGACGACGAGCTGCGCCGCCTCGCGGCCGCGGGCGTCGGCGTCGCGCACTGCCCCAGCTCCAACATGCTGATCGGCGGCGGCACCGCCCGGGTGCGCGAGATGCGCGAACTGGGTCTGCCGGTCGGCATCGGCTGCGACGGCTCGGCCTCCACGGACCACGCCTCCCTCTGGATGGAGACCCGCAACGCCCTGCTGCTCGGCCGCTACCGCGGCGGACCCGGTGCGATGGCCGCGCGGGACGCCCTCGACATGGCCACCCGCGGCTCGGCCCGCTGCCTCGGCCGCGACGACGAGATCGGCCATCTGCGCCCCGGCGCCTGCGCCGACCTCGTCGTCTGGGACCTCCACGAGGTCGCCCTCGCCGGCGCGCTCAGCGACCCCGTCGAGGCCTGGCTGCGCTGCGGACCCGCCCGGGCGTGGACGACGGTGGTGGGCGGCCGGGTCCTCGTCGACCGCGGGGAACCCGTCCTGCCGGGGCTGGCGGGGGCGTTGCGGGACCATGGGCGGATCGCCCGGCGGATGCAGGGGATGGACTGACGCGAGAGCGCACACCATGGGGCCCCGCCGCACAGGAGCGCCCGGCAGCGCGGCCGTGAAACGAAGGCAGGGCGCGAAGGGTGAGCCGAGGGACGGCGCGCAGGGGCAGCCGAGGGATGGTGGGCAGGGTCAGCCAAGGGATGGCGCGCAGGGTCAGCCGAACCGCTCGATCCGGATCCGCTCCACCGGCTGCCCCGCCGCGACCAGCAGCCGCGACGCGTGCTCCGCGAAGGCATTGGAGCCGCACACATAGGCCTCCCACCCACCGGGAGGCGGGTCGGCCAGGAGCGGCGCCACATGTGCGGCCGCCATACGTCCCACCGGTACACCCTCCGGCGCGCTCCGGGTGAAGACAGGTGTCGTCTCGGCGTCGAACTCGCCCGCGTAGATGAGCTCCTCGGGACCGCGCGCCGACACCAGCAGCCGCAGCGGCACGGACAGGCCCCGCGCCCGGTGGTGCCGCACCATCGACATCAGCGGTACGACCCCGGAGCCGGCGCCGATCAGCAGTGCGGGCCGGTCGCCGGGCCAGGCGAAGAAGCCGCTGAGCGGGCCGCGCACCTCGACCTCGTCACCGGGCTCGGCGACCGTGTGGAACCAGCCCGACACCTCGCCGCCCTCGACATGGTCCAGGGTCAGCTCGATGTGCCCCGCATCGTCGGGCGCGGACGCGATCGAGTAGTGGCGCTGGGCCGCGTAGCCGTCCTCGGCGGTCAGCCGCAGCATCAGATGCTGACCGGGCAGATGCCCCGCCCAGGCGGGCACCGCGAACCGGAAGGTCGAGGCGTGGGGAGTCTCCCGGCGGATCTCGGTGAGCGTGGCGGTCTGCCACAGCGCGGCGGCCCGGTTGCTCACGGCGATGCGCCCGGGCACGGCGAACCGCGTCGAGGGAGTGAAGGAAGCCGGCGTCTCAGTCACCGGAGTACCTCTGCTCCTCCCACGGGTTGCCCCGCGCGTGATAGCCGTTCTGCTCCCAGAACCCCGGCTCGTCCCGGTCGAGGAGCCGCAGGCCCGCGATCCACTTGGCGCTCTTCCAGAAGTACAGGTGCGGCACGAGCAGCCGCGCCGGCCCCCCGTGCTCGGGCGACAGCGGCTTCCCGCCGAACTCCCACGCGATCCACGCCTTGCCGCCCCGCACGTCGGCCAGCGGCAGGTTGGTGGTGTACCCGGTGTGGGAGTAGGCGACGACATGGGTCGCGGACGCCTGGGGGCGCACCGCGTCCAGGAAGGCGTCCAGGGACACGCCCCCGAACCGCACCCCGAACTTCGACCAGCTCGTCACACAGTGGATGTCACCCTCGTACACCGAACCCGGCAGCGCGTGCGCCTCGTCCCAGTCCCAGGTGCGCGCTTCCTCGACCAGCCCGTCGACGCGGAAGGTCCACTCGGCCGGTGACAGCTCCGGTGTGACCTCCGCGGACAGCACGGGCCAGTCGTCGCCCGCGTCGTACTGGCCGGGGGGCAGCCCGGCGTTCTGGACGCGGGGGCGTCCGGTGAAGCCTCGGGTGACGTTCATGCTTCAACCGTACTGTGTCGTCAGCGGTGCTCCGTCCCTGGTCAGGACGGCGATCATTGCGGCCGTATGAACACTCCGCCGCCTGGGGAATAGCCGTTCGCCGATCTTCCTTCCGACTGGTGCCCGGCGCGAGCGAAGGAGAGTGGGAGCAATGCCCAAGGCGTATGTGTTCACGCGGTACGGCGGTCCGGACACCGAGGCGTTCGTCGAGGTCGAGCGGCCCGTGCCCGGACCCGGACAGCTGCTGGTCGCGGTGCGTGCCGCCGGTGTGAATCCGGTCGACTGGAAGCTGCGGACCGGTTACCGCCGACCCGGCGACACCGGCGAGCGTGTGTTCCCCGCCGTCCTCGGCAGCGAGGTCTCCGGTGTCGTGGAGGCGGTCGGCGAGGGCGTCGACGGGTTCGCCGCCGGCGACGAGGTCTTCGGCAACACCCTGACCGGCGGCTACGCCGAGTACACGCTGCTGCCCGTCCGCCTGGCCGCGCACAAGCCCGCCGGGCTGGCCTTCTCCGACGCCGCGACCCTGCCCGTGGCCGCCGCGACGGCGTACGACGGGGTGCACCAGCTGGACCTGCCCAAGGGTGCCACCCTGCTGGTCACCGGCGCGGGCGGCGGAGTCGGCGCCGCCGCCTTGCAGATCGCCCGGGCGCTCGGACTGCGTGTGGTGGGCGTCGCGAGCGAGGGCAAGAAGGACTTCGTCGAGTCGCTGGGCGCCGTCCACGTCCCGTCGGGACCGGGCTGGTCCGACCGGGCGCGGGCCGCGGCACCGGACGGCATCGACGCGGTGTACGACCTCGTCGGCGGCGAGGTGCTGACCGAGGCGGCGACGCTGCTGACCGACCGGACGAGGCTGATCACCGCGGGCGCCCCGGAGCAGGACGTGGAGCGACTGGGCGGCACCCGGGTGACCCGCGCCCGTACCTCCGCCGTCCTGGACGCCGTGGCGCGGCTGGTGGTGAACGGCGATCTGGACCCGCACGTGGTCCAGCGGTTCCCGCTCGCCGAGGCCGGTGAGGCGCTGCGCACCGTCGAGGACGGGCACGCGCGCGGCAAGGTCGTGATCGAGGTCGCCGGATGAGCCACCGCACCACGCAGGCGGGAGCGCCCCGGTCCGGCGCGCTCCACATCCTCGACAACCCCGCCCTCGCCTCCCTGACCGGCCCGCACGCCCACTTCGCCGAGCGGCGCGGACGCGTCGTGCGCTACCCGCTGGACGTCTCGCCCTGGCTGGCCCTGCCCGACGAACCGGACGCCGACGACTGGGCCGACCTCGCGGCCCTCGCGGGCCCCGGCGCCGAAGTCCCGCTGCCCGGCTACCGGGGCGAGGTGCCGGACGGCTGGGAGATCACGGCCCGCATCGACGGCGTACAGCTCGTCGACGACGGGGTGGCCGCCGCACCGGAACCGGAAGCCGTGCTCCTCGGCCCCGCCGACGTCCCCGAGATCCTCGACCTGGTCGCACGCACCCGGCCGGGCCCCTTCCTGCCGCGCACCATAGAGATGGGCACCTACCTGGGCATACGCCGGGAAGGTGCCCTCGTCGCCCTGGCGGGGGAGCGGCTCCACCCGCCCGGGTGGACCGAGATCAGCGCGGTCTGCACCGACCCCGCCTTCCGCGGCGAGGGCCTGGCGACCCGGCTGATCCACGCCGTCGCGTACGGCATCAGGGAGCGCGATGAGACGCCGTTCCTGCACACGGGCGCGGGGAACACGGGCGCGATCCGGCTGTACGAGTCCCTGGGCTTCCGGCTCCGCCGGACGACCGCGTTCGCCGCGGCACGCGTACCGGAACGGCTGGTGGCCGTGTCCTAGGCGGTCGGTCCTCCGCGGGGCCCGATCAGGCGTTCAGTCCTTCTGCGGGCCCGGCCAGGCGTTGTACCGCACGAGGTAGTCGGCGAACCGCGCGAGATCCTCCTGAGGCCAGTTCGCGAGCCGCTCCTGGAAGGCGGCCCGGCGGCTCACGGTGACCTGGGCGAGGATCTGCCGGCCGGCCTCCGTCAGATGCAGCACCTGGACACGGTGGTCCTCCGGGTCCAGGCGCCGCTCGACGAGCGCGGCGCGCTCCAGCGCGGCCACCTGGCGGCTGACGGTGGACTTGTCGAGGGCGTAGTGCGCGGCGAGGTCGGTGGCGCGGCAGCCGTCCTGCTCCTCCAGATGCCCGAGCAGCGTGTACGAGACCAGCGACAGCTCGGGGTGCATCCGGCCCGCCGAGGCCCGGGCCCGCCGGGCGAAGACCGTCATCTCGCGCTGGATGGTCTCGACGGCGTCGGTCGCGTCCATGGGACCTCCTCCACGGTTCTGGTTGCATAGTACAACTCGATAGGAGTTGCGTATGCCAACCATGGGGGTCCTGAGCGGATAGGGTTGCTGCTCCCATGACTTCCACATCCCCCTGCCCGCCCGACTCCGTCGTGGCGGCGCTGCGCGCCGCGGGCTGTGTCTTCGCCGAGGACGAGGCCCGGTTGCTGCTGGCCGCCGCCCGCACCCCGGACGAACTCACGGCGATGGTGGACCGCCGCGCCTCGGGCGCCCCCCTCGAACTCGTCGTCGGCTGGGCCGAGTTCCGCGGGCTGCGCATCACCGTGGAACCCGGGGTCTTCGTGCCCCGCCGCCGTACCGAGTTCCTCGTCGAACAGGCCCTCGCCCACGCCCCGGGCGCCTCCGTCGTCGTGGACCTGTGCTGCGGTTCGGGCGCCGTGGGAGCGGCCCTCGCCGACGCGCTCGGCGGCGCCGAACTGCACGCCGCCGACATCGACCCGGCCGCGGTGCGCTGCGCGGGCCGCAACATCGCCCCCTTCGACGGTCGCGCCCACGAGGGCGACCTCTACGAGGCGCTGCCCGGGCGACTGCGCGGCCGCGTCGACATCCTCGCGGCGAACGTGCCGTACGTCCCCTCCGACGAGGTCGCCCTGCTGCCCGCGGAGGCACGCGAGCACGAACCGCTGGTCGCCCTGGACGGCGGAAGCGACGGGCTGGACGTGTTGCGCAGGGTCGCCGCCGAGGCGCCCGAGTGGCTCGCGCCCGGCGGCTGTCTGCTCGTCGAGACGAGCGAACGGCAGGCGCCCACGGCCGTCGACGCCTTCGCCCGCGGCGGACTGGCGGCCCGGGTGGTCGCCTCGGAGGAGTGGTACGCCAACGTCGTGGTCGGCGTCAGGCCGTAGTGCCGCTCTTGGTGGGATCCGGCTTGGGCCACTCGCGGTGGCCGTGGCCCGGGAGCCGGTCGCGCCAGTTCTCGGGACCCTTGCGCTCCCAGGTGCCGGCGAGGACATGGGAAGCCGTCCGGGTGCCGCCGTCGGACCGGGTACCGGCCACCTGGACCGTCTCGTCCTGCTTCAGATCGTCGGCCCCGGAACCCTTGGCGCCCTCACGCAGGACGGTCGTGTCCGCGTTCACGGTCCATGTCCACCGGGCCCCGTCCTCGCTCTTGACGGTCACCTGGTCGCCGTCCACCTTCTCGACGGTGCCGCGCTGCCACACCCGCACGACCCATTCGCCGGTGTCCCGGTCCTTCACCGTCGCCTCGCCGTGCGCGGCATCACCGCCGACGCCGACGCCGAACCGCCAGCCCGGACCGTGCCGTTCGCCCGGTGCGTGCGGGGAGGCGGAGGGCGAGCCGGAGGCCGCGGGCGTCGCCCCGCCGTCCGAGCCCGACGAGGTGGCCGCGTAGGCGACCACCGTGCCGCCGAGGGTGAGCGCCGCGACCGCGGCCGCCGCGGTCACCGCCCGTGCGCGCACGGACCGACGTCGCCAGCGGTCCCGTAGCGCGGTGTGTTCGCCCGGCCCGACGAGTATCTCGGGCGGTGTCGCTTCCTGATCCGGATCGTGCGTCATGGCTCGCTCCCACCCGGCATTCCGATGGCACGTCTTGCTGGGATTGTGATGGGTGGCCGATAAGAGGCGGGTAACGAGTTCCTGTGAATCGCGATGGTCAATCCGGCTTCTGGGCGCGGGCGATGAGCAGCGCCACGTCGTCGGAGTTGTCCGGCTGGTGCAGCGTGCGCAGCAGGAGGTCGCACACGTCCTCCAGCGGGCGGTCGGGGCCGTCGAGGAGGTCCAGAAGCGCGTCCAGCCGTTCGTCGAGCGGGTGTTGGCGGGTCTCGACGAGACCGTCGGTGTAGAACACCAGCCGGTCCCCGGGTTCCAGGTCGACGGTCGTGGTGGAGAAGGCGACCCCGCCCACACCCAGCGGCGCCCCGGTCGGCAGGTCCAGGAGTTCCGGCCGGCGTCCCGCGCGAAGCCGGACGGGCGGCAGATGCCCGGCGTTGGCGATCCGGCACTGGCGCAGATACGGGTCGTGGATGGCGTAGACGCAGGTGGCGATGGAGTCCTTGAGGTCCTGGGTGATCCGGTCGAGGTGCTCAAGGAGCCGGGCCGGTTCCAGGTCCAGGGAGGTCAGGGTGCTCGTCGCGGTGCGCAGCCGGCCCATGGTCGCGGCGGCGTTGATACCGCTGCCCATCACGTCGCCCACGACCAGCGCGGTCTTGCAGCCGTCGAGGGGGATCACGTCGAACCAGTCGCCCCCGACCTCGGCCGTCGCCCCCGCGGGCTGGTAGCGGGAGGCGACCTCCAGACCGCCCGTCATGGGCGGATGGCTGGGCAGCAGACTGCGCTGGAGGGTCAGGGCGGTGTCGCGGGCGTTCTGGTACCAGCGGGCGTTGTCGATCTGCACGGCCGCGCGGGACGCCAGCTCCCGGGCCAGCAGCAGATCGTCCTCGCTGAACGGCAGCGGATTACGGGTGCGCTTGAGGTCGAGGGCGCCCAGCACCTCGCCGCGCGCGGTCAGCGGCACGGCCAGATACGAGTGGACGCCCGCGCGGGCCAGCTGTCCCGCCGCCTCGGGGGAGCGGGCGATGCGGGGCAGATCGGCCGCCTCGACCTCGGCCACCATGACCGGCCGGCCCGTGCGCACGCACTCGGTGACGAGACGGTCGGCGCCGTACCGGGCGACCTGCCCGGGCGGGTCGGCGGCCAAGAGGGCCTCCGAGGGGTGGTCCGCCTGGACGGCGAGGGCACGGATCACGGCCGGCTCGGTGGGGCCGAGGATGCTGCGTCTGCCCTCCACCACCGCGTCCAGCAGATCCACGGCGGCGATGTCGGCGAGCTCCGGCACAGCGACATCGGCGAGCTCACGGGCCGTGCGGTCCAGCTCCAGGGTGGTGCCGATACGGGCGGAGGCGTCCGCGATGACGGCGAGGCGCCGCCGGGCCGCCTCCGCGGCGACGGCGGCCCGGTGCTGTTCGGTGATGTCCACCACCGAGGCGGCGACGCCCAGCACGGTGCCGACCGCGTCCTCCAGCCGGTACAGCGAGACCGACCAGGCATGGTCCTCGTCCGGGTCCGCCGGGGTGCGGCCCAGGGTGTGCTGGTCGACGAGCGGGCGACCGGTCTTCAGCACCCCGTGTGCCGCGGCCGTGATGCCCTCGACGTCGATCTGCGGCAGGACCTCGCCCATCGTCCGGCCGAGGTGCTCCTCGGCCGGGACGCCGTTGAGCCGTTCGAGTGCCGGGTTGACCGAGACGTACCGCAGGTCGGTGTCCAGGACGGCGAGCCCGATGGGGGACTGGGAGACCATCCGCGTGGACAGCGCCACGTCCCGTTCCAGGCGGCGCACGGTGTCCTGGTCGGCCGCGAGCCCCAGCGCGTAGACGTCCCCGCGGTCGTCGAGGAGCCGCATGTTGCGGAACTCCACCAGCCGGGTGCTGCCGTCCTTGCGCCGGATCGGAAACGCACCGGCCCAGCCCTCGCCCGTGACCATGACGTCCGCGAACAGCTTGACGACCAGGTCGACGTAGTGCTCGTGCACCATGATCCGTGCGGCGAACTGCCCCAGCGCCTCGCGTGCCGAGTAGCCGAACAGCTCCTCGGCCTGCGGGCTCCACAGCACGATCTTTCCCTCGGCGTCCAGGACCACCGAGGCCACCCCCAGGACGTCGAGCAGCCCGGTGGGCCGCACCGCCCCGCGCACCGGCCCGTCGCCCTCGGCGACCGGAGACCCGGTTGCACTCATCGCACGCACCGCCTTCGACCGTTCACACGGCACGTCGTCCCCCGTGCCGACTCCCCTGTTGTACCGCGCCCGACCGTCTCCGGAGTGCCTCTGGCGCTCTCTTCCACCATCTCTCAACACACCGGAGAGCGTCCGGCGACGTTAGCAGGGCGCCGCCGACTCCTTTTGGTCTGTACATGACTACCCGGCCCCGCCAGACTGTCCGCCGAGCACATCCCCCACAGAGGAGTCGCCTGCCATGGCCCTGCGCGCCCGGCAACGTTGTCACGCCGTCCTCACCGGACTCGTCGCCCTCGCCACCACCGCCGTCCTCGCCGCCGCCCCGCCGGCGTCCGCCGCCGACACCTGGACCGAGATCGGGTCCGACCGAGCCGACCCCCTCACCGAGAGCCAGGGCCTGACCTCGGTCGAGGTCCCGGCCGGCAGCGCCAACCGCTACACCGGGATCGGCACCGTCCCCGCCTCAGTGAGCAGCCGCGGCTGGAACCACGTGGGCGACCCGGACGCCTCGTACGACGGCTACTACATCGAGCCGTACCAGGCCGACTCGGGCACCGCGAAGATGTTCCGGGTGCAGGCGCCGGGCGGCGCGTGGTCGGAGTACGTCCACACGCTCGGCGGCGGGGAGGCGCTGAACAACTCCTGGGTCGCCATCGCCCCCGCCGGCCAGTGGATGCTCGCGGGTGAGTACGGGACCATGAGCCGGCTGCTGGTCTTCCCGACCCCCGGCGTCAACACGAGCACCTCGCCCTCCGCGAATCTCCCGCAGGCGTCCACCGTCGACCTCGACCACGCCGTACGGGACGTACAGGGCTGCGACTTCGTCACCGCGACCCAGCTGCTGTGCTCCTCCGACGACCCGGCGGGCACCCTCTTCGGGATCACCAAGCCGCTGCTCAAGATCGACCTCTCCGCCGCGCCGGGTGCGACGAACGTGACCGGACATGTCACCGCGCTCCGGCAGCTCCCGTTGCGCAGCGGCTGCTCGGGGACGTTCGAGGCGGAGGGCATCGACTACGACCGCCGGGACGGGACGCTGCGGGTGATCGTCGTGTCGCCCGGGTTCTGTGTGCTGACCGACAGCAAGACGTACCGGTTCACGAAGAGCTGACGCCTTCACTGGTCCCGTCGGCACAGTGGTGCTTTTCTGGTGATGTGGCGCGGTTCGCGGGGAACCCGTGGATACCGCGCCACTGCCACGAGAGGAGCCGTAGTGATGGACCGATCGCATGAGGAGTCCGTCTCCATCGAGATCAGCGGATGCAGCAAAGAGGACGCCCGGATCGTGTTCGACACGCTGTGCACGTGCTTCGAGTCCGACCGGGGCGCCGACGACGTGCCGCAGCAGCTCCACGAGACACGGCCCATGGTGTGGCTCGGGACGTTCGAGGTCACCGAGGCGCACGAGTGTCCGGCTCCCGCGAGGCTGACGTCCTCCGTGGAGGCCGACGCGCAGGGTGGCTACTGGGCGATCGAGCGGCTGCGCACCACGCTGGACTCCATGTTCACGGTGCGTGAGCTGTCGTCGGCGTCCGGGGATCAGGAGCGGGAACTGCACGTCCGTCTGGAGAGCCGGTGACGTCGAGGGGGCAGGCCGTGCGTGCGTTCACGGGGCAAGTCGTCCCGCAGAGGCGCTGCGGTCACCTTCCCCGGTGACACGGCGATACGGCGATCAGCCCTGCCGCACCGGCACGACCACCATCTCGGCGACATTGACGTGGGACGGCGCCGCGACGGCGTAGGCGATCGCCTCGGCGATGTCCTCGGCGGCCAGCGGCTCCAGCGCGGTGCGCATGCCGGCCAGGGACGCGCGCATACCGGCGTCCAGCATGTCCGAGCCCAACTCGGTGGTGGTGACGCCCGGTTCGATGTTCTTGACGCGGACGCCGCGCGGACCGAGTTCGGCGCGCAGATTGCGGGTGAGGTGGGCGACGGCCGCCTTGGTGGCGCAGTACACGGACCAGTCGGGGAACAGCAGGTGCCCGCCGACGGAACCGACATGGACCAGGTCCGCGGGGCGGCCCTCGGCGGCCGTGGCGAGGAGGCCGTCGGTGAAGGACCGGGACGTGAGCAGCAGCCCGCGCAGGTTGACGTCGATCATCCGGTCCCACTCCTCGACGGCGGCCCGTTCGAAGGGGGCGCCGAGCATGGCTCCGGCGTTGGCCACGACCAGGTCGACGGTGCCGAGCGTCCCGGTGACGGCGGTGGCCGCCGCGGTCACGGCAGCGGCGTCGGTGAGGTCCACGGGTACGGGCAGGACCGTGCCCGTGGCGGTGCGGCCGATGTCGTCGGCCAGCGACTTGAGCCGGTCCTCGCGGCGCCCGAGCAGGGCGACGCTCGCTCCGCCGGCGGCGAGGCGCCGTGCGGTGGCCGCACCGATCCCGCTGGTGGCGCCGGTGACGACCACGATCCGGCCGGTGAGGTTCTGGGTGTGTGTCATGTCGTCCACCGTGGGGCAGGTGCGGACGCGCGACCAGGCCGCGCCGCCCCGAGGAGGGCGGATCGTAGGAGTACCGCACCCACCCTGAGGACGGCCGCCGTGCGCCGGGCGGGCGTACGGTCGATGGCATGGACAGCGACAACCGGCTCGGCCGGTTCCTGCAAGCCCGGCGGGCCCTCGTACAGCCCGAGGACGCGGGGCTGCCGGCCGGCACCCGCCGCCGGGTGGCGGGGCTGCGCCGGGAAGAGGTCGCGATCCTGGCCGGGGTCAGCATCGACTACTACGTCCGCCTGGAGCAGGGCCGCGAGCGCAGCCCCTCGGCGCAGGTCGTCGACGCCCTAGCCCGGGCCCTCGACCTGGAGGGCGACGCGGTCGAGCACCTGCACCGGCTGGCCCGCCCCGTCGGCCCCCGCCCCGGCGGCCGTACCCGACAGGAACAGGTCAGCCCGGTCCTGCTGCGGATGATGGAGGGCTGGCACAACACCCCGGCGGTGGTCCTGGGCCGCTGTCTGACCGTGCTGGCCGACAACGCCCTGGGCCGGGCGCTGTTCGCCGGCCACACCCACGGCGGGGATCTGCTGCGGCTGGTCTTCCTCGACCCGGACGCCCGGCGCTTCTACCCGGACTGGGACCGGGTCGCGGTCAACACCGTGGCCGGGCTGCGCGCCAACGCCGGAACCGACGTGGACGACCCGCAGCTGATCGCCACGGTCGGTGAACTCTCGCTCAGGAGCGAGGAGTTCCGACGGCTGTGGGCCCGCCACGACATCCGTCAGAAGACCCACGAGACCAAACGCTTCCGGCATCCGCTGGTCGGTGAACTGACGCTGGACTACGAGTCGTTGACCGTCAACAGCGCCCCCGGACAGCAACTGGTCGTCTACCAGGCCGAGTCCGGCAGCCCCTCCGAGGAGGCGCTCGCCCTGCTCGGCAGCCTCACCGCGGCCGAGCACGAGGGGTCGCACCCCCATCAGCCTTCGAGCCATCAGCCTTCGAGCCACCAGCCTTCGAGCAAGGACACGCACACATGAACGACAACACACCGGTCTGGTTCATCACCGGCTGCTCCACCGGCCTCGGCCGAGCCCTCGCCGCCACCGCCCTCGAACGCGGACACCGCGTGGCGGCCACCGCCCGCGACCCCCGCACGCTCGCCGATCTGGTCACCGCCCACGGCGACCGGGCCCTCGCCCTGGCCCTCGACGTCACGGACCCCGCCCGGATCGCCGAGGCCGTCGAGCGGGCGGAAGCGGAGTTCGGTCGGATCGACGTCCTCGTCAACAACGCGGGCTACGGCTATCTCGCCGCCGTCGAGGAGGGTGAGGACGCGGAGATCCGCGCCCTCTTCGACACCAACGTCTTCGGGCTCGTCGAGACCACCAAGGCCGTGCTGCCCGGCATGCGGGCCCGCCGGGCCGGCCACATCGTGAACATCTCCTCGCTCGGCGGCCTGGCGGCCTTCGGTGCCACCGGCTACTACCACGCCACCAAGTTCGCGGTGGAGGGTCTGTCCGAGTCGCTCGCGGCCGAGGTCGCCCCGCTGGGCATCGGCGTGACGATCGTCGAGCCCGCGGCCTTCCGCACCAACTGGTCCGGTCCGTCCATGCGCCAGTCGGCGACCGTGATCGACGACTACGCGGAGACCGCGGGCGCCCGCCGCACCGGCACCCTGGCCACCTACGGCCACCAGCCGGGCGACCCGCAGCGCGCCGCCGCGGCCGTCATCGACGCCGTCGGGTCCGCCGAGCCCCCGCTGCGCCTGCTGCTGGGCAAGGCGGCGTACGACATCGCCACCGCGCGGCTCGACACGCTCCGGTCCGGATTCGACGCCTGGAAGGACGTCACGCTCGACGCGGACTACCCGGCGGCCTGACGACGTGGCCCGGATCACCCCTCCTCGATTGTGCAACTAGTTGCACAAAGCCGTGCCGGTCCTCTACAACAAGAGGGTCCTCCCCGATGCGAGGGCAGACACTGCCGCCACGGAGGGCCCCGATGAGCCGTTACCCGCACCTGCTGAGCCCGCTGGACCTGGGCTTCACCACGCTGCCCAACCGGGTCCTCATGGGCTCCATGCACGTCGGCCTGGAAGAGGCCGAGCGCGGCTTCGAGCGGATGGCGGCGTTCTACGCGGCACGCGCGCGTGGCGGAGTGGGCCTGATCGTCACCGGCGGCATCGCGCCCAACGAGGCGGGACGCCCGTACGACGGCGGCGCGAAGCTCACCACCGAGGCGGAGGCCGAGCAGCACCGGGCCATCACCGAGGCCGTGCACCGCGAGGGCGGCCGCATCGCGATGCAGATCCTGCACTTCGGCCGCTACGCCTACCACGAGCAGCTCGTCGCGCCGAGCCCCGTCCAGGCGCCGATCAGCTGGTTCCCGCCGCGCGAGCTCACCGACGCCGAGGTCGAGCAGACCATCGACGACTACGCCCGCGCCGCCCGCCTCGCGCGCCAGGCCGGCTACGACGGCGTCGAGATCATGGGCTCCGAGGGCTACCTCATCAACGAGTTCATCGCCCGGCAGACCAACCACCGCACCGACCGCTGGGGCGGGTCCTACGAGAACCGCATGCGGTTCCCCGTCGAGATCGTGCGGCGGGTGCGCGAGGCGGTCGGCGAGGACTTCATCATCATCTACCGGCTCTCCATGCTGGACCTGGTCCCCGGCGGCTCCACCCACGACGAGGTCGTCACGCTCGCCAAGGCCGTCGAGGCGGCCGGCGCGACCATCATCAACACCGGCATCGGCTGGCACGAGGCCCGGATCCCCACCATCGCCACCTCCGTGCCGCGCGGCGCCTACACCTGGGTGACCAAGAAGCTCATGGGCGAGGTGAGCATCCCCCTCGTCACCACCAACCGCATCAACACCCCCGAAGTCGCCGAGGAGTTGCTCGCCGACGGGTACGCGGACATGGTGTCCATGGCCCGCCCGATGCTCGCCGACCCCGACTTCGTCATCAAGGCCGCCGCGGGCAGGCCCGAGGCCATCAACACCTGCATCGGCTGCAACCAGGCCTGCCTCGACCACACCTTCAGCGGCCAGATCACCTCCTGCCTGGTCAACCCGCGCGCCTGCCACGAGACCGAGCTGGTGCTCTCCCCGACCCGGCTGAAGAAGCGCGTCGCGGTCGTGGGCGCGGGCCCGGCCGGACTCGCCTGTGCCGTGAGCGCCGCCGATCGCGGTCACGACGTGACGCTCTTCGACGCCGCGGGCGAGATCGGCGGCCAGCTCAACGTCGCCCGACAGGTCCCCGGCAAGCAGGAGTTCGACGAGACCCTGCGCTACTTCCGCCACCAGCTCGACTGGCACGACATCGACGTACGGCTGAACACCTGGGTCGCCGCCGAGGACCTCGCCGCCTTCGACGAGGTTGTCGTCGCCACCGGCGTCACCCCGCGCACCCCCGACATCCCCGGCGTCGACCACCCGAGCGTGGTCGGCTACCTCGACGTCCTGCGCGACCGCGTCCCCGTCGGACGCCGGGTCGCCGTCCTCGGCGCGGGCGGCATCGGCTTCGACGTCGCCGAGTTCCTCACCGACGGCGGCGACAAGGCGCACGAGGACCCGGCGACCTACTTCCGCCTCTGGGGCGTCGACATGGACCACACCGGCCCCGGCGGCCTCGCCGCCCCCGAGCGGCCCGCCCCGCCGCGCACCGTGCACCTGCTCCAGCGCAAGACCACCAAGGTCGGCGCCGGGCTCGGCAAGACCACCGGCTGGATCCACCGCACCGAGCTCAAGCACCGCGGCGTCACCATGGTCCCGGGTGTGCGCTACGACCGGATCGACGACGCCGGACTCCATGTCACCGTCGGTGCGCAGAGCACGGTCCTGGAGGTCGACACCATCGTCCTGTGCACCGGGCAGGAGTCGCGCCGCGAGCTGTACGAGGCGCTGGTCGCCGCCGGTGTGAGCGCCCACCTCATCGGCGGTGCCGACGTGGCCGCCGAACTGGACGCCAAGCGGGCCGTCAAGCAGGGCACCGAGGTGGCGGCCGCCCTCTAGGGGCCGCCCCGCCGTCCCTAGGATGACCCCATGTCACTCCCGCACGCGATCCTCACCGCCCTGCTGGAAAGGCCGTCCTCGGGTCTTGAGCTGACCCGGCGTTTCGACAGGTCGATCGGCTACTTCTGGTCGGCGACGCATCAGCAGATCTATCGCGAGCTGGGAAGACTCGAGGCGGAGGGCCACATCAGGGCCCTGGCGCCGGAGCAGCCGACCCGTGGCCAGAAGAAGCGGTACGAGGTGCTGCCGGCGGGCCGGGACGCACTGGCCCGCTGGACGGCCGCGTCCCAGGACCCCAAGCCGTACCGCGACAGCCTGTTCCTGCGGCTGCGGGCGGCGGCCGTGGTCGGCACCGAGGGCATCGAGGCCGATCTGCGCCGTCACCTGGAGGTGCACGGCAAGCAGTTGGCCGAGTACGAGGAGATCGAGAAGCGCGACTTCCCGCCCGGGAAGGACAGCCCGCAGGACCGGTTGCAGCACCTGATCCTGCGGGCGGGGATCGATCTGGAGACTTTCTGGACGCAGTGGCTCACTCACGCGCTGGAGGAGTTCGCCGAGCTGCCCGATCAGAGCCGGTAGGGCTTGGCGCGACGGCGCAGGAACCAGGCCGCCGCGATACCGCCGATCCCGACGAGGGCGGCGCCGGCCCCCAGGGTGAGCGGGCCGTAGTCCTTGGCGGCGCCGCCGAGGCCGCCCATGACGCCGCGCGACGGGGAGGCCGTGGCGGAGATCGTGGGGGTGGTCGTCGTCGAGACGATGACCGACTGGGTGCCCGCCGTGCTGCCGTTGGAGCACATGACGACGACGGTGTAGGTGCCGGGGCTCACGGACGACCAGGCGGCCGATTGCAGGGCGCTCGTCCCCGACAGCGTCACCTGACGGCCCTGGGCGAAGTTCGCCTGGCTGCTGTTCAGGAGCGAGGCGGTGCCCCAGCTGCCGTTGACCTGGGTGCAGGCGCTGGTCGTGACGGAAACCGTGGATCCGGTGGTGCTGACGGAGATCCCCGTAGCCGCGACCGCCGGGACGGCGGCCAGCGCGGTGACGGCGGCAGCGGTCAGGCCGGAGCGGAGGAGAAGCTGGGTGGTACGCATGGACTGCCCTCCAGCGGCACGAGTGGCGGTACATCCCTTGCGCCGCCGAGGTCGGGAATGGCCCGTGCGCCTCAGGGGCAGCCAACGTGCCCGCGGCCCGGCGCGCACCCGGACCGCCCCCGGGCAGGTGACGGATTCCTTCGTACGGCTCAGAGGCGAGGCGTCTGAGGTACCTGAGGTGACTGAAGTACCCGAGCTGCCTGAGGTGCCGTCACGGCTTCCCGGCGCCGGTCGTCACCGTCCGCTGCGCCGAGAATCCGCCCCAGGTCCCGTCCGGCAGCTTGGCCCGGATCCGCACCCGATGGGTGACCCCGGCATCCCGGCCCACATAGAAGTCGTACGTCGCCCGGCCGTTCGGCGGGTTCCCGCCGAACACCAGTGAGGTGGCCGCACGGCCGTCGAGGTGGACCTGGTACTCCGTGACCACGCCGTCCGCGCGCGGCGGGACCCAGGAGAGGTCGAGGTAGTAGGCCCCGTCGCCGGCGAGACGCGTCGTCGCGCGGAAGTCGGTGGGCGCGGTGCCGCGGCCGTCGTCGGTACCCGGCGCGGTGGTGAGGCGGACGGTGCCGCTCGCCGCGGAGACGTTGTCGGCCGCGTCGCGGGCACGCACGGTGAAGACGTAGCGGGTGCCCGGGCGCAGTCCCGTCACCACCGTCGCCGTCTGGTTCCCGCCCACGCTGTGGATCTTCGTGGCGCCCTGGTGGATGTCGTACGACATCACACCCCGGTCGTCCGAGGAAGCGGACCAGGACAGCTGCACCGCCCGGCTGCCGACGACCCGCCCCTGCGGCCTCCCGGGCGCCGTCGGCGCCGTACCGTCCGCAGTAGCGGCCGCTGGCGTCGTGGCACGCACCTCCCGGCTGCACGGGCCCACCTGCCCGTCGGTGTCCCGAGCCCGCACGGTGAAGACATACGTGGTGGACGGCCTGAGCCTGGTGACGTCCACCATGTGCTCGGAACCCGGTACCTCCTTCACCTTCGTGGTGCCGCGATACACCTCGTAGGCCTTGACGTCCGCGTCGGCCGCGTTCCACATGACGTGCACGCTGGTCGCGCTGCCGGCCGCGGCGGTGATGCCCACGGGCGCCGCGGGGAGCCGACGGGCCTCGCCGCCACCGCTCCAGCCGCAGGAGGAGAGGAGCGTGAGCACTCCGCAGACCACCACTGCGCAGAGCGCTCCGCGGGGCGCTTCATGGAGCGCGAGGGCACGGCGCACGGGACGGCCTCCCCGGGACGGTATTGGTCCGGACCAATATGACTCCGTCGTCGGGAGAACATCAAGAGGGCCGTCGTGGGTGAGCGGCCGGAACGGTTACGTATGCTGAAGCTCCTCACGGTCGAACTCCCCTTGAGGGATCGGGAGTTCGTGCCGTTGGCGCGGGCCGCTGTCGTCGCTGTTCCCGCGCCGGACGCGGGCGGCCGGGCGGCCGGAGCCGACGCGGGCTCAGGCGCCCGGCCCCTGTCGGCAGTTCGGGGACACGCGCCACCGCTCACGAGGTGTGCACCGTCCGGCCCCCTAACGGTGGCCGCTTGATCGCAACGGCAGCAGATTTGGCTGAGTGTCCGTCAATGTCCCCCAGGAGAGGGTCCCTCATCGTGCGTGTCCAGTCACTGACGCTGGTCGCGGCAGGCGCCGCCCTGCTCGCCGCTCCGACGATGTCGCCCCAGGTCGAGCCGTCGGCCCGGCAGGAGGCGCTGGCCCCTCGGCACGAGGGCGACGTCCTCGCCGCCGATCTGCTGGCCAAGGTGCGTGAGTGCACCCAGGTCTCCCACGGCCGCTACCGCAGCGACGAAGGCCGGCCCGCGACCATCCCCGTCTGCGGTACCCGGGAAGCCGTCTTCTGGAAGGCGGACATGGACATCGACTGCGACGGGCAGCCGGGCGTCCGCTGCAACCGCGACACCGACCCGGCCTTCACCGACGCCACCGCCTACCAGCAGTCCAACGGCCGCCAGCTGAACGCCGAACGCCTCCCGTACATCGTGGTGCCCACCCCGAGCCCCGTCTGGGACTACCGCGCGAGCGACATCCGCGGCGGCTCGGTCGCGGCCGTGATCTACCGGGACCGGGTGCAGTACGCGGTGGTCGGCGACGTGGGTCCGCGCAACATCATCGGCGAGGCCTCCTACGCCAGTGCCGAGGGGCTTGGCATCCCGTCCGACCCCCGGAGCGGCGGCACGGCTTCCGGGGTCACCTACATCGTCTTCAAGGACTCGCAGGTGAAACCCATCGAGGACCATGCCGCCGCCATCGCGACGGGGGAGCGGCTGGCACGCCTGTTCGTGCGCGCCGGCTGAGCTCCGGGAGCGTCAGACCGCCGACCAGCCGTCGTCGACGGGCAGGACCACGCCGTTGATGTTGCTCGCCGCGTCCGAGGCGAGGAAGACGATCGCGGCGGCCTGTTCCTCGGGCTGGGCGAGCCTGCCGACGTTGACGAAGTGCGGGCCGAGCGCCGCGGGGCCGTGCGCCTCGCGGTCGGCGTCCACGACGATGCCGGTCGCGGTGCCGCCCGGCGCGATGGCGTTCGCCCGGATGCCCTGCTTGCGGTACATGACGGCCAGGGACTTCGTCAGTCCGACGACGCCGTGCTTGGAGGCGGTGTACGCCGCGCCCGCCGCGCTGCCGCGCAGCCCGGCCTCGGAGGCGGTGTTGACGACCGCGCCCCCGCCCGCCGCCAGCATGTGCGGCAGCACCGCGCGTGTGAGCAGGAACGGGGCGGTCAGGTTGACCCGGATGACCCGCTCCCACTCGGCGTCGTCCACGTCAGCCAGCGCCGACATCCGGTCCATGATCCCGGCGTTGTTCACCAGCACGTCCACGCCGCCGAAGCGCTCCACGGCGGTCGCGGCCACCTGGTCGACGACGGCCTGGTCGCTGAGGTCCCCGGTGACGGCGACGGCGGTGCCGCCCGCCTCCTCGATCTCCTTGACGACCGTCCGGGCGCCCTCGGCGTTGAGGTCCGCCACCAGGACCTTGGCGCCCTCGGCGGCGAAGGCCAGGGCGGCGGCGCGCCCGATGCCCGAGCTCGCTCCGGTGACGATGACGCTGCGTCCGTCGAGTCCAGTGGCCATGGCAGTTCCTGTCTGTGCGGTGCGAGGGCGGTGTGCCCGGTGGGAGCTCACTCTACGACTTAATGTCTGTGAGTGACATAAAGTCTTGGTGGAGAATTCCGGGAGACCGATCACCGGAGCCGGAGGACCACATGACCGCACCCCGCGGACGCACCGGACGACCGCCCCTGACCGAGGAGCGCAGGGCCGAGATACGGCTGGAGATCGCCCGGGCCGCGGTGGACCTGTTCGTCGCCCAGGGCGTCGCGGCCACCACCGGCGAGCAGATCGGCCAGGCGGTCGGAGTCTCGGCGCGCACCGTCTGGCGCTATTTCCCGAGCAAGGAGAGCTGCGTCCAGCCGCTGTTCACCGCCGGCATCGACGTCATCGCCGCCTGTCTTCGCGAGTGGCTCCCCGGGCAGCCCCTGGAAGAGCTCTTCGACCGGCGCCTGACGGCCGACCCCACCTTCGTCGCGGGGCCGGAACGGGCCACGGTGCGCTCACTGGTCCGCCTCACCCGCACCGAGCCGGGCCTGCGTGCCGTATGGCTCCAGACGTACGACGAGGCCGAACCGGCGTTCGCCCGCGCCCTCGCCGAGCGGGCCGGGCTGCCGGCGGACGATCTGCGGCCCACCGTCCAGGCGGCGATGTTCAACGCGGCCCTGCGGTCGGCGGTCGAGCACTACGCCTGGCGTCCGGCGGACGCGGAGGCCGACCGGGCGAGGGCGGAGGCGGAGCTGGCGACGACGATGCGCTCCGCCCTCGCGGTCGTGGGGGAGGGGCTGGCCTGAGGAACCCTCCGCGACGCGGGCGTCCTCAGGCCTTCCGGTACGTGTACGCCTCCGCGGCCGCCGCCTCCACCGTCGCGAGGTCGGCGCCCGCCGCCGCCGTGACCACCGCGGCCACCGCGCCCTCCACGAACGGGGCGTCCACCAGGCGGGTGTTGTCCGGGAGTTCGTCGCCCTCGGCCAGCAGCGCCTTCACGGTGAGCACCGCGCTGCCGAGATCGGTCAGCACCGCGACCCCGGCACCGCGGTCCACCGAGGCGGCGGCCGCGGCGATGAGCTCCGAGCTCGTCCCCAGCTCACCGCCCTCGGTGCCGCCCGCCGGGGCGACGGGCACCTCGACACCGCCGCCCGCCAGCCCCTTGGCGAGCTCCGCCACCGACGCGGCCACGTCCGCGCTGTGCGAGACCAGCACGATCCCGACGAGCCTGCCGTCACTCACCGTCGGCCTCCGCGCTTTCGCCGAGTGCGGCGATCAGCAGCGCGGCCGAGGTGGCCCCGGGATCCTGGTGCCCGATGCTGCGCTCACCGAGATAGCTCGCCCGCCCCTTGCGGGCCTGCAACGGCGTCGTCGCCAGCGCACCCTCCTCGGCGGCGGCCCGTGCCGCGGCGAACCCGTCGCCGAGCGCGTCCACGGCCGGCAGCAACGCGTCGATCATGGTCTTGTCGCCGGGCGCCGCACCACCCAGCGCCATCACCGCGTCCACCCCCGCCCGCAGCGCCTCGGCGAACCGGGCCTCGCTCACCTCCGCGTCCTCCCCGAGCGCCTTGCCGGTCCGCCGCAGCAGCGTGCCGTACAGCGGCCCGGACGCCCCGCCGACGGTGGAGATGAGCCGGCGTCCGGCGAGCGTCAGCACCGCACCCGGCGTGTCCGGCGCCTCCTTCTCCAGCACCGCCGCCACGGCACGGAACCCCCGCTGCAGATTGCTGCCGTGATCGGCGTCCCCGATGGCGGAGTCGAGGTCCGTCAGCCGGTCCGCCTCACGTTCGACGGACGCGGCGGTCACCGTCATCCAACGGCGGAAGAAGTCGGCGTCGAGCACTGGATCTCCTTGCGTGGTAGGTACGTTGACTGCCCGCTGCCGCCGGCTCAGATGCCCCAGCGCAGCCCCGCGGTCTTCACCGGCGCGTCCCACAGCCGCAGCAGTTCCTCGTCGATCTGGCACAGGGTGACCGAGGCGCCCGCCATGTCCAGGGAGGTGACGTAGTTGCCGACCAGTGTGCGGGCGACGGCCACCCCGCGGGCGGCGAGCACCCGCTGCACCTCGGCGTTGAACCCGTACAGCTCCAGGAGCGGCGTCGCGCCCAGGCCGTTGACGAGCAACAGGACCGGATTGCGCGGGCTGACGTCGTCCAGGATCGCGTTCACCGCGAAGTCGGCGATCTCGCCCGAGGTCATCATCGACCGCCGCTCCCGGCCCGGTTCGCCATGGATGCCGATGCCCAGCTCCAGCTCCCCGTCGGGCAGATCGAAGGTGGGGCTGCCCTTGGCGTACGTCGTGCACGCGCTCAGCGCGACGCCGAAGCTGCGCGAGTTCTCGTTGACCTGACGGGCGATCGACTCCACCCGCTCCAGCGGCTGGCCCTCCTCGGCCGCGGCGCCCGCGATCTTCTCCACGAACAGTGTGGCGCCCGTGCCGCGCCGGCCGGCCGTGTACAGGCTGTCGGTGACCGCCACGTCATCGTTGACGAGGACCTTGGCGACCTGGATGCCCTCGTCCTCGGCGAGTTCGGCGGCCATGTCGAAGTTGAGGACGTCGCCCGTGTAGTTCTTCACGATGAACAGCACGCCGGCCCCGCTGTCCACGGCGGCCGCCGCCCGCACCATCTGGTCCGGGACCGGGGACGTGAACACCTCACCGGGGCACGCCGCCGACAGCATGCCGGGACCCACGAAACCACCGTGCAGCGGCTCGTGCCCGGAGCCGCCGCCGGAGACCAGCCCGACCTTGCCGGCCACGGGGGCGTCCCGCCGTACGATCACCCGGTTCTCGACATCGACGGTGAGTTCGGGATGGGCGGCCGCCAGACCTCGCAGGGCGTCCGCGACGACGGTCTCCGGGACGTTGATCAACATCTTCATGAGGACCTCCTGGTGGCCGAAAGGCTGCTCCTGGCAGTATCGGTCTTCAGAAGGCGCGGGTCACGGGGGCGGATGCTCCTGGGTGCGTCGTACGGCCCGCGGGGTGGCGGTGATCCATGGACGGCCGTCGATCGTCCGGGTGGGGGAATCACGGACAGGGCCGCCCTCCGGCAGCCCCAGGCACGGGGTTTGGCGCGATCCGCCGCGGCTACCCGCGTGGGGTGACAACGACGACGACCCAGCAGGAGCTCTTCCGATTCCTGGAGGACCGCTTCGCGTGTGCGCAGGCGTGCACCGAGTGCGCCAGGGAGTGCGCGCTGCGGGCGAGCCTCGTGGATCCGGAGGGGACCGAGCGGCAGGAACTCGTACGACGCAAGGGCATCATGTGCGCGGAGGTCTGCGACGCGACCTGCCGGCTGCTGTCCGAGCAGAACCGCCTGGACGAGAACGGCATCCGCGTCCAGTTGGAGTGGTGCCGGACCGTGTGCCTGGAGACCGCGCACGCCTTCGACGGACTGCCTGGCGGCGAAGCGGGTGCGAAGGCCTGCCGGACCTGCGCACAGGCCTGCACGGACTTCATGGGCACACTGCGCTGAGCCGCACTGCGCTGACAGGGCCGGCCTCGCCTTCGATCTCAGCCGAGCGGGTGCCCCAGGCGTACGTTCCAGCGCCCCGCCCTGCCGCTGAGCTCGACCGCCGTCAGCGGCGGGACGTCCGTACGCCAGAACGCCGACTCCGGTGCGCCGAGCGCCCGTACGACCGCCGCGCGGACGACCTCGGGCTCGGCCACGGCGACGGTGCGCCCCGCCTCCCCGGCCAGGCTGTCCAGCCACGCCCCGACCCGGTCGCACACCGCGCGCACCGATTCGCCGCCGTGCGGTGCGGCGTCGGGGTCGGACAGCCAGCGCGCCAGCGCGTCCGGCTCCTCGGCGCTCACCGCGGCCAACGACGAGCCACGCCACCGCCCGGCGTCCAGCCCCGCCAGCGACACGGCGTCCGTGGCGTCGAGTCCGAGCGCGGCGGCCGTCTCGCGGCAGCGCACGGTGGGGGAGCGGACGACCCGTTCCGCCGCCGGGAGCGAGCCCGCGGCGGCCTGGGCGAGACGGCGGCCGGACGCGTCGAGCGAACAGCCGTCGTCGAACCTGGCCTCCCGCAGCGCCTCGGTGACCGCCGGTGAGATCAACGTCACTCGGCTCGTCATACGCCCCTTCCCCCGCTCAACGCCGCCTCCAAGATCGGTACTTGACGGGCCGAACGGCCCTCCGCGGGCGCCCGGGGTGCGCCCGTGCGCTCTTGGCCGCACCTCTCCCACGCGGTACCTTCTCGTCGATATCGACGACGGTTGGGTGGAAGCCGGTGGGATTCCGGCACGGTCGCGCCACTGTATGCCGGGAACGCCCTTCGGGTGCGGGCCGGGTGAGTCAGACCCGCCCCGTCGTCCTGTGCACCACTGACACGGGACGCGAGTTCCCCCAGGAGGTTCCTGCCATGGCGCAGTCCATCGCCCCGCCGACCACCGGCTCCACCGCGGTACCCGCAAAACTGCCGATCGGTGCCATCGCCCCCTGGGCGGTCTTCTTCGGCGTCGTGATGCTGGTCCTGCTCTACTTCGTCGGCGCCGAACAGGGCGCCACCTCCCTCATCTCCGGTGAGGGTGTCCATGAGTGGGTGCACGACGCCCGCCATCTCCTCGGCTTCCCCTGCCACTGACAGCGACGAGGAAGCATCCCTGCGCATGAACTCCGCAACTGTCAGAAACCTGCTGGTCCGCGGCATGCTCGCGGGCCTCGCCGCGGGCCTGGCCGCCCTCGTCGTCGCGTACTTCCTGGGTGAACCGCGCGTCGACCAGGCCATCGCCTTCGAGGAGGCGCACGCCCACGAGCACGGCGGCGAGGAACTCGTCACCCGCACCATGCAGTCCACCGCGGGCCTGTCCACCGGCGTCCTCGTCTACGGGGTCGCCTTCGGCGGCATCGCGGCGCTCGCCTACTGCTTCGCACTGGGCCGCATCGGTCGCTTCGGGCCGCGTGCGAGCGCGCTGCTCCTGGCCGCCGCCGGACTGCTCTGCGTCTACGTCGTCCCGTTCCTGAAGTACCCGGCCAACCCGCCGGCCGTGGGCGACCCGGACACGCTCAACCAGCGCACCACGCTGTACTTCCTGATGATCGTCCTCAGCGTGCTGCTGGCCGTCGGCACGGTCATCCTGGGCAAGCGCCTCGCGCCCCGCCTGGGCAACTGGAACGCGACCCTCGCGGCGGGCGCGTTCTTCGTCCTCGCGGTCGGTCTGGCGTACGCCTTCCTGCCGTCGTTCAACGAGGCGCCGGAGGGCTTCCCGGCCACCCTCCTGTGGCAGTACCGGCTTGCCGCCCTCGCCGTCCAGGTGACCCTGTGGACCTCCTTCGGGCTGGTCTTCGGGCTGCTGGCGGAGCGGCTGCTGGCGCCCAGGACGGCCACGGAGGCGGTGGGCGCGGCACGGCCGACTCCTGTCCCGCACTGATCACCTCGCGATTCATTTCACGACGAAAAGGGCCCCCGGCATCCCGGGGGCCCTTTCGTGTGCCCTCACCATTCCCAATTTCTGGAACACGTTCTACCGTGTGCGCCGACAGGACCGGTCCCGGGGAGCCTGGAGGCGCCGTGCATCTCGAATACACGCCCGAGCAGCAGCGGCTGCGCACCGAACTGCGCGCCTACTTCGCCGAGCTGGTGCCCGAGGACTCGCTCGCCCGGCACGGCGACCGACGGGAGCAGAAGCGCTACTACCGCGAGATCATCCAGCAGCTGGGCGCCGACCGCTGGCTCGGCGTGGGCTGGCCCGAGGAGTACGGCGGACGCGGCCTCACCGCCATCGAACAGTTCATCTTCTTCGACGAGGCCGCCCAGGCAGGCGTACCGCTGCCGCTGATGGCACTGAACACCGTCGGCCCGACGATCATGCAGTACGGCACCGACGAGCAGAAGGCGTACTTCCTGCCGAAGATCCTCTCCGGCGAGATCGACTTCGCGATCGGCTACAGCGAGCCCGACGCCGGCACCGACCTGGCGGCCCTGAAGACGCGGGCGGTGCGCGAGGGCGACGAGTACGTGGTGAACGGCCAGAAGATCTGGACGACCAACGGCGACACCGCCGACTGGGTCTGGCTCGCGACCCGCACCGACCCGGCCGCCCCGCCGCACAAGGGCATCACCATGCTGCTGGTGCCGACCACCGAACCCGGCTACTCCTGCACCGTCATCAACACCCTCGCCGGCCACGACACCACGGCCAGCTACTACGAGGACATCCGCGTCCCCGTCACCCGCCGCGTCGGCGCCGAGAACCAGGGCTGGCGGCTGATCACCAACCAGCTCAACCACGAACGCGTCACCCTCGCCGCCCACGGCACCATGGCGATCCGCGCCCTGCACGACGTCCAGCGCTGGGCCACCGAGACCAAGCTCGCCGACGGCCGCCGCGTCGTCGACCTGCCGTGGGTGCGCCGCCTGCTCGCCCGGACCCACAGCAGGCTGGAAGCGCTCAAGCTCCTCAACTGGCAGATGGTCAGCGCGGTCCAGGACGGCACGCTCACCCCGCAGGACGCCTCCGCGGTCAAGGTGTACGGCTCCGAGGCCCGCCGCGACGCCTACGCCTGGCTGATGGAGATCGTCGGCGCCGCGGGCGCCCTGAAGGAGGGCTCGGCGGGCACGGTGCTCCACGGGGAGCTGGAACGCGGGTACCGCTCGGCCGTGATCTTCACCTTCGGCGGCGGCAACAACGAGATCCAGCGGGAGATCATCTCGTGGATCGGTCTGGGGATGCCGAGGGTACGGCGTTAGCCTTCGAGGCATGGGTGATCCCGGACTGTTCACACCACGATCGGTGACCTGGCAGATGCACGGCGACCCGATGATGTGGGTCGCCGGAGTGCGCGCGCTCTACTTCCAGGCCCTGCACCCGCGCGCGGTGCGCGGGGTCATGCAGAACTCCGACTTCCGCAACGACGCCTGGGGCCGGCTGATGGGTATCGCGAACTTCGTCGCCACCATCAGCTACGGCACCACCGAGGCGGCGGAGAAGGCGGGCGCCCGCGTCCGGAAGATCCACACCATGCTGTCCGTCGTCGACCCGGACACGGGGGAGCGGTACGGCGTCGACGAACCCGAACTGCTGCTGTGGGTGCACTGCGCGGAGATCGACTCCTATCTGCACGTCGCGCGCCGCTCCGGATTCCGGCTCACCGACGAACTGGCCGACCGCTACATAGCCGAACAGCGGGTCAGCGCCCGCCTGGTGGGCCTCGACCCGGACGCCGTACCCGCCGACCAGGCGGAGCTGGCCGCCTACTTCGAGAAGGTGCGCCCCGAACTCGCCGTCGGACCCGAGGCACGCGCCGTGGACGACTTCCTGCTCCGCCCGCCGACGCACCCCCTCCTCGTCCCGGCGCGCGCGGTGCTGTGGCGGCGCGTGGCACAACTGGCGTACGCCGCTCTGCCGCCGTACGCCCACGAGCTGTACGGCAGACCGGCCCCGAAACCCACCACCGTCACCCGCCAGTTGCGTGCCACAGGCACCCTGTTGCGCTGTGTTCCCGCACGTCTTCGCTGGCAACTCCCGCCCAAACACATTCTCCGGGCCATGTCACGGCTCGGCCCCGGCTCGCGCCCGGCCCCGTACAAAGTGGGTAGATAGCTCGCCATACTGGACGGGCCAGGGGCTGGGCGAGACCATCGGGGGCGATCGCAGCAGATGGGGGACAGCAAGCTGATCCAGGGCCGCTACCGGCTGCTCGATCTGATCGGGCGCGGCGGCATGGGCGAGGTGTGGCGGGCTCGCGACGAGTCGCTGGGCCGTCGTGTCGCGGTGAAGTGCCTCAAACCGCTGGGCCCGTCCCACGACCAGTCCTTCACCCGGGTGCTGCGCGAGCGGTTCCGCCGGGAGGCCCGGGTGGCCGCGTCCCTCCAGCACCGCGGGGTCACCGTCGTCCATGACTTCGGGGAGTCCGACGGAATCCTCTACCTCGTCATGGAGCTGCTGGAGGGCCGCAACCTCAGCCAGCTCCTGGAGGACAACAAGCATCACCCGCTGCCCGTCGCGGACGTCGTGGAGATCGCCGACCAGGTCGCGGCCGCCCTCGCCTACACCCACCAACAGGGCATCGTCCACCGTGACTTGAAGCCCGCGAACATCATGCGTCTCACCGACGGCACAGTGAAGATCTGCGACTTCGGCATCGCCCGCCTCGGCCATGACATCGGCTTCACCTCCCGGCTCACCGGCACCGGCATCGCCATGGGCACCCCGCACTACATGTCGCCCGAGCAGATCGGCGGCTCCGAGGTAGACCAGCGCAGCGACCTGTACTCGCTGGGATGCGTGCTGTACGAGATCGCCACCGGGGTACCGCCGTTCGACCTCGACGACGCCTGGGCGATCCTCGTCGGCCACCGCGACACCCCGCCCCGCCCACCGCGCAGCCACCGGGCGGAGGTGCCCGCGTACTTCGAGAAGATCATCCTGGACCTGCTGGCCAAGCTCCCCGAGCAACGCCCGCACGACGCACGCGAGTTGGGCCGCCGCATCAACTCGGGGCGTACGACTCCGACGTACGTGCCCACCGTGGTGACCCCCCAGCCCGCGCTGAGGCCCGAACCCACCGCCCGCGGGGCCCGGCTGCCGTCCTGGACCCGTGGCATGACCACCGGTCACAAGGCCACCGGCGCCGGCCTCGGCACCACGCCACCGGACGCCGGAGCGGGGCTCACCGGCGAGTGGATCCCGCGGCCCGCCACCGGACGGCAGGACGAGCGGACCGCCCCCGACGAACCGGCCGCCCCGGCCCCGGAGGCGCTCACCGCTCTGGCGGGACGGCACAACGCGGGGCTCAGCCTGGGCCGGCTCGGCCGCTGGGCGGAGGCCGGTGAGGTGCACCGCGCGGTGGCCGCAGAGCGCGAGCACCTGCTCGGCCCCGACCACCCGGACACCCTCGCCA
>NZ_JABERD010000008.1 GCF_013044505.1 Streptomyces sp. S3(2020) | reverse complement strand
TGCCGGGACGGCGGCGGGCGCCACGACGGCCCTGGCTGGGTACCGCCCGACCTGGCGACAGCGCCCGCTGCCACCCCGTACCCCGCCTCCCCGAGTGCCGCCGCCTCCGCTTGCCCGCCAGTCGTCGCCGGCAGCCCCGCCCCCCACGCCGCCGACTACACGGCCGCCTCGCCCGCGCAACCCCTACCCACCCGCACGCACCGCATCAGGAAGGCAACGCGCATGAA
This sequence comes from Streptomyces sp. S3(2020), assembly GCF_013044505.1. Lineage (GTDB taxonomy): Bacteria > Actinomycetota > Actinomycetes > Streptomycetales > Streptomycetaceae > Streptomyces. The sequence goes on along the minus strand of NZ_JABERD010000008.1, from coordinate 107,727 downwards.
CACCCCGCACCGCCCCGCCGGTCTGCCGACGACCATCGGTCACTGGATCGGCGGTGACACCGTCCCCAGCGCGGACGGCCGTACGTTCGACGTGCTCGACCCCGTCTCCAACCAGCCCTACGCCACGGCCGCCCGGGGCGGTGCCGAGGACGTGGCCCGCGCGGTCGCCGCCGCCAAGGAGGCGTTCCCGGTCTGGTCGGGGTACGCCAACCGGCAACGGGCCCAGGTCCTGAACCGGATCGCCGACGCGATCGAGGCCCGGCACGACGTCCTCGCCGCCTTCGAGTCGTTCGACTCGGGCCTGCCCATCAGCCAGGCCCGGGGCCAGGCCCGCCGGGCGGCGGAGAACTTCCGCTACTTCGCCGACGTGATCGTCGCCCTCGGCGAGGAGGCGTTCCGCCAGGGAACGGAGCAGATCAGCTACGTCGTCCGCACGCCGGTCGGGGTCGCGGGGCTGATCACGCCCTGGAACACCCCGTTCATGCTGGAGAGCTGGAAGCTGGCCCCGGCCCTCGCCTCCGGCTGCACGCTGATCCTCAAGCCCGCCGAGTGGACCCCGCTGTCCGCCTCCCTCTGGCCGGAGATCTTCGCGGAGGCCGGACTGCCCGCGGGCGCGGCGAACATCGTCCACGGCATCGGCGAGGAGGCCGGCCAGGCACTGGTGGACCACCCCGGCGTACCGCTGATCTCCTTCACCGGCTCCACCGACACGGGCCGGCACATCCTCCGCTCGTCGGCCGCCCACCTGAAGACGGTCTCGATGGAACTCGGCGGGAAGTCACCCGCGATCGTCTTCGCCGACGCCGACCTCGAAGCGGCCCTGGACTCCGTCGTGTTCGGCGTCTTCTCGCTCAACGGTGAACGCTGCACCGCCGGTTCACGGGTCCTCGTCGAGCGCGCCGTCTACGAGGAGTTCACGGCACGGCTGGCGGCACGGGCCGAGAAGGTCAGGGTCGGTGACCCCGCGGACCCCGCCACCGAGGTCGGCGCCCTGGTCCACCCCGAGCACTACGAACGCGTCCTGAACTACGTGGAGATCGGCAGGAAGGAGGGGAAGCTGGTCGCGGGTGGCACCCGCCCCGGGCACCTCGCCGAGGGCAACTACCTCCAGCCCACGGTCTTCGCCGACGTGGCCCGCGACGCGCGGATCTTCCAGGAGGAGATCTTCGGCCCCGTCGTCGCGGTCGCCCCCTTCGACGAGGAGACGGAGGCGGTGGACCTGGCCAACGCGACCGCGTTCGGTCTCGCCGCCTACATCTGGACCTCCGACCTCAAGCGCGGGCACCGGATCGCCCACGCCGTCGAGTCCGGAATGGTGTGGATCAACTCCCACAACGTCCGTGACCTGCGCACACCGTTCGGCGGCGTGAAGGCGTCCGGCGTCGGCCGGGAAGGCGGCGCGCACAGCATCGACTTCTACTCCGACTCCAAGATCGTCCACGTGGCCCTCGGGGATGTGCACACCCCCCGGTTCGGAGCGGACCAGTGACCTCCACCGCCCCCATCGCCCCCGACGTCATCCGCTCGGCGTACGCCCAACTCGTCGTGACGGACCTGCCCAAGGCCCGCTGGTTCTGGGCGGACATGCTCGGATTCCACATCCAGTACGAGGATTCCGACGCCCTCTACCTGCGCGGCAGCGACGAACTCACCCACCACAGCCTCGTCCTGCGCAAGGGACCGGCCCCGGCCCTCGACCACCTCGCCTACCGCGTCCGCACCCCCGAGGACGTCGACCGCGCACAGGAGTTCTTCACCCACCTCGGCCGCCCCGTCCGGCGGGTTCCCGCCGGCCAGGGAGCCCGGGGGATCGGCGACGCCGTACGCGTCCTCGACCCGCTCGGCTTCCCGGTCGAGTTCTTCTACGAGACCGAGCGCGCCGAGCGCCTGATCCAGCGCTACGACCTGCGTCACGGCGCCGAAGTCGCCCGCCTCGACCACTTCAACATCTGCACCCCCGACATCCCGGCCGCCTACGCCCACTACAGGTCCCTCGGTTTCGGCTGCTCGGAGACGATCGAGGGCGACGAGCACGAGCTGTACGCGGCTTGGATGTACCGCAAGCAGACCGTCCACGACGTCGCCTTCACCGGAGGCGCCGGACCACGGCTCCACCACCTCGGCATCGCCACCCACGAGTCCCACCAAGTCCTTCGCGCCGCCGACCTGTTCGGCTCCCTCCGCAAGGAACACCACATCGAACGCGGACCGGGCCGACACGGCGTCTCCAACGCCTTCTACCTCTACCTCCGCGACCCGGACGGCCACCGGGTGGAGATCTACACCAGCGACTACTACACCGGCGACCCCGACCACGAGACATACCGCTGGAACGTCCACGACGACCGCCGCCGCGACTTCTGGGGCAACGCAGTCATCGAGTCCTGGTACAAGGAGGCCACCCCGGTCCTGGACCTGGACGGCGCTCCCCACCCGGTGACGGACGGCCTGCTCGACGAGTCGGCCGTCCAGATCGGCGCCGACGGCCTCGGCTGAAGATGCTTGCACCCAAAAGTGGAATGAATATAATCAATACTCGCTGGATGGAATCCTCGGACCGGTGTCGACAGCGAGGGCTTCCCGAACAAAAGGAGCAGTTCATGCACACCGAGACCGACCCGCACTCCTGGCTGCGCCCGGGCATGCCCCGCACGACGCACGTCGACTGGGACGCCACGGTCGACTTCGAGCGGAAGCGGCTGCGCTGCTCGGTGACCCTCACCTTCGACCACGCCGACGGCGGCGAGGTGGTCCTGGACACCCGGCAACTGCGCATCCACGGGATGGCGCGCGCGAACGGCGAGCCGCTGGCCTTCACGGTGGGGGAGACGGACGAGGTTCTCGGTGAGCCGCTGCGCTTCGAACTCCCCGCGGGCGACGACACCGTACGCATCGACTACGAGACGACGGAGGACGCGACCGCGCTGCAGTGGCTGGCCCCCGAGCAGACCTCGGCCGGCACCCACGACTTCCTCTTCAGCCAGTGCCAGACGATCCACGCCCGCTCCATGATCCCGTTGCACGACAGCATGTCGGCCAAGGTGGGCTTCCACGCCCGCGTCACCGTCCCGGACGGCTACACCGCCCTGATGTCCGCGAAGTCGGCCAGCGAGACCGCGTCCCCGGCCGACGGTACCCGCACGTACGAGTTCGAGGCCCCCCAGCCCCGGCCGCCCTACCTGATCGTCCTGGTCGTGGGCAACGTGACGTCCCGGCGCATCGGCCCGCGCAGCCTCATCTGGGCCGAGCCGGACGAACTGCCCGCGGCGGCCGAGGAGTTCTCCGGCGTCGAGGACCTGCTCGTCGCCGCCGAGAACCTCTACGGGCCGTACCCCTGGGGGGACCTGGACCTGATCGTCATGCCGCCGAGCTACCCCTACGGCGGGCTGGAGAACCCGGGCCTGACCTTCCTCAGCCCCACCCTCGTGCTGGGCGACAAGTCCGAGGTCGGCGTCCTCAGCCATGAGATCGCCCACCACTGGAGCGGCGACCTGGTCACCGGCCACTCCATGAACCACTTCTGGGTCAACGAGGGTTTCACGACGTACGCGGAACGCCGTATCACCGAGGCGACCGTGGGCGTCGACGTCGCGGACCTGTGGACCGCGCTCGCCATCGACGACCTGCGCGCCGACTTCGCCTACTTCGCCGAGAACCCCGAACTGACCCGCCTGCGCAAGGACCTCACCGGCCAGGACCCCGACACGACCTCCTCCTGGGTCGCCCACGAGAAGGGCGGACTGTTCCTGCGGGCACTGGAGGAGAAGGTCGGCCGTGAGCGCTTCGACGCGTTCTTCAAGCAGTTCTTCGCCGACTTCGCCTACCGCAGTCTGACCACCGAGGAGTTCCTGGAGTACATCGACGGGTTCTTCCCCGGCGCGATCGACTACCGGGAATGGCTCTACGGCGACTGGCTGCCCGCCGACACCCCGAAGGTCGCCTCGCGCTTCCTGACGGAGACCGAAGCCGTCGGCCAGGGCCTCCCCGGTGCCGCGCAGGCCGACTGGACCGCCGAGCACTGGAAGGCCTACCTCCGGCGCCTGACCGCCCCGAAGGACGCGGACTTCCTGGAGACCCTGGACCGCGCGCACGCCCTCACCACCAGCGTCAACCTGGAGATCCGGGTCGCCTGGCTGACCCTCGGCGTCCGCTCGGGCTACGCCCCCGCAGTCATGGCCACCGCCGAACTCCTCGCCGGCGTCGGCCGGATGAAGTACCTCAAGGTGCTCTACGACGCCCTGGCGGACCGCGAGGAGACCCTCCCGCTCGCCCTCAGCACCTACCGGGCCAACCGCGGCTTCTACCACCCGATCGCCCGCACCGTCGTGGAGTCCCGCTTCGAGCACCTCGGCATCGCCCCGAGCGCCTACCGCGACGACACGGGCGACACCGGCGACGGTTCCGCGGACACCTCGGAGGGCGCTCGTGTTTGACCTCCTCAAGCAGCTCACCGAGCTGCCCGGACCGGTCGGCCACGAGGACCCGGTCGCCGACTTCCTGCGGACCGCCTGGACCGAGGCCGGCGCGAAGGTCACCACGACACCCGTCGGGAACGTGGTCGGTGTCATCCCCGGGGCCGTCCCCGGCGGTGGACCGCGCCTCATGATCCAGGCGCACATGGACGAGATGAACCTCAGCGTCCGGTCGATCACCCCGGACGGCTTCGTACGGCTCGGCTCGGGCGTCCGGGGCTCGGGCTTCGGCATCCTCCCGGAGGCGGTGAACCGCGCGGCGCACATTGTCACGCGGACCGGGGTCGTCGAGGGGATCTTCGCCCGTGCCACCGGGCATCTGCGCTCCGCCTGCGGCGGCGACCTGGCCGGCGCGGTGACCTGGGACGGCGTCCACGTCGACCTCGGGCTTCCCGACCGGCAGGCGGTGCTGGACGCCGGTGTCCACGTCGGCAGCCCGGTCCTCTACCAGGCCGAGACCCGCCGACTCGGCGACCGTGTCATCGGCAAGGCCTTCGACGACCGGGTCGGCCTCGCCCTCATGACGGAACTGGCCCGGCGCCTGGCCGGGACCGGCGCGACCCGGGACGTCGTCCTGGTCGGCACCGTCCAGGAGGAGACGGGAGCGGTCGGCGCCGCTTCGCTCCGGTTCGACCTCGGCGCCTTCGACGAGGCCATCGCGCTGGAGATCGGCCCGGCGGGAGACACACCCGGCATGCCCGACGGTCCCCGCGAGGTCGCCCTCGGCCGTGGCCCCGCCCTCGTCCACGCGGACGCCGCCGCCCACTACGACAGCCGCCTCACCGCGACCCTCGTCGACCTGGCGCACACCCGGGGCATCCCGGTCCAGCACGCGGCGTTCGAGTGCTTCGGGACCGACGGCGCTCAGCTCATGACGCAGGGCATCCCGACCGCGCTGCTGGCCGTACCGACGCGCTACACGCACAGTCCCTACGAGATGGTGGACCTCGCGGACGTCTCCGCCGCCCTCGAACTGCTGGTGGCCGCATGCACCCGGTGACCGACGACGAACTCCGGCGCACGATCGGCACGCTCATGCCGGACGCCCTTACCCGGCTCGCGGAACTCGTCCGGCTCCCCTCGGAGTTCGGCGCGGACCCGGAGCGCCGCCGGGCCTGCGCCGACGCCGCCGCGCTCATCGTGGACGCCCTGCGCGACCTCGACTTCCCAGACCCCCGCGCGGTGCCGACGTCCGACGGCTCCCTCACGGTGCTCGCCCGCCGACAGGGCCCACCCGGGGCACCGACCGTCCTCCTGTACAGCCACTACGACGTACAGCCCGAGGGAACCGCGGCGGACTGGACCCACCCGCCGTTCGAGCTCACGCGCGACGGCGACCGGCTCTACGGACGCGGTGCCGCCGACTGCAAGGGCGGCGTCGTCGCCCACCTGACCGCGCTCAGGGCGCTCGGCGACGCCTGCCCCGTCACGATCCTCTTCGTCGGCGAAGGCTCCGAGGAACAGGGCGGAAGGGGCCTGGACCACTACATCCGGTCGCATCCGGCCGAGTTCGCGGACGTCGACGCCGCGCTGATCCTGGACGCGGCCAACCCCGGACCGGGCAGGCCCGCCATCGTGACGTCGCTGCGCGGCGTCGTCGTCTCCCGGGTCTCCGTACGCACCGGAACCCGCATCCTGCACTCCGGCACTTTCGGCGGCGCGGCACCGGACGCCGCCATGGCCCTGATCAGGATCCTCGCGAGCCTGCGCGACGACACGGGCGACACGGTCATCGACGACATGCCGACACCGCAGATCCCGCACGACGCCGACCACCGCGCCGACGCCGACTATCCCGAGGCCGCTTTCCGCGAGAACGCGGGTCTGCCGGCCGCCGGGCGGGTGCTCGGCTCCGACGACATCGCCACCCAGCTGTGGGCGCGGCCCGCGCTCACCGTCCTGGCCACCGACCTGCCCGCACTGGGTGAGGCGGTGCCCGCGATCCGGCCGACCGCGCGGGCGGTGGTGAACCTGCGGGTGCCGCCGGGGGTGCCCGCGCGCCTCGCCAGCGATCTCCTCACCGCCCACATCCGGCGCCACAACCCCTGGAACGCCGAGGTCGACGTCGAGGAGGTCATCTCCAGTGACCCCTTCACGGCACCCGCGGACGGTCCGGCACACCGTACGCTCGCAGGGGCCCTCGGCGCCGCGCACGGCCGCCCCGCCGTCACCGTCGGCGACGGCGGCTCCATCCCGCTCTGCGGCACACTCCGGGCCGTGGCACCCCGCGCCGAGATCCTGCTCTTCGGCATCTCGGAGCCCGGCAGCAACATCCACGCGATCGACGAGAGCGTCCTGCTGAGCGACCTGGAGGCCGCCGTCGTCGCCGAGGCGATGTTCCTGCGGGACCTCGGGACCGATCCGCGCCAGAGAAAAGAAGAAGAACAGACATGACCGACACCGACACCGAACCGACACTGGCGTACCCCCACCTCGAAGCGGTGCCCACCCCGTACGCACTCGTGGACCGCCGACGCGTGGCACACAACGTCCGGCGCCTGAACAAGCACCTCGGCGGACTCGGGGTGAGCCTGCGCCCGCACGTGAAGACGACCAAGTCGCCGGAGCTCACCCGGATGATCTGGGACGGTGGAACCGGACCCATCACCGTGTCCACGCTCGCCGAAGCGGAGGCCTTCGCCGCCGACGGCTTCTGGGACATCGTCTACGCCGTCGGTATCGCCCCCGACAAACTCGACCGCGTACACGCCCTGCGCGCCGGGGGAGCGGACCTGGTCGTCCTGCTCGACAGCGTGGCGCAGGCCGAGGCGGTGTCGGCGGCCTCACGCACACTCGGCGACCGGATCCCGGCGCTCATCGAGATCGACTGCGACGGCCACCGCAGCGGCGTACGGCCCGCCGACCCCGTACTCCCGCGCATCGCGGACGCCCTGCGGGACGCGGAACTGCGCGGAGTCCTCGCCCACGCCGGCGAGTCCTACAACTGCCGCACCACGGCCGAGCTGGAGGTCGCCGCCGAGAACGAGCGGGCGACGACCGTCGCGGCGGCCGAAGCCCTGCGCGCGGCCGGCCACCGCGTCGACGTCGTCAGCATCGGCTCCACCCCCACGGCGCACTTCGTGCGTGACGTCACAGGCGTCACCGAGGTCAGGGCGGGCAACTACCTGTTCTTCGACCTGGTCATGGCCGGAATCGGCGTCTGCGACCTGGCGGACATCGCCCTCTCCGTCGTCGTCACCGTCATCGGTCACCAGGCCGAGCGCGGCTGGATCGTCACCGACGGCGGCTGGACGGCGACCTCCCGCGACCGCGGCACCGCGGAGCAGGCGGTGGACCACGGGTACGGCCTGGTCCTGGACCTCTCCGGGCGGCCGATCCCCGATCTCCTCATGGCGAGCGCCAACCAGGAGCACGGAATCCTCGCCCTGCGCGAGGGCAGCCGTGAGACCCTTCCGGACCTCCCCGTCGGCACGAAGGTGCGCGTGGCGCCGAACCATGCGTGCGCGACAGCCGGGCAGTACCGCGAACTCCACGTCCTGGACGACCCCGAGGGCCCGCTGAGGACCCTCGCGCGCGTCGAAGGGTGGTGAGCCGCGTGCACCTGGTCCCCGAGGAGACCTCGGCCGCGCTGATCAGCCACGAACTCGCCTACGACGCGGTACGGGACGCTTTCGTGGCCGCGGCCTCGCCCGACGCGAAGCTGTTCCCGGTCGTGATCGGCCACGGCTCCGACGAGGCGAACCAGTTCACCCTCAAGTCGGGCGCCAGCACGCACTTCGCGGGCGTCAAGATCGGCACCTACTTCCCCACGAACGACCTGCGGGGCCTGCCCCGCCACGGCACGGCCATCCTCCTGCTCGACCAGGAACGCGGCCGGATCGGCGCGATCGTCGAGGCCGCCCAGGTCAACGCCTATCGCACCGCCGCCGCCGACGCCGTCGCGACGGACGCGCTGGCCCGCCCCGACGCCCACGTACTGACCGTCTTCGGCACCGGCCACCAGGCGCTGTACGAATGCCTGGCACTCACCCGCGTACGCCCCGTCTCCGTAATCAACGTCGTCGGCCGGCAACCGGAGCGCGTCGACCGGTTCCGCGCCGAACTGGCCGCCCGGGGAGTCGACGCCGCAACGCGTGCCACGAGCGCCGAGGAGGGCTGTGCGGACGCCGACATCATCGTGACCGCCACCACGGCCACCGCCCCGCTCTTCGACGGCACCTGGGTGCGGCCCGGAACCCACATCTCGACCATGGGATCGGACTCGCCAGGCAAGCAGGAGCTGCCGCCGGACGTCCTCGACCGGGCCGGGTTGTACTGCGACCTGCCGTCGCAGTCCCTCACGATCGGCGAGTTCCAGCACTTCCGAGGGGCACCGGAGACGGTGACGGCGATCGGTTCGCTCCTCACGGGCACTCATCCCGGCCGTACCGGCGCCGACCAGATCACGGTGTTCGACAGTTCGGGGATCGCGCTGCAGGACCTTTATGTCGCCCAGGCGATCCTGTCCCGGGTGCTCGCCGCGGACTCGACCGCTGACTGATCCGACTTCGACACCGCACTGCCCCTCTTCCGACGGAGTGCTCAGTCCTCGGCCCCCGGGGGCCGCAGGCGGACGGGACTCGTCCTGCCTGTCCGGCCGGCTGTCCCGGGGCGGCGCGCTGTCGGGATGGGCACCGGCTCGGTGCCGGCCACGACGGTGTTGCTGATGGAGCCGAGGCCCTCGACTGCCAGGGTGACCACGTCGCCGGGTACGAGCGGCGGCGGATCCAGCTTGCCGCGGCGGCCCCAGAACTCGGCGAGGCAGCCGTTGCCGCAGGTGCCCGATCCCAGCACGTCCCCGGGGCGTACCTCGGTGCCGCGGGAGGCATAGGCGGCCATCTCCTCGAACGTCCAGGCCATGTGGCAGAGGTTGTCCCAGCCGATGACGTCGTCGTTGACCTTGACGAGGACGTTGAGATCCAGGCGGCCGTCGCGTCCGCGGGCGGCTTCGAGTTCGTCCGTGGTGACGAGCCAGGGGCCGAGGGTGGTGGCGGAGTCCTTGCCCTTGGCCGGTCCGAGCTTCACCTTCATCTCGAAACCCTGTAGGTCGCGGGCCGACCAGTCGTTGAGGATCGTGTAGCCCACGATGTGCTCGCGGGCCCGTTCGGGGCTCAGATCGCGCCCCGCTTTTCCGATGACGGCGGCGACTTCCAGTTCGAAGTCGAAGCGCTCACAGCCGGGTGGCACGGCCACGTCGTCGTGCGCTCCGACGACGGAGTACGGGTTGGAGAAGTAGAACGCGGGCTGGGCGTACCACTCGTCGGGCACGCTGTCGCCGAAACCCTGGGCCATGCCCTCCAGATGTTGTTCGAAGGTCATGAAGTCGCGGATGGTGGGCGGCTGGAGCGGGGGCAGCAGGCGGACGTCGGTGAGGGCGACCGGCGTCGCTGTGTCGAGTGCGGCCGCGCCGGCCTGGCGTAGGTCCTGTTCGCTCTGTTCGACGAGGTGCAGGAGGGTGGTTCCCTGCGGGAACGGGTGGATCTTGTCCTCGGTTGGGGACAGGGCTCCGCAGAGTTGGTTGCCGTTGTGCTGGAAGGTCGCGAAGCGCATGGTCAGTTCCCGTGGGCGGTGGGTAGTTGGGTGGGCTGGGGCTTGAAGCCGATGAAAGCGGCGGAGACGGCTGCGGCGAGGAGGCAGGCGCAGGCGGTGACGAGGAGTCCGGTGTTGTAGCCGTCGGCGAGTGCCCGCTGGGTCAGCGGAGCGATTTTGGCGCTGAGCGGGCCGAGTTCCGCGGTGTGCAGTGCGATCGGGCCGCCGGTGGCGAGGACGGCTTGGGCGGTGCCGTTCTCGGCCAGGCTGAGTCCGGCGTCGCTGAGCTGGGAGGTGAGTTGTCCGGCGGCCAGGCTGAGGGCGACCGCGCCGACGATCGCGGGGCCGAGGGTCTGGCCGAGGTCGCGGACCAGGCTGGTGGTGGCGCCGGCCATGCCGGTCAGTTGCTGGGGGACGGTGTTGACGGCGGCGGCGGTGAGCGCGGCGACGACGAGTCCGAACCCGAGGCCGTTGAGGAGCAGTGGTCCGAGGAGCGGGACGAGGGCGTGCTCGTCGACAGGCACGGCCCGCAGCCACAGTTGGGCGGCGGCGAGTGAGGCGAAGCCGCCGACGAGCATGGGGCCGGGCCCGGTGCGGTGCAGCAGTCGCACCAGCAGGGGCCAGATGAACGGGGTGATGCCCTGAATGATCAGAAACGGTACGGCGGCCTTCAGCGGGCTCTGGTGCTGGATGACGCCGAGGCGGATGCTCAGGGTGTAGGCACCGCCGAGGAACCCGAACATGCCGACCACGGTCGCGACGGTGGACGCCGCGAAGGCGGGGATGCGGAACAGCTCCAGGCGCAGCATGGGCGTGGCGGACCGCGTCTCGACTCGGACGAAGGCGGCGAGCAGGACCGCTGCCGCGACGAAGGCCGCGACCACCAGCGGCGAGCCCCATCCGTCGCTGGGGCCCTGGATGATGCCGTACAGCAGACACAGCAGGGCCAAGGCGATCGTGACCTGGCCCGGCCAGTCCAGCGCGCGTCCCTCCGGTGCGCGGGATTCGGCGGCGAGGAACCAGGCGGCGACGGCGGTCAGGGCGGCCAGGACGCCGACGGCGCCGAAGGCCCAGCGGAAGGAGGTGTGTTCGACGATCGCGCCGGACAGCAGAGGGGCGATGAAGGCGCCCATGGACAGGGCGGTGGTCCAGGAGGCGAGTCCCCTCGCGCGGGCGGCGGGTGTGCGGGTCCGGGCGGTCACCACCGCGAGAGAGGCGGGGAAGAGCGCGGCGGCTCCGAGGCCGGAGAGCGCCTGCCCCGCGATCAGTTGGCCCGGTGTCTGGGCGGTGGCGGAGACCAGGTAGCCGATGCCGGCGACGAGGGCGCCGTGGACCAGGAGCCTCTTGTGGCCGTAGAGGTCCCCCAGGACACCGAAGGTGAGGGCCAGAACGGCTGCCGGGACCATGAACGCGTCGCTGATCCAGGTGAGTTCGGCACCCGAGGTCTGAAGGCTGCGCTGGATGACGCCGTTGATGGCGGCCGGCAGGACCAGCCCGATCTGCGCGAGGCACACGGCGAGGCAGCCCGCGACGAGTGTGCCCGTCTGACGCTCCGGTGCGACGGTCGCCATCGGCGCGGTGGCCCGGGGTCGGGCGGGAGGGGAGACCATGGCTTCTCCTGGGAAGATGGTCCTGCGACGGCAGGAGCGTGGCGGCTCAGAGCTAGACATGGGGGCAGAGTTCGGCCATGCAACCGAACAGTTGTGGGCCGTCCAGCGGGGGAAGGCCGGGGTCGAGCTCGCGATAGACCGTGTATACGTTCACGGCCAGTCGTTCCTTCCCGGCGAGGCCCGCGAACCGGCCCAGGACGATGTCATGGGCCGCCTCCCGCGGCGTCATTCCGCGGGCGTGGCGGGCGCTCGCCTGGTCGTGCACGTACTCCAGGTAGGCGCGGGTCGCGTGCAGCACGGCCTTGGTGGTTACCGGTCCGTGACCGGGGACGATGGTCTCGACGCCGAGGCCGAAGATCAGCTCGCAGGCGGCGATCCAGTTCTCGAACGGGCCGTGCCAGACGACCGGTGTCGCTCCCGCGAAGACGATGTCCCCGGTGTAGACGGTCCGGGCGTCCGGCACGTGCACGATGGTGTCTCCCGCGGTGTGCGCGGGGCCCACGTCGACGAGCCGGACGCAGGTGCCGCCGATGTCCAGGGTGAGGTCTCCGGTGAAGGTCCGGTTCGGGAGGACGGGGCGGATGCCCGTGAAGTCGAAGCGGCCGAAGATCCGCCGGGCGAACCTCCCGGCTGGTGTGCCCGCGGACTGGAGACGGGTCATGTCCCGCGGCTGGACTGCCCGCATGTCGGCGAGTGAGGCATGCGCGGCGATGATCTCGGCGTCGCCGACGAGCTGGTTGCCGAACCAGTGGTCGCCGTTGCCGTGGGTGTTGACCAACGTCGACACCGGGGCGCGTGCCGTGACGGGGGTGAACCCGTCGAGCATGCGGCGGGTGAGGCGGAGGTCGTAGAGCGTGTCGATCAGCAGGGATTCGCCGCGGCCGGAGACGAGCCCCGCGTTGCTCATCCCCCAGCCGCCGGGTTGCTGCCACACGTGGCAGCCGTGCCGCAGGCGCAGGTACTGGGCGGGCGAAGAACTGGTGTCGGAAGCCACACTGCCTCCTACGGCGAGCACACAGCGAGTACGCGACTTGAATCCAAAGTTGTACTGGAGTCTATCTATAGGCTGGAATCTAGTGAGCGTCACGTCCGAGGGTCAAGGCCCGTGCGGAGCGTGATATCTCTGAAGGCATGACGAGCTCGGACGTAGATCCCGCGGGCCTCGGGCGCAGGGAACGGAAGCGGCGGCAGGTCCGTGACCAGCTCTACGCCGCCGCCATCCATCTGTTCGCGGCGCAGGGCTACGAGGCGACGACGATGGACCACATCGCCGAGCGCGCCGACGTGGCGCGGGCCACGGTGTTCAACCACTTCACGCAGAAGACCGGCTTCCTGGAGGAGTGGGGAGCGCGGCGGCGGGCGAAGGTGCTGGGGATCCTCCGACAGGAGCACGCCGAAGAACTGACGGTGGGGGAGCGGCTGAGGCGCTACGTCGGCGAACTGGCCGTCCTCAACATCGAGTCACGGGCCGAGACCGCCGTGCTGATGGAGGCGTCCGCGCGATTCGGACAGCTGCTCCGCGACCCCATGCCCGAGAAGGAACTCGCCGCCATCATCGAGGAAGGGATCCGCCGGGGTGAAGTGCGCGCCACCGTGGATCCCGGCGAAGCCGGATCACTGATCGCGGCCGGCTACTTCGCGGGCGTCATGCGCTGGACGGGAGAGGAGCCCGAGCCGTTCGAGCTTCGGCAGAGACTGGAACGGATGCTGGACATCGTGCTGGAGGGCATCCTGCGCTGAGTTCCGGGAGGATGCCGAGTGGTTCGGTGCACGTCAGCGCGTACGGCCCGGCCGTGACCGATGCCGGTCGTCAGCGCGCCGGTTCGCGCTTCACCACCCAGAAGCCCGCCTTCGCTGCCACAAGGTTGTATGCGGCGTCCGGGTGCAGTTTTCGCGCATAGGCGAGCATGTCTTCGCCGCTCCATTTCGGATCGTAGTAGGCGATGTAGTCGGCGATGACGCCGTGAGCGTTGCCGACCCAGTAGACGCGGCATCGATTGGTCAGGTGCGCGCTGGGGATGACATTGACTTCTACTGACGCGCCATCGGGGATGCGTGCCAGTGTCGACGCGCCGGCTTCGGCGTGACGGTCTGTGCTGTAGGTGGCGCCGTCAGCCAGTGAGGCGAAGGGCAGATGCATGCTCAGCGTCAGTGCCACCGCGAGCACGACAGCGGGCAGATGGTGGGCGTAAGCCCGGACCAGAGGGCGGTGCGCGACGCGCATCCGGGTCAGAGCGTCGGTCATGGCCAGCGCGGTGACCGGCATGAGGACGGCACTGTAGTGCCAGTCGACGCTCCAGTAGTGCTCGTCGTTGGACAGCATGCGCCAAGCCAGCGTGGGCAGGGCGGCTATCAGCAGAGGCGAACGGAGTGCGAGCAGGCCACTCGTGGGCAGGAAGATCCACATCAGGGTCTGGAGCTTCTCGCCTCCTCCCTCGGTGAGTGTCGCCATGAAGCCGGAGTCGTCGCCGATCTTGGCCCAGTAGTCATAGCCGCCCTCGCTGAAGACAGGAATCAGCACAGTCACGGTGAGCAGGCAGCAGACCGTTGCGACCGCCGCGGTCGCGAGGGCCGGCAACAGGTATCCGGGGTCGCGTTCGCGGCATCGCCAGGCGACGACGAGCGCGATGGCCGCACAGGTGAGGCCGAGGTCCTCCTTCACAAGCAGCAACGGAGCAGCCCATAGCAATGCCGATCGCCATCGTCGCAGCAGGGCGGCAGCCAGCGATGCGGCGATCAGCGGCACAGCGAACGCGATCTCATGGAAATCGAAGTCGGCTGCTCTCTGCAGCCCCCAAGACATTCCATAGCCTGCGCCGATCAGAACTCCTGTGCGCCTGCCCAGCAGTTGAGCCGCAGCGTGAGTGACAGGCCACACGGATGCGCCCAGCAGTATCGACTGGGCGACCAGCAGAGTCAGGGGGGTCGGACACAGGCGATAGAAGGGGGCCAGAAGAACCAGCACCGGGCTGAAGTGGTCGCCGAGAATCGCGAAGCCCGAGCCCTTGAGATCCGCAACCGGCCATCGCAGGTGGGAGTACGAATCGACGACCTGGACGAAGATACCGAGATCCCAGGATATCGTCCCGTAGCGCACCCACCGCGATACCGCCAACACCGCGTACAGGCCGCCGAAAAGGGCCGCCAGGAGGACGCCGTCGGCCCAGGCGGGACGCGTTCGGGAGACCCGCGACGACGTGGACACAACCTGGGGTGCCGGCCGACGCGGCGCGGCAACGGAGCTCAGGTACAACTCTTTGGGTGTCACGGAAGCCTCCCGAGAGCTCCGCTCGAGGGCGGCAACGATCCCGTGGGTGTAGCAGTGGCCGTCTTGGTGGTGAGCGATGGACTGGGCGGGGCGATCGGATCGCTCTCGGATGTGTCGGTCAGGACGATGACAAGCGCGGCGGTGACACCGGTGACCGCGATCACGAAACCGGCGGCTGCGGTCGCCAGACGGCGTCGGCGCCGGGCACCGCCCAATGTGGTGATCCTCGCCCCGGTCGCAGGCTCAGCAGCACGAGAGGCGGCCGCAGCGACGACATTGAATCGTCTGCGCAGCTCGGCATCTGCGCCCGTGGAGTCGAAGGACTGGCTCGGCCAGGGGTCAGGCACCATCGCGCTCGTCCTCCTCGGTGTCGTCCAGGAGAAGCGCCATGGCGGCGCGCCCTCTGAACAGGTGGGTTTTCACGGTTCCCGAGCTCATGTGGGCCGCTGCGGCAATCTGCTCCACCGTCATGTCACACAGGTAGAACGAGACCATCACCAGGCGCTGCCGCGGCGGCAGCTGCCCCAGGGCCTGAGCCAGCGCGAAGCTCTGCTCGTCCGGGCCTGCCACCTCGGCGGGCCGACTGCGAACCTCTCTTCTCCAGGCTTCCCTTCCTCGCCGTGTACTCCTGAAGCGGCTCACGGCAAGCCGGAAAGCCACCGTTCGCACCCAGGCCTCGGGAGTCGCGGTCTTGTCGATGGAAGCCCTGCGGGTCCAGCAGCGCACGAATGCCTCCTGCACCACGTCTTCCGCCTCTTGGAGATCTCCGGTCAGGAGGTACACCTGTCCGGTCAGGCGCCTCACACTGGACGCGTAGAACTCCTCGTATTCCTCTGTGGTCAACCGCCGGCTCCTCGGGTGTTGCTGTCGTGTGGTTTACGCCTGGGCGGTCGCGCAGGTTGACATGGCGCGGCGAAATATCGAGTGGGCGGACCGTGTGGCGGGTGCGGTCCGATCTGGAGGCAGCGAGCGCGCCGGCGAGGGGTTTGCAGCTGGTGCCGCGTCAGGCGACGTTCGCGTTGTCGATCACATCGAGCGGCCGTTCGTCGGAGGCGTGCGTGTTCCGCCGGAGGTTGTGTCAACTTAGTGGCTGATCTTGATTGCTGATGTGCCAGGGGTGTGAGCAGGACCTGAGAGGCTCCTGGACTTCGTCCGCGTGCTTGTCCGGCGCCCTGCGCCGCTCGGGATAGCGCCTCGGCTTGCTCATCAGTCGGACGGATGGCTTCGGACGGATGGCTGAGGTAGGAGGGTCGTGGAACTGGAGCGAGTGGAGGAGATCTCCTGATTCACGCTGAGGATGCCTGCCGCGCCCTGGTGGGCCGGGCGGTCTGTGATTGCCCCGGCTAGGAGAGAATTCAGCATGGCCTCTCGACCGCAGTCTCCTCCCCGGTCCTACGACGAACTCGTCACCGAGTTGCGGGGGCGGGGAACAACTCTGACCCGATCGCAACGCCTGCTCGCCGAGCGCGTCATGGCTGACCCTGAAGGCGTGGCCTTCATGACGGTCTCCGACCTGGCCTCGGCCGTGAGCGTCAACGAGGCGACTGTCGTTCGGTTTGCCAACGCGCTTGGACTCGACGGCTTCCCCGGGCTGACACGACTGTGCCGTGAACAGCTGCGTGAGCAGGCTCAGCTGCTGAACCGCTACAAGCACCTGGAGCGGCTCGGCGCGGAGGGCAGTGACCCGCTCGAGCGTACGGTCGCCCTTGACCAGGCCAACATCGCCCGGACCTTTGCCCGCATCCATCCCGAAACCTGGCAAGGCGCAGTATCCGCTTTGACGGACTCGCCGAGGGTCCACGTGTTGGGGCTACGCAAGTGCCACGCTCCCGCCTACCTGTTGGGCTATTTGCTGCGGATGCTGCGTGAAGACGTCCACACCGTTACGGGTTCGTCGGGGAACCTCACCGACGAGCTGCGGCGTGTCCGCGAGGGCGACTGCTTCGTAGCCGTCTCCATCCACCGCTACAGCGCGGAGACCGTCAAGGGTGCCGAATGGGCCCGCTCGCGTGGCGCCCACTGCGTGGCGCTGACCGACAACCCCTCGTCACCCCTGGCGACCACGGCCGACCATGTCTTCTACGTCGATGCCGCGGGTGCGTCCGTCCTGCGCTCGATGGCTGCTTTCACCTCCCTGGTCCAGGCGCTGGCGACCGGCGTGGCTCAAGCGCGCGGTCATGAAGCACGGTCGACTCTTCTCGTGGAGGAGCAGTTGCTGGAGCAGTTCTCCGTCTACACCGCCCCCAGCACATGACATGAGGAAGGGTGCGGCTCGGATGCCGCCCCCTTCCTCTGCGGCCTAGCTCAGCCCTGTCCTGCCCTACCGGGTCGGTGCTGTTCAGCGCCTGCCAACGCTCTGCCTCGGACTCGCCGTACCGCAGGTCCGACGGCGCAGGCCGCGACGAACTCGGCATGCATGGCCTGCGCCACTGCGGCGTGTGGTCACTTGGACTGTTCGATGTGCGCCCGTACATCGGGCGTTTCCTGCAGCAGATGAGCGGCAACTGACTGCATCGGCGCCGCCGGGCTCGACCAGATCTCACTGGCCATGCCGACCAGGTCCGGGGGCAGCTTCTGTCCCCACGCGCCGCCCCGCACCCGGGCCAGCCGGATCCGCCAGCCCCCGTGCCATTGACTTGCTAAGCCCCAGAGCTCGGCGACCGCGCACACCCCCTGTGGCCTGAGGAGTGAGTCCTGGTCCTATACGGCCACCGGATCAAAGCGGAACTCGCCTACAGCCGCGGACCGGAGAAGACCTGGGTCCACGGGGCCTTGCGTGTCCGGGACGGCCAGCAGATCACCATGACTGGAGGCCCCCGCATCTTCCGCGCAACCGCCTTCACCAGCCAGTCCCTCGCCAACCCCGACGACATCACATACGCCACGACCCTGGCGACCGACCAGCTCAACTCCCGTGCCAGACCATGGATCTGGGGCAGGCCGGCCCCGCCCACACGCCTCCTATGGCGCCGACATGTGTACACCGTCAGACGACCGGGTCGGTCGCGCCTGGCCGTCGTATCGCGTGCTCGGGGGCATGCCGCCGCCAGCCGAGCGCGCAGGCCCAGCTTCGAGAACTGTCCAAGGGACGCAGATGTAGGGCCGTCGGCCGCTGAGGCAGAACGTCTGGGCTGCACCTGGCGTCAGGATGAACCGGCTTGCTCGGTCAGGCTGATCCGTCGCCGACCGCGCCCCGGAGCTGCTCGTGCAGCCGAACATGTCGCCCATGGCTGCCTTCGCTTCCATGGGCTGACCCACGTTCAAAGACATTGAACACCGCAGGTCACTCGCGCGTACTCAGCCTATGAACATCCTTTGAGCGGACGGGAGTCACGGTGAGCCTTTCGCGGAATGCCACAGGCACGATCTTCATGGGTGGCGCGCTCAGCCTGACCTTGGTCGCACTCGCCTACCCCACCATGCTTGGCTTCGACAAGGCGTCCACCGCACAGGACCGTGTGATCGCCCAGACCCAGTGGGGTCCGCTCACTGAGCAGGACCGGGACTTTGTCGCCAAGGTGCGGGCGGCGGGGCTGTGGGAGTACCCGCTGGGCAAGATCGGCATGGAGAAGGGCACGACCAAGGAGGTCAAGACCGCGGGCGAGCACCTCGTCGACGGTCACGCGGCGCTGGACACCACCTGCCGCAGAATCGCCCCGATGCTCGGCATCACCCTGCCCAACGTCGCCAGTCCGCAGCAGGTGGCGTTCGTGAACCAGATCAACTCCAGCTCCGGCCGGGAGTTCGACTCGAACTTCGCCAACATCCTGCGCATCACCCACGGCTCGATCTTCAACACGGTGGCGAAGATCCGCTCCACCACCAAGAACTCGCTGGTGCGGGCGCTCGCGGACCAGGCCAACGACACCGTCCTGGACCACATCACGGTCATGGAGAAGACCGGCTTCGTCAACTTCGACCAGGCCCTCTTCCAGCAGACCACCCCGCCGAAGCTCCCCGCCTCCGACCTGACCCCGCCGCCGCCTCAGCCCGGCGAGCCGATGGTCGTGCTCACCGCGCCACCGACCGCGACCTCCACCCCCGCGGTGCTCCCCGGCGACCCCACGGGCGAGAGCGTCCCGAGCGCGGGTGTCAGCCCGAGTCCGGGCAACGGATAGACGCGTCCTCCCCGGCGCCGAGGTGGCCGGGGCATGAGCGACTCACACCCACGGGACGAAGAGCATCCTGCTTCTGATGGTGTACACCTCGGTGAGCGGTGGCTCGGTTCTCCCACCTCTCCGGGTACTCCGCGAAGCGGGTCTCGGTCGGCACAACCGACGGGGCCGGGCACGGCCGCAGCGATGAGGGGACGACTGAGGCCGCCATGCGGTGCCGGACTGTGGCGCGGTGGAGCATGGCGTGGTCACCGTCTGAGACGAGGCGGGGGTCGGCCCGGGCGGTGACCGTGCGGGCCCGGTGGACGAACGATCCGGAGGCGTGCGGGTCGGTGACACCGTCGCGCTCTCCGTGGGTCACGGCCACGTCCTCGTCCCGCAAGTGGGCCACCGGTTCGCCGTCCGGGCACCAAGGCGCAATGCCGCAGCCGCCCGGACTCGTGGCGTCTCCGCGCTGACGGCTCGTACGAGAGGGCGCGGTCGGGTTTCACCTGCGATTTCATGGACGTGGGACCAATCCGTGGCCTTCCGGGGATCGGATTACGTCCGGAGATGTCCCGACCACGGAGGACCCCGTGAAAAGAGCCGTGCATATCGGCAGAAACCCATCCGCCGAGCCGGATCTGGAGGAGTTGGTGGGCCGTGTCGCCCTGGGCGAGGAGGAGGCGTTCGCCTCGGTGTACGACCTCGTGGCCGGCCCGGTCCTCGGCGTCGTGCGCGCTGTGCTGCGCGACCAGGCACAGTCGGAGGAGGTGGCGCAGGAGGTCCTGGTGGAGGTGTGGCGCACCGCCGCCCGCTACCGCCGCGACCGGGGCACGGCCATCAACTGGATCCTCACCCTGGCGCACCGCCGTGCCGTCGACCGGGTGCGCTCCGTGGAGGCCGCCGCCGCCCGGGACCACAAGGCCGCGCTGCTGGAACAGACGCCCGAGTACGACGAGGTGACCGAACAGGTGGAGGCCCGGCTGGAACGGGAGCAGGTGCGGCGCTGTCTGCGCACCCTGACCGAGATCCAGCGCCAGGCCGTCACCCTCGCCTACTACCGGGGCCTGACGTACCGCCAGGTGGCCGAAGCCCTGACGCTTCCCCTGGGCACGGTCAAGACCCGCCTGCGCGACGGACTCATCCGGCTGCGCGACTGCCTGGGGGTGACCGCATGACGACCGCCGACCTGCACACGCTGACGGGTGCCTACGCCCTGCACGCCCTGTCCGACGAGGAGCGCAAGGCCTTCCGGCGGCACCTCGCGGCCTGTGAGCCGTGCACCCAGGAGACCGCCGAACTGTCCGCCACCGCCGCCCGCCTGGGGCTCGCCGCCTCGGTCACACCGCGCCCGGCGATGCGCGAGCAGGTTCTGCAGCGGATCACCACCGTCCGCCAGGAATCACCCCGGGAGCCGGCCCTGCCCCGCACGGACCGGACGGCCTCGTGGGGACGCGCGGTGTCGCGGTGGGCGCTGGCGGCGTGCATCGCGGCGGCCACCGCGCTCGGCGGCATCGCGGTGTGGCAGCACGAACGCGCCGAGGACGCCCTGGAGCAGGCCCGGCGGGCCGAGCAGGGGACGGACCGGATCGCCGCCGTGCTCGCCGCGCCGGACGCCAGGACCCGTTCCGCGAAGCTCGCCGACGGGGCGACCGGCACCGTCGTCGTCTCCGAAAGCCAGGACCGGGCTGTGTTCGTCGTCTCCGGGATGGCGCATCCGCCGAGCGGGAAGGTCTACCAGCTGTGGTTCGACGACCACGGCTCCATGCGGTCCGCGGGGCTGATGGACCCCGGCCGCAGCGACCAGGCCGTGCTGTTGGGCGGCGCGGTGGACGGGGCGTCCGGGATGGGAATCACCGTCGAACCGGCGGGTGGTTCTACGGCGCCCACCTCGTCACCGGTGGCTCTGATGACCTTCCCGGCCTGACGGAGTGGGGCCCGGCCGGGCCCCACTCCGTCACTTGGGTGGCAGGGGGAAGAAGCCGCTGGTCCGGGCCATGTACGACGCGTATCCGGGGCGTTCGGCCATGTGCTGCTCCAGGAGCCGCTTCCCGCTGCCCTTGGTCAGGAGCAGAGTCATCACCACTGGCGAGACCAGCACGGCCGCCGCGGCGGCGGGCGCGTCGCACGTGATCAGGAAAAGGCCCCACCAGACGCAGAAGTCCCCGAAATAGTTGGGGTGGCGGGTCCAGCTCCACAGGCCGCGGTCCATGATCCGGCCCTTGTTCGCGGGATCCGCCTTGAACCGGGCCAGCTGGGCGTCGCCCACCGCCTCGAAGCAGACCCCTACCGCCCACAGACAGGCGCCCACCGCGGCCACCGCCCCCATGGGTCCGGTGATGTACTGCGCGGCCTGCACCGGCAGCGACACCAGCCACACCAGCGCGCCTTGGAGCAGGTACACGATCCGCAGCGCGTACAGGTTGCGGCTGCCGGGTGCCTTGGCCAGCAGCGCTTCGTAGCGGGGATCCTCGCCGTGGCCGCGCCCGCGCCGGGCGATGTGCGCCGCCAGCCGCACCCCCCACACCGCCGTGAGTACGGTCACCAGCAGCCGCCGCGCCGGCTCACCGCTGTCCGCCGACAGCACCCAGCTCACCACGGCGACCGCGGTGAACGCGAGGCCCCAGGCGATGTCGACGATCCGGTGCATCCCCTTGCGCAGGGCGAGGGCGAAGGTGAGCAGCATGACGCCGAGCGATGCCGCCGCGCACCAGAGGAGATTCGTCGCGAAGTCCGCCCAGGCGAATCCGTTCACAGCCGGTCCAGCCCGGCGTACCAGTCCGCGGGGGTCGCGGGCATGGCGCCGCGCCCGTCGGCCGTGGGCCGCACGCCCAGGATCTGGTCGACACCCATCCGCCGCTCCTCGAAGGCCAGCGCCCCGCCGACCAGATAGAGCCGCCACACCCGGGCCGTCTCCTCGCCGACCAGCTGTACGGCGTCGTCCCAGCGCTCCTCCAGCGTCCGGTGCCAGGCGGCGACGGTACGCACGTAGTGCTCGCGCAGCGACTCCACGGACCGTACCTCCAGCCCGGCCGCCTCCAGCAGGACCACCGTCTCGCCCACCGGCCGCATGTGCATGTCGGGCGCGATGTACGCCTCGATGAAGGCGCCGCCGCCCGGCGCGGTCCGGCCACGAGACATCTGCTGCACCAGCACCCGGCCCAGGGGCCTCACCAGCCGGTGCAGGGCGGCGGCGAACGCCGGGTACTCGGTGTCCCCGACGTGCTCGCCCATCTCGACGGTCGCGACGGCGTCGTAGCCGCCGCCCTCGATGTCGCGGTAGTCCTGGCACACCACGTCCACCTGGTTCTCCAGGCCCCGTTCGCGTACCTGCTCACGGACGTGGGCCGCCTGCTCACGGGCCAGCGTGACGGCCGTGACCTGGGCCTTGTGCCGCTCGGCCGCGTAGAGGGTGAGGGAGCCCCAGCCGCAGCCGATGTCGAGCAGCCGGGCGCCGGGTACCAGGGCGAGCTTGCGGCAGATCAGCTCCAGCTTGGCGCGCTGCGCGTCGGCCGGGGCGAAGTCAGGGTCCTCGCTCGCCCAGTAGCCGCACGAGTAGGCCATCGTCTCGTCGAGGAGCAGGCGGTAGAAGGCGTTGGACAGGTCGTAGTGGTGGCTGATGGCGGCTCGGTCGCGGGCCTTGCTGTGCAGGCCGCCCCGCAGTCGCGCCTGTGCGGCGGGCGGGGCCGGACGTGGGCCCACGGCGCCGAGGCTCAAAGCCGTGCCGACCGCCCGGGCACGGTCGGCGATGCCGAGCCGGGGCGTGTGCGGGCCGTGTTCGCGCGCGGCGGCCCACAGACCGCGCAGTGCGTCGGCCAGGTCGCCCTCGATATTGAGGTCACCGGTGACGTATGCCTGTGCCAGACCCAGTTCGCCGGGCTGCCACAGCAGGCGACGCAGGGCACGGCGGGACCGTACGACGACGAGTGGCGCCTCCGTGGGGCCGGCCTCGCTGCCGTCCCAGGCGCGCACCCGCACCGGGAGGCGGGCGCCGAGCGTGGTCTCCAGGGCGGTGACGATCCGGTGGGCGGCGCCGGGCGCGGCGGTGGCGGTCATCGGGTGCAGGCCTCCTTGGTGAGCAGGTACTGCTGGACGTTCAGATATCCGGAGCGGAATCCGGCCTCGGAGTAGGCGAGGTAGAACGTCCACATGCGGCGGAACGTCTCGTCGAAGCCGAGCGCGGCGACCTCGTCCGCGCGTTCGGTGAAGCGTTCGCGCCACAGCCGTAGGGTCTCGGCGTAGTGGGCGCCGTAGGCGTCGCGGCGGGTGACGCGCAGCCGGGTGTGGTCGCGGACGGTCTCGGCGACGGCCTCGACGGAGGGGATCAGGCCGCCGGGAAAGACGTACTTCTGGATCCAGGTGAAGGTGTCCCGGCTGGCCAGCATCCGCGCGTGGGGCATGGTGATGGCCTGGAGGGCGGCACGCCCGCCCGGGGCCAGCCGTTCGTCGAGCGTGCGGAAGTAGACGGGCCAGAACTCCGCGCCCACGGCCTCGACCATCTCGACGCTCACGACGGCGTCGTAGGTGCCGCGTGCTTCGCGGTAGTCGCACAGTTCCACCGAGACCCGGTCCGTGAGACCGGCCGCCGCGATCCGCTCGCGGGCGAGATCGCGCTGTTCGCGGGAGAGGGTGAGGGAGGTGACCCGCGCGCCGCGTGCGGCGGCGCGGATCGCGAGTTCGCCCCATCCGGTGCCGATCTCCAGGACCCGGGTGCCCGCCCGTACGTCGGCCAGGTCGAGGAGCCGGTCGATCTTGCGGTGCTGGGCGGCCGGGAGCAGGTCCTGGTCGGCCGGGAAGCCGCGGAAGAGCGCCGAGGAATAGCTGAGGGTGGTGTCGAGGAAGAGGGCGAACAGGTCGTTGGACAGGTCGTAGTGGCGGCTGACGTTGTCCCGGGAGCCGTCGGGGGTGTTGCGTTCGGTGTACGGCCGACGCGGGGCCCACAGCCCCCGCAGCCGCTGGAGCGGTGCGGGAACGAGCTCGGCCGCGTTCGCCGCGAGCACGGTGAGGACGGCCACGAGATCGGGCGCGTCCCACTCGCCGGCCATGTAGGACTCGCCGAAGCCGACCAGACCCTGGCCGCCGATGCGGCCGTGGAAGGCCGTCGGGTCATGGATGTCCAGCGCGGGACCGCCCTGGCCGAGTGAGGTGCCGTCGGGGAACCGGACGTGCAGCGGCAGGTTGCGCAGAGCCCGTCGTACGACGGCCGCGGCGACGGAGGTTCTGGCCCGGGAGACGGCGGGTGGTGAGGTGATGTCGGGCCGGCGGTCCGGGTCGACGCCCCCTTGTACGGGGGGCACGGTCACGGTCCGCCCCGCGTCGGCGGATCGGCGTTCGGCTGTCGTCATGCGGGGTTCTCCGTGTTCTGGTGGTCGGGTCGGGGCTGGACGGGCAGCCCGCGCAGGTAGAGGCGGATGCCGTGCAGGCGGATGGCCGCGGAGACGGCGAGCGTGGACCAGGGACGGCGCAGCAGCGTGCCCGCCCTCACTTCGTGCCGTGTGCCGCGAACGGTTGCGGTGAACGGTCTGCCGTCCTCGCGTTCCAGATGCACGGTGAGATCGAGCCGGCTCCCGGGGGCGGGCAGACGCATGCGGTAGCGGCCGTCGACCGGGAAGAACGGCGAGACGTAGAACGCCTTGTCGACCTCCGCCACCCCGGAGGCGTCCGGTCGGAGCAGGTAGCTGTGGCGCCGGCCGTAGGTGTTGTGCACCTCGGCGACGACACACCGCGGGGTGCGGTCGGGGCCGTGGCACCAGTAGAGGGTGAGCGGGTTGAACACGTGACCGAGTACGCGTGCGTGGGTCAGCATCACCACCGGTCCGCCCTCCAGGTCGACGCCGTGGCCGGCCAGGAAGGAGTCCAGGCCCGCGCGGATGGAGGGGTGGCGGCCGGTGAAGTGGTCGCGTGGATCGAAGCGGGCGAATGCGCGGAGCGGCAGGGGGAGTCGGGGGAGCCGGTCGGGGTCGACGAGCCACATGTACGTCCGGTGGCGCAGCGCGTAACGCTGGGGCGCGGTGCGCACGTGGGTGATCGCGCAGCGGTACAGGGCGGGCGTGGGCGCGGGTGTCGTCACCATCGCACCCCCAGGGTGGCCGCGGCCGTCACGCCGGAGCGGCAGCCGTCCTCGTGGAAGCCCCAGCCGTGGTAGGCGCCGGCGAACGCCGTGACGGAGGTGCCCAGTTCGGGCAGACGTCGCTGGGCGGCCACCGACTCCGGGGTGTAGACGGGGTGTTCGTAGACCATGCGGGCGCGCACCCGCTCGGGGTCGACGCGGTCCTCGCCGCCGAGGGTGACCACGAACGTGTCGGCGGCGTCGAGGCGTTGGAGGCGGTTCATGTCGTAGCTGACCCGCACCCGGTCGGCGCCCGCCGTGCAGGACGGCATCAGGTAGTTCCACGAGGCCCGCGCCCCGCGCGCCCGGGGGAGCAGGCTGGTGTCGGTGTGCAGCAGTGTGGTGTTGCGCGTGTACCGGAAGGCGCCGAGGACCTCCTTCTCCTCGGGTGTGGCATCGGCCAGCAGCCGCAGGGCCTGGTCCGGGTGGGTGGCGACGACCACCGAGTCGTAGGACCGTGTGGTGCCGTCGTCCGTGGTGACGCTGACCCCGTCGGGGTGCCGGCGCAGGACGCGGACCCGAGTGCCGAGGCACACCGAGTCCAGGCGGGCGGCCACTCGCTCCACATAGGAGTGAGAACCGCCGGTCACGGTCCGCCAGGTCGGCGACCCGCCCACCGAGAGCATCCCGTGGTGCTCCAGGAAGCGGAACAGGTAGGCGGCCGGATAGCGCTGGGCGGTGTCCGCGTCGCAGGACCACACCGCCGACACGACCGGGGTCATGAAGTGGGTACGGAAGTAGGGGGTGAAGCCTTCCCGGTCCAGGAACTCCCCGAGGGTGAGGGCCTGTTCGCCGGGCCGGCCCAGGAGGCGCCGGGCTGCCCGGTGGAAGGCGGGGACCTCCGTGAGCATGCGGAGATAGGCCCCGCGCAGGGCGTTGCGGGGCCGGGCCAGCAGCCCGGAGGGGCCGCGGGCGCCGGCGTACTCCAGGCCGCAGCCCTCGCACCGCACCGACATGCTCATCTCCGACTCCTGCGTGGTGACACCGAGTTCGTCGAAGAGACGCAGGAGGTTGGGGTAGGTCCGGCGGTTGTGCACGATGAAGCCGGAGTCCACGTGGTGCGTCCTGCCGTGTGACTCCAGTTCGTGGGTGTGGGCGTGCCCGCCGAGCCGCTCGTCGGCCTCGTACAGCGTGACGTGGTGCGCGCGGGCCAGTACGTGCGCGGCGGTCAGTCCCGCCACCCCGCTGCCGATCACGGCCGTGTGCCGCCTCCGCTCGCTTGCGGCGCTTCCTGACGTGTGTGACATCGCCTTTCCTCCTGGTCGGGTCGGCCACGGACATGGATCTCGCGCGTAATCCGAAGCTGCGACCGGGGCGGATTGGGTGAGGAGTGATCTTCCTGAGATGTGGTGGTGCGATGGCTGTTCCGCTCGCGCGACGTACGGCATACGGGTGTATTCGCCCGGACGCGATCACAAGTGGTAGGGACGGCTTGTCATACGGTCATGACGATCAGTGAAGTTCTCCAGGCGCCCATGCCGTCCCACCCCCGCCGCCGCGACGGCCGGGCGCCGTTGCCCCGGCCCGAGGAGCGCCTCCGGCTGCGGCGCGCCTGGCATCTCAGCGAACAGCAGGTGGCCACGGCGTTCGGGGTGACGGTCGTGACGGTCCGGTCCTGGGAAGCGGGGCGTACCGCACCGACGGGGCTGCGCCGGGCCGCCTACGCGGCGTTCCTGAACGGCCTGGCCCAGGGTCTGGTCCAGGGCCAGGTCCCGGCGCCGGCCGGCCCGGCCGCCTCGCCCCGTGTACCGGCGGAGTTCCGGGCGGCCCCGGTCGCTCCCGGTCCGGCACCGCTCCCGGCCGGTCTGCCCGTGGGTGACGGTCCTGATCCGGTCTCGCTCGCCCGGCGGCGCAGGTTCCGCCTGGCAGCCGTCGCCGCGGGCGTCTGGACCGTTTTCGCGCACGTCATGATCACGTCTCCGCCGCCGCATCCGTAGGTGTGTGTCCACCGGAGCGGATGCTCAGACCAGGCCCGTGACGGTCACGGTGACGCGCGCCCGCGCGCTCTGCCCCGGGAGCGCCGTCGACAACTGTTCCTCGACGGTGCGGCGGGCGGCGCGGGCGACGTCCACCGTGCGTGCCGCCCGCCGCGCGACGAGGTGGATCTCGACGAGCCAGGGCCCGGTACCGCCCGGCCGGGCCAGCCGTACCCCCGCCGGGGACGCCGGGTCCGCGCCGGGTTCCGGCCGGACCAGGGCGGCCCGCAGCCGTCCGCCGAGTCCGGGCCGGAGGAAGGCGACGCCGGGGAGGTCCTCCACGGCACGGGCGATCTCCGCGGTGAGCGTGCCGTGCACGGTGGTCCGGGTCATCGGGCGGGTCCTTCCTGGCCGTCGGCCGGGGTGTCGAGGAGGTCGGTGACGCGGATGTCCACGGTCGCCGTCGTCAGGCCCAGCTCGTGGTCCGCGGCTTCCCGAACCCGGTCGCGGACGCGCTCGGCGAGGTCGGGGAGGGAGGCGTCGGCCGGTGCGTGGATGTCGAGGGTGACGTCGACAGGTCCGGACACGGTCCCGTCGCCGGTGGCGCCGGGCCGCAGACGGCAGGAGCCGGCCCGTACGCCAGGCACCGACTCGGCGGCCGCCCGCAACGTGCGGGCGGCGACCGCCTCCATGATCCACAGGTCCTCGTCCGGCTCTCCCAGGGGCAGGGGACGGCCCGGGCGAAGTTCGAGGCGTACGACGTCCATGACCCGTCGGGTGAGCGTGGACGTGTCGTAGTCGGAGGTGTCGGCCCCCTCCTCGCGCAGGCCGCGTACCGCGGACTCCAGCTGGTCGAGATCGCTCACCGCCTGCCGGCAGTGCGGGCAGCTCCGCAGATGAGGGTCGTCGACCTGCTGTTCCCAGTCGTCCCAGACCCGCGGCAGCAGCCTGCCGCAGGCCAGCCGCTCGTCGTCGCCGCCGGTGTGGGTGTCGGTGTGTGCTGTCATCGCCAGGCCCCCAGTGCGTGTGTCAGGCAGCGTCGTGCACGAAAGACACGGGCGCGGACGGCCTCCTGGCTGATGCCGACCGCGTCCGCGACGAACTCGTAGGACCGGCCGTCCAGTTCTCGCAGCACCCAGCAGGCGCGCTGCTCGGCCGACAGCAGGTCGAGGGCGTCCCGCAGGTCACGGACCGCGTCCCGGGCCTCCGTGATCCGGGCGGGGGAGACCGCGTGCTCGGGCGCGGGCAGCTCTCCCACCGCTTCCAGCGGCGCCAGCGGCCTGCGGGCGCGCAGCACGTTCAGGCACCGGTTGGTGACGATCCGGTATATCCAGGTGCCGAAGGCGGACCGGCCGTGGAACTCGGGCAGCCGTCGCCAGGCGCTGATGAACGCGTCCTGGACGGCGTCCTCCGCCTCCGTGCGGGAGCCGAGCAGGCGTGTGGCCAGCCGGAGCAGCGCCGGAGCGTGGCGTTGCACCAGCACGGCGAACGCGTCCTCGTCCCCTTCCGCGGCCCGGACGGCCAGCAGGGTGTCGTCGATCTCGCCTCGCGCGTCCGGTGGTGCGGTCTGTCTGCGGGCCCCCGCCACTGGGCGGCTCCTCTCGTCTCGTCCTGGAGGTTGGACACGGCGGTGCCGCCTCCTGTTACGCGGCACTTCCCGCGCAGACAGGCGTACGGATGCTCAGGGAGCCGTGGAATCCGTAGCGGGAACGGGTTCGGATTGGTCTGAAAACCCACTTCATCCGATCGAGTGGCCGACCAATCCGCCGCTCTTTCAGGCCCGGATTCCCCACGTGACGGAGAACGAGAAAGCACCGCGGAATTCCCGCCGGCCGACGAGGCCGGTGCTCGGGGCACTGAGCGGTGCTCTGGCGGGTTTCGCCGCGCTCGCCGTCGCTGAGCTGGTGTCGGCGTGGGTACGCCCGCAGGCCGGTCCGGTCGTCGCGGTGGGAGGCGCGGCGATCGACCGCACACCGGCCGGTGTGAAGGACTGGGCTATCCGGAATTTCGGCACCGACGACAAACTGGTTCTCCAGCTCGGAATTCTCGCCGTTCTCGCGCTGTTCGCCCTGGCGCTGGGAATTCTCGCGCTGCGCCATCGGCGAACCGGGGCGGCGGGAGTTCTGCTGTTCGGGGTCGTCGGGGCTGTGGCGGCCACCGGCCGGCCGGACTCGACCCGCCCCGCCGACGCCCTGCCGTCCGTGGTGGGCGCGGTCGTGGGGGCCGTGGTCCTGTTCGTGCTCGCGGGCCGTCTCGTGCCCTGCGCGCCGGCGTCCGCCCCGACCGCGGACGAGGAGACCGGCATGTCCCCCGGGCAGGGGTGGGACCGCCGCGGGTTCGTGATCGCCGCGACAGCCGCCGCTGCCGGGTCCGCCGCGGCCGGCGCGCTGGGCCGCGTCCTCAACGGATCGCGCGGCCAGGACGCGATCGCCTCACGCGAGGACGTGGTCCTGCCCGCGCCCGCTTCGGCCGCCCCTGCCGTGCCCAGGGGAGCGGGGCTGAGGATTCCCGGCATCAGCGCGTTCACGACCTCGAACGAGGACTTCTACCGCGTGGACACCGCACTCGTGGTGCCCCGGGTGGACGCGACGACCTGGCGGCTGCGCATCCACGGCCGGGGCGTCACCCGTGCGCTCACGCTCTCCTTCGACGACCTGCTGCGGCGGGAGTTGGTCGAGCGCGACATCACCCTCACCTGTGTGTCCAACGAGGTCGGCGGCCCCTACATCGGCAACGCCCGCTGGATCGGCGTACGTCTCGCGGACCTGCTGGCCGAGTGCGGAGTGGAGGCGCCCTCCCGGGGCGGTGCGGCCGACCAGCTGGTGGCCCGCTCGGTGGACGGCATGACCATCGGCAGCCCCGTCGAGGACGTGATGGACGGTCGCGACGCCCTCCTCGCCCTCGGCATGAACGGCGAACCCCTGCCCTTCGAGCACGGCTTCCCGGTCCGGATGGTGGTGCCCGGCCTCTACGGCTATGTCTCCGCCTGCAAATGGATCAAGGACATCGAGCTCACCACGTTCGACGCCTACGACCCGTACTGGGTCAGGCGTGGATGGTCCCGCAGGGCGCCGGTCAAGACGCAGTCCCGGATCGACACCCCCAAGCCCTTCGCCCGCCCCAAGGCCGGCACGGTCATGGTCGGCGGAGTCGCCTGGGCGCAGCACCGGGGCATCGACAAGGTCGAAGTGCGCATCGACGACGGACCGTGGCAGGAGGCCCGGCTCGCAGCCGAGGACTCCCGTGACACCTGGCGCCAGTGGTCCTTCGCCTGGCAGGCCACCAAGGGCGGCCACATCCTCACGGTGCGCGCCACCGACCGCACCGGCGCGGTGCAGACCGAGAAACGCACCCGCACGCTCCCTGACGGCGCCAGCGGACGGCACTCGGTCGTGGTGACCGTCGACTGACCCCCCGAGCCACCTTCCCCACCCCCTATGAACGCGGTTTCGGCTGCGCCAACCCACAGGAGAAACACCGTGAACACCCGTATCCGTCGCATCGCCATGACCGCGGCCGCGGCCGCCGTGCTCCCGCTCGCCCTCAGCGCCTGCTCGGACAACAGCAGCGACTCCACCACCTCGGACTCCTCCAGCAAGGCGTCCGCCTCGGCGTCCGACGACGCCATGGCCGGCTCCGACGCCACCACCTCCTCGGACGAGCCCTTCGGTGCGGCCTGTTCGGCGGTACCCGAGGACGGCGCCGGTTCCTTCGACGGCATGGCCAAGGACCCGGTCGCCACCGCCGCCTCCAACAACCCCGCGCTGTCCACCCTGGTGACGGCGGTGAAGAAGGCCGGCCTGGTCGACACCCTCAACAACGCCCAGAACATCACCGTGTTCGCGCCGACCAACGACGCCTTCGCGAAGATTCCCAAGGCCACCCTGGACAAGGTCCTCAACGACAAGGCCCAGCTGACGAAGATCCTCACCTACCACGTGGTGGGCCAGAAGCTGGCCCCCGAGGACCTGGAGAACGGCTCCTTCGACACCCTGGAGAAGTCGAAGCTCACCACGTCCGGTTCGGGGGAGTCGTACACCGTCAACGACTCCGCCAAGGTGGTCTGCGGCAACGTGAAGACCGCCAACGCCAACGTCTACATCATCGACACCGTCCTGATGCCCGCCGGCTGACAGGCAGTCCGGGGCAGGGCACCGCATCAGCGGTGCCCTGCCCCTCCTTTTTGCGGACCCGCGTCACAGACGCGGAGGACGCGGGTCCAAGAGGTGAGAGCAACTCGACAGCCATGCGGAAAGGAACGCGACATGACCACACAGACCGCGACAGCCGAGGACGTCTCCATCCCCCGGACCGGCAGGCCGCCGCAGAGCACGACGGCCGTGTCCGGCGGTACCGCAGGCGCCGACCAGCCCGCCGCGGACCGTGGCAGGACCTCGATCGCCGATGTCGTCGTCGTGAAGGTCGCGGGCATCGCGGCCCGGGAGATCCCCGGCGTGTACGACATGGGCGGCGGCCTGTCGCGCACCATCGGCGCGGTACGCGACCGTGTGCCGGGCGGCCGGCCGAACGTCGGACGCGGAGTCAAGGTCGAGGTGGGCGAGCGGCAGACGGCCATCGAACTCGACCTGGTGGTGGAGTACGGCGTCGAGATCGCCGACGTGGCCCGCGACGTACGGGAGAACGTGATCGCCGCCGTGGAGCGCATCACCGGCCTCGAAGTCGTGGAGGTCAACGTCACGGTCAACGACGTACACCTGCCGGAGGACGACGCCGAGAGCCCGACGACGAGCGTTCGAGTGGAGTGAACGAACCGTCGTACGGCACAGCGGGAAATACGGCACAGCGGGAAAACGGCACAGCGGGAAGGGGACATGACGTGGCAGCGAGCAGAGCGTTCGCCGGGATGATCGCGGGTATGGCACTGGCCTTCGCCGGCTGCTTCGGAGGCTTCGGGGCCTTCCTTCTCGTGGCCGCCCTGGGCGGTCTCGGGTGGATGGTGGGCCAGTGGTTCGACGGCGGGCGCGGCGTCCAGGACCTGCGCGAGGCCTACGAGCGGAGCCGTCGATGAGCACGGCCGCCGGTGAGCGAGGCACAACGACCGTCGCTGACAAGGTGGTTCGCAAGATCGCCGAACGGGCGGCAACCGAGGCCCTGCCCCTCCAGAGCGCCCGAGCCGGAAAGGCGACGGCCGTCGTGCGCGGACGCCGAGCGGACGTCTCGGTGTCCGTCGCCCTGCCCTACCCGACGCCACTGCCCGCGGCGGTCCGAGGGCTCCAGGACCATGTCGGCGACCGCACGCGCCGGTTGACCGGCATGGACATCCGGGCGGTACGCGTCGGTGTCACCGCACTGATCCCGAGGCCGGCCGCGCTCGCACCGGCGCCGGGCAGGTCCGCTGCCGCGGAGTCCGCGGTGGAACTCGCCCCCTCGCGGACTCCGTTGCGTTGGTGGTCGCCACGCCGACTGCCGATGGCGCTGCTCACCCTGGCTGCCGCGGTGGCCTGCGGCGCGCTCGCCTTCGACGTCGTCCAGGTGCACCTCGCTCACCGCCCGGCGGCCTCTTGGCGCACGGACGCGCTGCACTGGCTGTCGCGGCACGACCCCGGCGATCCGGCCGTCGCGTTCGGCGCCACGGGGCTCGCCGCCCTCGGCCTGCTGCTGATCGTTGTGGCCGTCACGCCCGGACACCGCCGACTGCTCACGCTCACCTCGTCCGCGCCACGACTGAGGGCGGCGATGGACCGTACGGCGGTCGCGGCGCTGGTCCGACACGCCGTGGCCGGCACGCAGGGAATCAGCGAGGTCAAGGTGCGCGTGCGGCGTCGCAGCGTCACCGTCCGGGCCCGCCTCGCCTTCGGCGACCGGGCCGGCGCACAGCACCAGGTGGAGTGCGCGGCCCGGCGGACGTTGGACTCGTGCGGCCTGCGGCGCGGCCCGCGGTTGCGGACCCGGGTCCGTCCCGAGGACGCGTGGTACCCCGGGACGGAAAGCGCCGGCGCGGAGACAAGCCGTGCACGCGCCGTCGGCACCGAGGACATGATGTTCCAAGGAGCGAACCCCTGATGCGGTCCGTGCGTGGGTCTCTCAACCGGGTCACCCTGGCCCTGGTCGGTCTGGCACTTGTCACCCCTGCCGGGTGGCTGGCCGTCACCCGGGCCCCCGGCGCCCACACCGCGCCTGTGGACCTCGGGGGCCTTGCCTCAGTTCGCGCCCAGGGGTGGTGGACGCCTGTGATCATGGCGGGCTCGATCACCGCGACCGTCCTCCTCGCCCTCTGGTGCACACGCCAACTGAGCAGCGGCTTCCGCCCGTTCGTGGTGCTGCCCGCGCCGGGCAGCACCCTGCGCACCAGAGCGTTGGAGGACGCCCTGACCGAACACGCGGTCGCGATCACGGGCGTCGCCCGCTGCCGCACCCGTGTACTGGCCCGCCGAAAGGACCTGCACGTACGTCTCCATGCGTGGCTCCGGCCGGATGCCGACCCCGCCACGGTCCTGCCCGCCCTCACCGCACTCGCCACCCACACGGAGACGTCTCTCGAGGGCTACCGGGTCCATACGCAGGTGCGCTTCAGCGCCCGTTCACGCCGTGGGCCACGGGTCGGCTGAGTCCGGCGATCCGCCGACCGGAGGACTCGGGTTGTGGCGGGCGGTGGTGGAACAGAGGGATCCCCGCGCGTCCGGCCGTGATCCGTTTCTGGAGCTTCAGATCGGTGACACGCGATCGAGCGACGCTGCGGAACCGAGCTCGGTAAGCGCCGGTAAGGCGTGATGATGCGCCCCGAAGCCTTGCGTGAAGTCACCCGCCCGGCGGCTGCGGGGAGAGCCGGCCACCGGGGCTGGGCCGGGAGCAGAGCGGAAATGGTGTACCGCCTCAGTGATCCGTCCCCCGGGACAGGTCACCGCCGACACCTTCGCGCAGGCTGACGCCCGCGACCCGTAACCCGCAGCACCCGCGGGAACGGATCGTGCTCGTCTACGGCGCCCGCCACCAACTCGACCTCATCCAGGCCGAGGCCGACCGCCGTGGCGTCCGCCGGAATGTCCTGCTCGACTTGGTCCACGTCGCCGAGTACTGCTGGACGGGCACGCACGCCTTGCATCCGCCCGGGAGTTACCAGGCCGAAACCTGGGCCGCGGGCAAACTCACCGCGATCCTCGCCGGACACGCGGACCGTGCCGCTACCGGGATGACCGCCCAGCCCGCAGCCGAACAACTCCCTGCCGCCCGCCGCGAGCCAGTCGTCACCTGCCACCGTTGTCTTGAGGTCATCGGGCTGTCCGTCTTCCCGGTGACCCAGCGGTCTGCGCGGGTGGTCACCCCGGTGGGTTGAGTGTGGCCGGGCGGTCGAGGTGTTGGCGGTGTCGTGCGACGTTCGGGCGGCCTGCCGGCCGTTGGTCGCTCGGGGTCGGCGGGTAGGGGGCTGTGCCGTGCAGTGGTGAGGGGCGGCTCGCCTTGGTGCGGTGCTCCGCGGCGTAGCAGCGGACCAGGTGGTGCACGACGTACTCCTGTGGTCCGTCCTCGGCCAGCAGATGCTCCCGGACGAGAGCGCCGAGCACCCGCTCCGCCTGCGCAGGTGTGCACCGGGCGTGTGAGGCGAAGTGTTCCGCGCGGAACGAGCTGGTGGGGACGGAGCCCAGATAGGGGAAGAGCCGTTGCGCCTCGCCGGGCAGGGACGCGAAGGACGGGTCCAGCAGTGTGCGTACCGAGATGAGGTCGGACGAGTCGGTGCGCAGCACGTTCAACGGTGAGCAGGCGTCGAGTTGCCGGGCCGCGGTGGTCAGGGAGGCCTCCGGGCGCAGATGCAGTCGGGCGGCGAGTACCTGGATGGCGTACGGCAGCCCCCCGCAGGCTTCCGTCAGCCGGGCGGCGGCCTCTGGCTCGGCCCGGGTCCGGGAGGGACCGACGAGCAGCTTCAGCAGTTCGGTGGACTCCGGTGTGGTGAGAGCGGGCACCGTCAGTCGTTGGGCGTGGTGGTGGACCACGAGGCGGTCCAGGCGTCTGCGGCTGGTGATCACCGTGGCGCAACCGTGTCCGCCCGGCAGCAGGGGCTCCACCTGTTCGGCGTCGGCGGCGTCGTCGAACAACAGGAGCAGGCGCCGCTCCGCGACGACCGACCGCCACAGCGCGGACAGTTCGTCCCAGTCACCCGGGTTCGGGGTGACGGAGATGCCGAGCTGGCGCAGACAGCGGGCGAGCGCGGTCGCGGGGTCGAGCGGGGGCTGGGGGCCGCTGCCGTGCAGATCGACGTACAACTCGCCGTCCGGGAACTCCGCTCGGGAGCGGTGCGACCAGTGCAGGGCGAGCGTGGATTTGCCGACGCCCGCCAGTCCTTCGAGGATCAGCGTCCGTCTCTGGCTGGTTCTGTTCGTCAAGATGTCGTCAAGCAGGCGGAGTTCTTCGGAACGTCCGGTGAACGTGGGGCAGGCCGGGGGCAGTTGGGCCGGCCGGGCCGGTGCCGGGATGCCCGGGCCGGTCTCGGTGAGCGGGCCTGGGGACTCCGGTGCTGTGCCTGCCATGGCGGTTGCCCGGAGCAGTTCCTGGTACAGCTCCTGCGAGGCGGGGCTGGGGTCGAGGCCGAGTTCGTCGGCGAGGAGCCGGCGGGTGCGGTTGTAGCGGGCGACGGCTTCGGCGCCGCGGCCGCATCGGTGCAAGGCCGTCATCAGGTGGCGCAGCGAGGCCTCGTCGTAGGGGCGTTCGGTGGCGATAGCCTCCAGCTCCGGCAGGAGTGTGAGGTGCCGTCCGGCCCGCAGTTCGGACGCGTGACATTCCGTCAGTGCCGAGGTCCGCTCGACCGTGAGTGCCTCGCGCACCGCTTCCACCCAGGGGCCGGTGAGGCCGAGCAGGGGTTCGCCCTGCCACAGGCCCAGCGCGGCACGGTAGCGCTCGGCGGCCAGCGCCGGTTCGGACGCGGCGACCGCGCGGGCGGAGACGACGAGCCCACGGAAGCGGTGCAGGTCGACGTGGGAGGGGGCGACCCGGGCCATGTAGCCACCCGCCGAGCGGACGATGGCCGGCCCTCCGGGCTCCGCCGGGAAGGGGGGCAGTAATCGGCGGATCCTTGCCACATAGCTGTAGAGGACCGCCCGGCCGGTGGCCGGAGGTGCGTCGTGCCAGACGCGGTCGAGGAGCGCGTCGACCGGGATGAGGCGGTTGGCGTCTATCAGGAGGGCGGCCAGCACGCACTGCTGTTTCGCGGGGCCGAGTCTGATGTGACGAACCCCCTGACGTGCGGTCATGGCTCCTAGCAGGCGAAAGTTGAAGTCATCGGACAATGCCGTTCCTTCGTCAGTTGTGGGGGACTGCATCACCGCGCACATCAGAACACGTGACCGACTCGTCACGGTAGGAGGCAATGGCCCCTGCCGGGCGGACACCATGTGTGATCAGCCATTGCAGATTTGTGTCAGGTTCGTTCCAGACCGGTCGTCCATGATGTGCGCACCCCACTGGAAACCAGTGCGGGTTGACGCGGGCCACTGCCCGAAGGGATGGGGGATACCTATGGGAACGGATGCGAACGAAGCCGGCGCCGCACTGGAGGGTCTGAGCGCGGCCGAGCGCATCATCGTCGAGGGAGTCGCCGACTACTACTGGCGCAACGACGGCATGCCGCACGAGCGCGGGCACGTCATCGGCTGGCTCATGATCAGCGACCCGGTCGAGCAGACCACCGCGGAACTCATCGCCCGCCTC
The DNA here is from genome assembly GCF_013044505.1 of Streptomyces sp. S3(2020). Taxonomy (GTDB): domain Bacteria; phylum Actinomycetota; class Actinomycetes; order Streptomycetales; family Streptomycetaceae; genus Streptomyces. Next base: position 71,069 of record NZ_JABERD010000008.1, on the reverse strand, counting down.
GGCACCACGCGCGCGGCCATCGACCGCGTCGCCGACCAACTCGTCCCGGCCCGCGTGGTCCTGCGCAGGGACGTCCCGGGCACCGACGAGTACGCGCTGCACATGAACGACGAGTCCTGGCCCAACGCCGTTCTCGAAGTCTTCGCGAACATCCCGGAGTTCGACCGCATCCTGTGCGACGCGCAGGAGATGCTCAAGGACGAGACCCCGGAGCGACGGCAGCGGCTCGACCGCACCCAGCATCTCTTCGGGTTCATCGCCCGGGAGATCCCCAACGTGGTGACGACCTACGGGGAACGCGAGAAGACCGCCACCCTGGGCGGGTGACCGCGGGCACCGACGCCCGGAACCCGTCGGTCCGTCAGCCGGTCTCACCTGAGCCCGACATCGTCCTGCGCCTCGCCCGGCCCGTCTCGGGCGAGGGGGACGACATCCGTCAGGACCGCCTGCGGGTGCTCGCCGCCGACGAACGGCGGCGCGCCGAGGACTTCCTGCGGTCCGCCGACCGGGACGAGTACATCCGCGCCCACTGGCTGCTGCGGCACGCGCTGTCCGAAGGGACGTCTGTACCGCCCGGGGACTGGGCTTTCACCCGGGACCGGTACGGCAAGCCTCGTATCGCCGAACACCTCGGCGACAGCCGGGAGTTCAGCCTCTCCCATTCGGCGGGTGTCGCGCTCGTCGCGATCTCCACGGGCAGGCCGGTCGGGGTGGACATCGAACGGCTCGCGGACGACGATCCGCCTCCACTGCGCAGCTGCCTGTCGCCCGCCGAGCAGACAACGCTGTCAGCGTTGCCCGGCAGAGACCGGCATCCCGCCTTCATCCAGCTGTGGACGCTGAAGGAAGCCCTCGCCAAGGCCATGGGCCTCGGACTGCGTCTGCCGTTCGGGGACGTCGACTTCACCTGGCGCGACGGGCGTCCCGTGCTGCGCCCGACCGCCTCCGTACGTGCGCCCGAACTGTGGATGTGCCACCGCCTTGACGCCCCCGTGGGGCTGCGCGCCGCGCTCTGCGTACGCGGGCCGCGCCCCCGCGGCCGCACCTATCCGAGGAGTACCCGCGAGATGACCACCCTGGACGGGTTCGCACCCGCCGGCGTACGGCAGGCAGACGGCGAGGCGCTCGGCAGCGCCGCGTTCCGCCGTCGTCACGGTGTACGCCTCGCCTACGTCAGCGGCTCGATGTACAAGGGAATCGCCTCCGCCGCGCTGGTCGCCAGAATGGGCCGGTCGGGGCTGCTCGGCTACTTCGGCACCGGCGGCCTGCGCCCCGAACAGATCGACGAGGCCATCACCCGCATCCGCGCCGAGGTCGGTCCCGACGGCCCGTTCGGCATGAACCTGCTGGCCCATCCGGACCAGCCGCGCCGGGAGGAACAGACGGTCGACCTCCTCCTCGCCCGGGACGTGCGGCGCGTGGAGGCCGCCGCCTTCCTCCAGCCCAGCGCGGCGCTGGTCCGCTACCGGCTCACCGGTGTGCATCGGCGCGACGACGGCTCCGTGGCCGTGCCGAACAGCGTGCTCGGCAAGGTCTCCCGGCCGGAGTCCGCCCGAGCCTTCCTCGCACCCGCCCCGGCCCACCTGGTCTCGGCGCTGCTGCACAGCGGTGCGCTCAGCGCCGAGGAGGCCGCGCTGGCGCCGTACCTGCCGATGGCGGACGACCTGTGCGTGGAGGCGGACTCCGGTGGCCACACCGATCAGCGGCAACTGATCACCGTGCTCCCGGAGATCGTCCGGGTGCGTGACACCGCGAGCGTCGGGCGGTCCGTGTGCGTCGGCGCGGCGGGCGGTCTCGGCACCCCCGAGGCGGTCGCCGCGGCCTTTCTGCTCGGCGCCGACTTCGTGCTGACGGGCAGCATCAACCAGTGCACGCCGGAGGCCGGTACCGCCGACGACGTCAAGGACCTGCTCCAGTCGGCCGGCGTCCAGGACACCATGATGGTCCCGGCCGGCGACATGCTGGAGATCGGCGCCCGCGCCCAGGTCCTCGGCAAGGGCCTCTTCTTTCCCGCCCGCGCCAACAAGCTGTACGACCTCTACCGGCGCTACGACTCCCTGGACGCCATCGACGAGCCGACCCGCCGCCAGCTCCAGGAACGCTTCTTCCGGCGGCGCTTCGAGGAGATCTGGCAGGAGACCGCCGGCTACTACGCCACACGCGACCCGGCCGAACTCGCCCGCGCGGACGCCGACCCCAAGCACCGCATGGCGCTCGTCTTCAAGTGGTACTTCGTGCACTCCACCCGGCTCGCCATGTCCGGCAGCAGTGACCGGCGGGTCGACTACCAGGTGGCCTGCGGACCCGCCATGGGCGCCCTCAACGGCTATCTCGCCGGCACCGAGCTGGAGAACTGGCGCGCCCGCCATCCCGACACCCTCGCCGACCTGCTGATGACCGAGGCCGCCCGACTGCTGCGGACCCGGCTGGCAGCACTGGTCCGCACCTGAGGAACCCGGCCGCCCCCGCCGTCCGTCCGGCCCCGCGCGTCCCACCCGCGCCTACCTCTTCTCGGAGGGACCCGTCATGACCCTTGTCCACCTCTTCCCCGGCCAGGGCGCCCACCGGCAGGGCATGGGACGCGAGCTCTTCCCTCGCTACCCCCATCTGGTGAGGCGCGCGGACGCCCTGCTCGGCTACTCGATCGAGGAACTCTGCCTGGACGCACCGGCGGACAAACTGGCCGACACCCGCTACACCCAGTGTTCGCTCTACGTCGTCGGCGCGCTGGGCTACCTGGACCTGGTGCGGGAGAGCGGCGAGGTACCCGACTACGTGGCCGGGCACAGCCTCGGCGAATTCGTCGCGCTGTTCGCGGCCGGCGCCTACGACTTCCTGACCGGCCTTGAGCTGGTGCGACACCGTGCCGAGGCCATGGCCAAGGCGGGGCCGGGCGCGATGGCGGCCGTGATCGGTCTGTCCGAGGACGAGGTGCGCGAGGTGCTCACCGCGCACCCGGACGTCGACATCGCCAACCTCAACGCCCCCACCCAGATCGTCGTCTCCGGTACCGGGGACGCGGTCCGGGACGCGAGCCGCACACTCGGCACCCGCGCGGAAGCCGTGATCCCGCTCAGGGTCAGCGGCGCCTTCCACTCCCGCCACATGGCGGCGGCAGCCGAGGAGTTCGGCCGGGTCCTGAGCCGGCACCGCCTCGCCCCGCTGCGCATTCCGGTCGTCGCCAACACCACCGCCCGCCCGCACACCGACGACCGGCTGGCGAGCGAACTCCAGCGGCAGCTCACGTCGCCGGTGCGGTGGACCGAGTCGGTGCGCCACCTGCTGAGGCTGCCGGCACCGCACCTGCGCGAGGTGGGTCCCGGCCAGGTGCTCACCGGGCTGATCGACAAGATTCGTGACGCGGCGCCCGTCGGCGCGGAGAGGTGACCGAGGTGCCGTCGAGCGAGTTCCGCATCAGCGAAGAGGACATCCGGCGCTTCGCCGCCGCGAGCGGTGACGCCAACCCCCTGCACACCGACGCCGACTACGCCGCCCGCACCTCCTTCGGCCGCCCCATCGCACACGGCGCGCTGGTGACCCTGTACGCCCTCGCGGCCCTGCCCGCCCGGCGCACACCCCGCCGGCTGACCGGCGTCGCCGCCCGCTTCCACGCGCCCGCCTACCCGGACCAGACCTACCGCCGCACCGCCGAACGCACCGAGGACGGCTTTCGCGTACAGGTCACGGACGGCACCAGACTGCTGCTCGACCTCACCGTCACCACCCCGGCCGGCCGCACACCCGCCGACGCCCCGGCGGACGTACCCGGCCCCCGACGCACCACCGCCGCGACCGTCACCGCCGAACGGGCCGGGCCCGGTCGGCGACACCGCGCCGGCTGCCCGGCCGCCGCCGACCAATGGCGCGAACTGCTCCGGGACATCGGCACCCACGCCGCCGGAATCTCCCTCCGGCACGCCCTCCCGCTGGGCTGGGCCAGCTATCTGGCGGGCATGGAGGTGCCCGGCCGCGATGCCCTGGTGTCCGGCCTGAGCGTCCACTACGACAGCGCCGAGCACGGGGACGGTGGGGAGTGGGAGGTGGCCTCGGCCGACTCCCGCTACGGACTGATCGACCTCGCCGGCACACTGCCCGGACTCGGCCGCGTCGAGGTGCGCGCCCTGGCACGACGTGCGGCCCCGCCGTCCGACGTAGGACGGCTGCGCGAACTGGTCCCGGCCGGTGAACCCGGAGCCGGCCGCACCGCGCTGGTGGTCGGCGGCAGCCGGGGCCTCGGCGCGAGCCTCACCCAGGCCCTCGCCCTGGCCGGATACACCGTCTATCTCGGCCACCGGCGCAGCACCGACGACGCCGTACAGGTCCGTACCGGCCTCGGGGACCACGCCGACCGCGTGCACCTGCTGCCCGGCGACGCCGCCGACCCCGCCTGGGCCGAGGCCGCCCGCGACCGGATCCTCGGCGCACACGGCCGCCTGGACGTGCTGATTCTCAACGCCTTCCCACCGGTCACCGCCCTCGCCCTGGAACCGGAGACCGACGAACGCGCCGCCGGCTATCTGAGCGACGCCCTCCAACTGGCCAGGGTCCCCCTCGCGGCACTGCTGCCCGCGCTCGCCGCGACCGCCGGCCACCTGGTCGCCGTCTCCACCGCGTGGGTGGACGCACCGCCGCCGGGCTGGTCCCACTACGTCACCGCCAAGCTGGCCCTGGAAGGCCTGGTGCGGGCCGCAGCCGCGGAACATCCCGAGCTGGCCTGCACCGTCGTACGCCCGGGACGGATGCCCACCGCCTTGTCCGACTCCGTACTGGACACCGAGCCGGCCCTCGCCACCGAACAGGTCGCGGCGACGGTGGTCGCCCGGCTCGGCTCGGGGTCCGAACACGGACAGGTCACCGTCGTCGACCGCTTCGACACCCCCGGTGCCGACGAGGCACCCCAGGAGAACACCGGGCGCCTGGTCGTGGCCGCCACCTTCACGACCGACCCGCTGCACGAGGAACTGCGCTCCTGGACAGCGCGCCTGGACCTCGGCCTGGAGCCCGTGTTCACCGACTACGGCCAGGTCTTCCAGCAACTCCTGGACCCGGCAGGCGAGATGGGCCGCAACCGGGCCGGCTGCAACCTGATCCTGCTCCGCGTCGAGGACTGGCTCGGCGACGACGCGGCACGGACCGTCGACGAGTTCGCCCGGGCCGCGGCCGGACTGTGCGCACGGTCCGCCGTACCGCTGCTGGTCCTGCTGTGCCCCGATGCCCCGCAGTCGGACACCGCGGCGACGGCACCGCTGCGCACGCGGCTCGCCGAGGCCCTCGCGGCGGTCGCGGGAGCGCATCTGCTCGACGCCGACGAGTGGCGCGGCGGCGGCCCCGCGCTCGTCGCACTGCACGACGCCGGACGGCTGCGCATGGCGCACATCCCCTACACCCCCGCCGGATACGCGGCCCTCGCCACCGCCGCCGCCCGGGCCACCCGCGCCGCGTTCGTTCCCGCCGCCAAGGTGCTGGTGCTGGACTGCGACAACACCCTGTGGCGCGGTGTGCTGGCCGAGGACGGCCCGCACGGCGTCACGGTCGAGCCCGGACACCGACGGCTGCACGAGTGGGCCCTGGAGCTGCGCGCACGCGGGGTCCTGCTCTGCCTCGCCAGCAAGAACGAAGCGCGGGACGTCACCGAGGTGCTGCGGCTGCGCGAGGACATGCCCCTCGGCGAGGAGCACCTGACCGCGCGCCGCGTCGACTGGGAACCCAAGCCCGCCAACCTCGTGAGCCTCGCCCGCGAACTCGACCTCGGCCTCGACTCGTTCGTGATGATCGACGACAACCCCGTCGAGATCGCCGCCCTGCGCGCCGCCTGCCCGCAACTGCTCGCCCTCACCTGCCCGGCCGACCCCGCCGCGCTGCCCGCGTTCCTGGACCGCGTCTGGGCCTTCGACCGCCTCCAGGTCACCGCCGAGGACCGCGCCCGCGCCTCGTTCTACGAGACGGCCGGGCGACGCCGCGAACTGCGCGCGTCCTCCGCCACGCTCACCGACTTCATCCGCGACCTGGACCTGCGCATCGAGGTCCGCGAGGCGGCGGGCGACGCGCTCACGCGGGTCGCCCAACTCACCCAGCGCACCAACCAGTTCACCATCGCGCCGGTACGGCGGCAGCTGTCCGAGCTGCGTGCCCTGCTCGCGGACGACCCGACCCTGCGCTGCCGCACCGTCCGGGTCGCCGACCGGTTCGGCGACTACGGCGTGGTCGGCGCGGCCCTGCTGCGCACCGCCGGGGACGTCGCCGATCTGGAGACGTTCCTGATGAGCTGCCGTGTCCTCGGCAAAGGCGTCGAGCACGCCTTCCTGGCGCGGCTGGCCGAAGAGGTCCGCGAGGAGTGCGCGGTCCTGCGCATCACCCACCGGCCGACCGAACGCAACGCCCCCGCACGGAAGTTCCTGGACTCCGTGGCCGGCGACCCGGCGCGCGAGGAGGCCGACGGGTCGGTGGTGTACGAGCTGCCGGTGGATGCGGCCGCCGCCGTGACGTTCCGGCCCGAGACGTTCTCGGAGGAGCCGCAGGAGGAGCAACCGGCCGCCCTCGTACGGCCGTTGGCGCAGCCCGGGCACACCGCGCTCGTGGAGATCGCCGAGCAGCCACCGGGTTCGCCCGCGGAAGCACCGGAACCGTCCGGGCCAGCCCCGGCCTCGCCTGAGCAGGCACCGGCCCCGTCCGGCGCAGGCGGACACGGGACGGCGCTCGCGCGGATCGTGGAGGTGCTCTCCCTCACCCTCGGCGTGTCGGCCGCGAGCCTGGGCGGCGACACCACGGTGGAGCGACTACGGCCCTCCTCCCTCGCCGTCGTGGACGCCACCGTCGCGCTGGAGCAGTGGTACGGCGAACTGCCGGCCACGCTGCTGTACGAGCACCGCACCCTCGCCGCCCTGGCGGACACCCTGGCCGCCCGGGAACACCCCGCGCCCGTCGCCCGCGCCGAAGCCCCGCGGACCACGCCCGCGGTGGCGCGGACGGAGCAACCGCGCGACCCCCAGGACGCCGCCGCCGTCGCCGTCATCGGCCTGGCCGGACGCTATCCCGGCGCCCGCGACATCGACGAGCTGTGGCACAACCTGCTCGCCGGACGGGACTGCGTCGGCGAAGTCCCACGCGAACGCTGGGACCACGACGCCCTGTACGACCCGGACGGTGGCCCCGGCCGTACCTACTCGCGCTGGGCGGCGCTCATCGACGGCGTCGACGAGTTCGACTCCCTCTTCTTCGGCATCTCTCCCGCCGAGGCCGAACTGATGGACCCCCGCCAGCGGTTGTTCCTGGAGACCGCCCACCAGGCCCTCCAGCACGCGGGCTACACACCTGCCGGCATCGGCCGCGACACCGGTGTGTACGTGGGTGCGATGGCCAACGACTACGGCCTGTTCAGCGCCGTGGGCGCGCTCACGGGCGAAAGCCCCTACCCGTGGGCGGAGGGATACCAGATCGCCAACCGGGTCAGCTACCTCTTCGACTTCACCGGCCCGAGTCTCACCGTGGACACCGCCTGTTCCGCCTCCGGCACCGCTCTGGAACTGGCCTGCGGCGCGGTACGGCGCGGTGAGGTCGGCGCGGCCGTGGCCGGCGGTGTCAACCTGGTGCTGCACCCGGCGCGGCACGTGCAGTACGCGCAGATGGGCATGCTCTCCCGAACCGGCCGGTGCCATGCCTTCGGCGCGGGGGCGGACGGCTTCGTGCTCGGCGAGGGCGTCGGCGCCGTGGTGCTCAAGCGGCTCGACCGGGCGTTGGCCGACGGCGATCACGTCCACGGCGTGATCCGCGCGGCCGTCGCGGGCTCCGACGGGCGGACCAACGGTTTCACCGTGCCCAGCCCCACCGCACAGGCCGAGTTGGTGCGCCGTGCGCACCGCGCCGCGGGCGTCGAGCCCGGCTCCATCGGCTACGTGGAGGCCCACGGTTCCGGCACCGCGCTCGGCGATCCCATCGAAGTACGCGCCCTGACCGAGGCGTTCGGCGCACACGCGGCCCCCGACGCCCGGTGCGGCATCGGCAGCATCAAGAGCAACATCGGCCATCTGGAGTCCGCCGCGGCCGTGGCCGGCCTCACCAAGGTGCTGCTCCAGCTGCGCCACCGCACGCTGGCACCGACCCTGCACGCGGACCAGGTCAACCCGCGCGTCGACCTCGCCGACACGCCCTTCCTCGTCCAGCGCACCGCCGAGCCGTGGCAGGCCCGCGGTGGCCCGCTCCGGGCCGGACTCAGCTCGTTCGGCGCCGGGGGCGTCAACGTCCACCTGGTCGTGGAAGAACCCCCGACGCCGAGTGCGGGCAGCGGGGATCACCCGTCCGGGCCCTGCCTCATCGCGCTCTCCGGCCGGGACGGGGCAGACGTACGGGACTACGCGGACCGGCTGCGGGGCGCTCTCCTGGACGCCCCGGACCACCGGCTCGCCGACATCGCCTTCACCCTCCAGACCGGCCGGCCGGCGCGGGACGCACGGATCGCCTTCCCCGCCGCGGACCGGCCGCAACTGCACGCCGCTCTCGAACGCATCGCCGCCGGGCACCCCGAGGACGTGCCCGGACTGGTGAGCGGGCGGCTCGGCGGTCAGCCGGGACTCGGGGACCTGTTCGGCTCGGACCCGCAGGGCACGGCCTTCCTCCGGGAACGGATGCGCGTCGGGGACCTGACCCAGACCGCCCGGCTGTGGGCCCACGGCGCCGAACTGCCCTGGGCCGACCTCGCCGAGCCCGGTCGCCACCGCGTCCCGCTTCCGGCGACACGCTTCGCACCCGTACGGCACTGGCTGCCGGGCCGCCTCACGGCGTCGCTGCTGCCGGGCGGGGTGACCGGGCACGACGAGGACCGGCCCGCGACGGGGACGGAAGACCGACCTGGTGTGACGGGAGTCGCAGGCGAGCCCCGCTACGAGACGGTGTTCTACCGCTCCACCTGGGCCCTCGCCGGTGCCGCGCCCGCCCTGGCCACCGACGCCGGGCTGCTGGTCGTGACGGTCGGCGGCGAGCTGCCGGGATCTACCCCCGATGCGTTGCCGACCGGCGTTCGAGTGCTGCGCTCGGCGGACGCGGACGCGGTACCGGGGCTCCTGGACCCCGAGGCAGAGCGGATCGTCGTCCTTGATGTACGGCAGTTCAGTAGCCCGCCGCTGTCACTGGAGGCGGCGGCCGGACTGCCGCTCGCCCTCGCACGCTGGTCGACGCGGACCGGACGCCCGGTCGACTGCACCGTCGTGTGCGGACCGGGTGAGCCGGCCGGGGTCGCGCTGGACGCGCTGGGCCGGTCCCTGGCCCTGGAAGGGGTGCGGTTGCGGCTCGGCCGGATCGAGGTCGCCGACGCCGGACTCCCGCCGCTGTCCCGCCTACTGGCCGAGGCGCTGGGCACGGACCGCGAGGTCCGCCTCGAAGGGGAACGACGCTGGACACCGCGGCCCGAACCGGTCCCTCCGATCGCCGAGGAACCACCCCTCCAGGGCCCCGGGGGCAGCGGCGCTGTGGTGATCACGGGCGGAGCCGGCGGGATGGGACGACTCATCGCCCGGCATCTGGCCGAGCGGCACCGCGTCGGCGCACTCGTCCTGCTCGGCCGCTCGCCCGCTTCCGCCCGCACCGAACGGCTCCTGGCCGACCTCGCACGGCACGGGACCCGCGCCGAGTACGTGCGGGCCGACATCACCGACGAAGACTCCCTGCGCGCGGCCCTAGACCGGGCCCGCGAACTGGGCCGAGGTCTGCGGGGAATCGTCCACGCCGCCGGAGTGCTGGACGACGCCCCGCTGGCTGACAAGACCGCCCTGTCCCTGCGCCGGGTCCTGGCACCGAAGACGGACGGCACCCTGCTCCTGGACCGCCTCACCGCATCCGACGACCTGGACTTCCTGCTGCTGACCTCTTCCTTCGTCGGCTGGACGGGCAACGCCGGGCAGTGCGACTACGCGGCCGCCAACCGTTTCCTCGACGCCTTCGCCGAACAGCGCGAGCAACTGCGCAGACGCGGCCTGCGGCACGGGCGCACCGTCTCCGCCGCCTGGCCGCTGTGGCGGGACGGAGGCATGCGCATGCCCCAGGACGTCATCGAGCTCACCGCGTCCACCACAGGTCTTCGGCCCCTCACCACGACGCAGGCGCTGCGTGCCCTGGACGTACTGCTCACGATCGAGTCCGGCGCTTATCTGGTCGGCCATGGCGATCAGGCCCGTATCAGCGCCGCGCTCGGCGGCGCGCTCGACGCTGCCGCCGTGAACGCGGCAGCGTCGGGTGAGCGGGCGGCCGGAGCGGCTGTCCACGAGCGGGTCGCCGCCGAGGTGTGCGCCCTGCTCAAGCTGCCCGCCCAAGTACTGGGCGCGGACGACCGGTTCGGGGACGTCGGCATGGACTCGGTGCAGACGGTCCGGCTGGTCAACCGGCTCAACGAGGTGTACCGACTCGCCCTGACCCCGGTGGCGGTCTACGAACACCCCACGGTCCGGGAGTTGAGCCGGTTCCTGGCACAGACCCACGGGGCCGTCGCCGAGACGGTGCCCACCCCGGCAGAGGCTCCGGCCCCGAGCGCCACGCCGGAACTCCCCGCCACCACCGGTGCGGAGCCCATCGCCGTCATCGGCATGGCCGGGCGCTTCCCCGGAGCGGACGACGCGGACGCGTTCTGGGCGAACCTCCTCGCCGGACGGGACTGCGTCACTCCCGGCGCCGCGGACACGCCCGGCGAGCGGGTCGGCGGCCCGGTGCGAGCCTGGGCGGACGGGGCCGGCCCGAAGGGCGGGTTCCTCGCCGACGTGGACGCCTTCGACGCGGAGTTCTTCGGTATCTCGCCGCGCGAGGCCGCCCTGATGGACCCCCAGCAACGGCTGTTCCTCCAGGCGAGCTGGCATGCCATCGAGGACTCCGGCCGCGATCCGCGGACGCTCGCCGGTTCCCGTACGGGTGTCTACGCCGGCGCGACCCTCAGTGACTACACCGAACTGCTCGCCCGCAGCGGCGACACCGCCCATCCCCACCTCGCCACCGGCAACGTGCACAGCGTCATCGCCAACCGGGTCTCCCACCAACTCGACCTGCGGGGCCCGAGCGAGGCGGTCGACACCGCCTGCTCCAGCTCGCTGGTGGCCTTGCAGCACGCCGTCACCGCGCTCCGCTCCGGCGACTGCGACCTGGCCCTGGCCGGCGGTGTCAATGTGCTGCTCTCGCCCACGTACTTCGCGTCGCTGACGGGCGCCGGGATGCTCTCCGCGACCGGGCACTGCCACACGTTCGACCGGGCCGCCGACGGCTACGTCCGGGGCGAGGGCGTGGCGGCGGTGCTGCTCAAGCCGCTGTCCCGGGCCCTCGCCGACGGTGACCCCGTGCACGCCGTCCTGCGCGGGATCGCCGTCGGTCACGGCGGCCGGGCGCACTCCCTGACCGCGCCCCGCCCGTCCGCCCAGGCCGACGTGGTCACCGCCGCGCTCCGGGACGCCGGTGTGCCGGGCCATTCGCTCGCGTACGTCGAGACGCACGGCACCGGTACCGAGTTGGGCGACCCGATCGAGATCGAGGGGCTGCGCATGGCCCTCGGCGGCACCGGCGCGGAGCCCACCGGCTGTGTGCTGGGCGCGGTCAAGGCCGCCATCGGCCACCTGGAGTCGGCCTCCGGCATGGCCGGGCTGATCGCCGTCGTGCAGGCCATGCGTCATCGCACCCTGCCCGGCACGCCCCGCCTGAAGGAGGTCAACCCGCACATCGACCTGACGGACGGCACCCTGCGGCTCGCCACCGGCCCGGAACCCTGGGAGCGGCGCACACCGCAGCAGCCCCGGCGGGCAGGCGTCAGCTCCTTCGGCTTCGGCGGCACCAACGCCCACGCCGTCCTGGAGGAGGCACCCCCCGGCGTAGCGGCCACGCCTGCCACCGATCACGGCCCGCAGATCGTCACGCTCTCGGCCACCGACGACGAACGGCTGCGTACCTACGCGGCACGCCTGCACGACTTCCTCGCGAACAACGGCACCCCGCTGGCCGACCTCGCCCACACCTCCCGCACCGGCCGCACCGCGCTGCCGCGGCGGCTCGCACTGGTCTGCCGCGACACAGCCGAACTCCGCGCACTCCTGGCCGACTTCCTCGCGGGCCGCGAACCCTCGGTGCGACCACCGCTTCCGGACCCCCTGGCCGACGCGGTGCGCGAGTGGACGGCGGGCGGCGGTGCGGACTGGGCGGCGCTGTTCCCGCAGGGCGGGCGGCGTGTGCGGTTCCCGCTGTACCCGTTCACCACCAGCAGGCGGTACGGTCCGCCAGGCGCCGCGGGCACCGACGACGACCGAACGCCTGGGCACCCGCACCGGACCAACAGCCCCCCTCACGAGCCGGACGACGTCCGCCTGCCCGACGAGACCGACCCGCGGCACGTCCGGCACGAGCCCGCCCTGCTGAGCCGTTCCTGGGAACCCGTCCAGCCCGTGCCTGCCGCGCCGGGCGGATCGCGTCCGGTGTGCGTCCTGCTGCTCGGCCGCGACACCACGCTGCCGGTGACCGCCGCCCTGCCCGGTGGCGACACGGTCGACTGGATCGTCGTACGGGAGCGTTCCGCGCTGCCCCGCCTCGGCCGAGACGAACACGAAATCGATCCGGACGACGGTGTGGCGGGCCGGGCTCTGGGCGAACGGCTGCGCTCGGCACACCCCCGCCTCGACGCGGTGGCGGACCTGACCGACCTCGTCGGACCGCAGGCCCAGGTGGGCCAACTCGGGCGCGTGGGGCTGCTGCAAGCCCTCGTGTCGTCGGCCGAGGGCCGTCCGCTACGGCTGCTGCACCTCACCTCCGGTGTGGCCGGCTCGTCCTGGGCCGCCGCCCGCATGGCCGGACTCGTACGCTCCCTCGGTGCCGAGTACTCCCACGTGTCGGCCACCACGGTCACCTGCGACATCCCCGCGGGCGACGGCGAGGCCCTGCTGCGCCTGGTGGAGGCCGAACTGGCTCTGGACGCGGGCGAACCCGAGGTACGGCTCAGCGACGGCCGACGCCTGGCGCCCCGGCTGCTCCGGGTGCCGCGGGCGACGCCGGAGCCGGTGCGGGTCGACCCGTCCCGGAGCTATCTGATCACCGGGGGCACCGGCGGGCTCGGCATGGCCGCCGCCCGACGGCTCGTCGAACGCGGTGCGAGGCGGCTGGCCTTGCTCGGCCTGCGCCCGCTGCCGCCACGCTCCTCCTGGACCACGGACAGTTCCGACCAACGCCTCGTCGCATTGCTGGAGCTGGAGCGTCAGGGCGTAGAACTCCTGCTGCATACCGGTGAGTTGACGGATGTCGTCGGTCTGCGGGGCTTCCTCGGCCGGGTCCGGGAGGAACTCGGGCCCGTCGGCGGGGTGTTGCACTGCGCCGGGGCCGTCGACCTCAAGACGCCCGCGTTCGTCCACAAGGACCTGGACTCCGTACGGGCCACCTGGCGGCCCAAGGGGGAGGGGACGCTGGCGCTGCTGACCGAGCTGCGCGAGGACACGCCGGAGTGGATCGTCCTGTACTCCTCGCTGTCGGCCACCCTGCCCGAACTGGCCGTGGGAATCGCCGACTACGCGGCCGGCAACGCCGTACTGGACGCCGTGGCCGAACGGAACTCCGGCTCCCCCCGGATCCTCTCCGTGGCCTGGGGCAGCTGGTCCGGCGCCGGCATGGGCGAGGTGCGCAGCCCCCGGTACGCGGAGCACGGCTTCGCCCCGCACACCGTCGAACAGGGCCTGGACCTCCTGGAAGCCGCCCTGGCATCGGGGCGCTCGCACTGCGTGGCAGCCGCCGTCGACCCGGCCGTATGGCCCCTGCCCGTGCCCCTATCCGATCTCGACCGTGGACCCGAGGAAGCACCCATGCCCGAGCCGGACACCGAAGGCGCCGAGCCCGAGCCCGCGACCGTCGCCGAGGCCGTCGCCCGACTGCTGGCCCGCGCCCTGCTGATGCCCGCCGAGCGGATCGGGCCCGACACACACTTCACCGGACTCGGCGTCGATTCCATCCTGGTGGCCGCCATCGTGGCCCAACTCGAGGGTCTCGTCGGGGAGTCGCTGTCACCCTCGCTCGTGCTGGAGTACCCGACCTGCTCCCGACTCGCCACGTATCTGTGCGCCGAACACCCCACAGGTGCGGCCCGTTGGATGCGCGACGAGTCCGGGGCCGGGCAGGGGGACACCGGCACGGTCACCCCGCAGGCGGGCGTCAGCGCGATCTCCGCCGCCGCCGGACCTGTCCGTCAGACCCGCCCCGACCTGGTCGCCGTCATCGGTGCCGCGGGCCGCTACCCCGGCGCGCCCGACCTGGAGCGGTTCTGGCAACTGCTGCGGGACGGCCGTAGCGGCATCACCGAGGTGCCCGCCTCCCGCTGGGACCACCGGCGACTGTGGGCACCGGAGCGCACACCGGGCCGCAGTAGCAGCAAATGGGGCGGATTCCTGGACGGGATCGAGGAGTTCGACCCGGAGTTCTTCGGGATCGACCCGGCCGACGCGAGCCATGTGGACCCACTGGTGCGGCTGTCCCTGGAGGCGGTGGAGCAGACGCTGCGCGACGCCGGCTACTCCCGCGCGGACGTGGCCGGGCGGCGGATCGCGTTCTACATGGGATCCGGCACCAGCACCTACGGCGGGCGGGTGGCCGTCCCGCACCGCAACACCGTCACCGGCCTCAACCAGAACTTCATCGCCGCCCACGCCGCCCACGTCTACGACCTGCGCGGACCTCACGTCACCGTGGACAGCGCCTGCTCCTCGTCGCTGACCGCGCTCCAACTCGCCCTGCGGGCACTGGCAGCCGGTGACTGCGAGGCGGCGCTGGTGGGCGGCGGCGACCTGCTGCTGGACGAGACACCCTTCCTGAAGCTCAGCGCGTCCGGGGCGCTCTCACCGGACGGCGCCTGCCATGTCTTCGACGCCGCCGCCAACGGCATCGTGCTGGGCGAGGGAGTGGGGGCGGTGCTGCTGAAACCGCTCGACCGGGCGCTCGCCGACGGCGACCGGATCCACGCCGTGATCGAGGCCTGCCTGCTCAACAACGACGGCCGCACGATGGGGCTGACCACGCCGAATCCCCAGGCGCAGGAGGAGGTGGTCGCCGACACCCTGGCCGCGGCCGGAGTCGGCGCCGACACGGTGACGTACGTCGAGGCGCACGGCACCGGCACCATGATCGGCGACCCGATGGAACTACAGGCGCTCACCCGTGCCTTCCGTCGCACGACGGACGCGGTCGGCCACTGCGCGGTCGGCAGCGTGAAGTCCAACATGGGTCATCTGCTGATGGCCGCCGGTATGGCCGGCCTGCACAAGGTGATCCTCTCGCTCGTCCACGGCACCATCCCGCCCACCCTGCACTGCGAGCGGCCCAATCCGCGCTTCGCCTTCGACACCTCCCCGTTCCGGCCTGCGCTCACCACGGAGCCCTGGACACCGCGGTGCGGCGTGCGACGGGCGGGGCTCAGCGCCTTCGGGTTCGGCGGCACCAACGCCCATGTGCTGCTGCGCGAACTGCTCCCTGAGGAGCGGGAGCGGTACCGCCCGCGTCGCACAGCGCTGCCGCCCGCCCCGTACCGCCGGACCCGGCACTGGCTCGACCGGCCGACGCCGTCTGAACCGTCTGAGCCGTCGGCGTCGTCGGCGCCTACGGTGTCGCGTCCGGCGGCCCGGACGCTGCTCGCGCTGGAACCGGAACCCGGCCTGCCCGTGGCCTCGGTCCCGACGCTCTCCGAACCCCGTCCCCGGCCCGCGGGTGCGGTTCGCCGACCCATGCTCGAACTCCACGAGGAGCTGACCTGACCTATGTCGACCGTGGTCGATCCCCGCTTCGAGGCCGATCAGCACCGGCTGGCCGGCCGACATCTGGTCACCAGCGTCACCGCCCAGGACGAGATCGTGCGCGGCCACCTCGTGCACGGCACGCCCGTCCTGCCGGGCGTCTTCTTCCTCGACCTGGTCCTGAGGCTCCTGCGGCACGCGGGCGTGGACCCGGCCGCGGCCGAACTGCGCCGCTGCCTGTTCATCGCACCCGTGGTGGCCGCCGGGGACCGGGACCGGCAACTACAGATCGCGGTGGACTCCCCGTCCCCGCAGGGTGTGCTGCCGGTGACCGTGCGCAGCAGGCCGGTCAGCGCGGGAGTCGTGCTCGACGACGCCTGGGAGACCAACTTCCAGGCGGAGATCCGTCTTTCCGCACCCGAGCCCGCCGGGCACGTCGACACCGACCGGCTCAAGGCCGCCGCCGACCAGATCTACGACGCCGACGCGCTGTACGCCTTCGCCCGCCAAGTCGACATCCACCACCGGGACTTCATGAAGGTGGACGGCACCGTCTACCGCGGCGACGGCTACTCCCTCGGCGACGTGCGGCTCGGCCCCGACGCCCAGGAGTACCTGGACCACTTCCACATCCACCCGGTCACCCTGGACTTCTCCACCCTGGTGCCCTTCCTCCAGTTCGAGCCCGAGCAGCGGGAACAGGCCGAGCGCCCCTTCATCCCGATCTACATCGAGTCGTTCCGCGCGTATGCCCCGCTCGGCGCCGCGGCGCAGGTGTACGTGCCGCGCGTGGAGCAGCGCGAGCTGGACGCCGAGACCGTCACCGCGGACCTGCACATCTGCCACCCGGACGGCAGCGTCGTCGCCCGCATCACCGGGTTCCGGGCCAAGCGCGTACGGACCGCCGACCTCATCACCCGGCTCGCCGAAGGCGCGACGGCCCCCGCGCAGACGCCGCCCGCGCCGCCCGTGCCGTTGGTGTCGCCGCGCTCGCCCAGGCAGACCGAGCCGCCGGTCGCGGAAGGACAGCGCACGCTGGAGGCGGCCATCAGCGACCTCGTGGCGGAGGCGCTGGGCAGCGGAGACGCGCCGATGGACCAGGACCGGGGCTTCTACGACCTCGGTCTGGACTCGGTGAACCTGCTCACCATCGCCGTAGCGCTGGAGAAGCTGCTCGGCACCGAGCTGTACCCGACCCTGCTGTTCGAGTACCCCACCGTGAACAGCCTCGCCGCCCATCTGCGGGGCCAGGGACATGTGCTGCCCGGCGGCACCCCCACCCCGCAGGAACCAGTCGTCGTGCAGGCCCCCGCCCCGCGGGCCGAGCCCCAGGGGGCACCGCGACCCGAACCGGCGCCGCACTCCCACGACGAGCCGATCGCCGTGGTGGGCCTCGCCGGACGCTACCCGGGCGCCGCCGACATCCGTGAGTTCTGGCAGGTGCTGCGGGACGGCCGAGACTGTGTGAGCGAGGTACCGCCCGAACGCTGGGACCACACACCCTGGTTCGCCCCCGGCCGGCACATCAGCGGCAAGACCCACGGCAAGTGGGGCGGATTCCTTGACGGTGTCGAGGACTTCGACCCGCTGTTCTTCAACATCTCCCCGCGCCAGGCCGAGTTGATGGACCCGCACGAACGGCTCTTCCTGGAGACCGCCTGGCAGACCGTCGAGGACGCCGGATACACCCCCGAGCAACTGGTCGGACAGACCGGCGGCGCGGTCGGCGTCTTCGCGGGCGTCATGTGGAACGACTATCAGCTGCACGCCCTGGAACAACTCGCCCGCGACAACCCGCAGATCGTCGCCTCCACCTTCTCTCTGATCACCAGCCGGGTCTCCTACGCCTTCGACTTCCGCGGCCCCAGCGTCTCCCTGGACACCGCCTGCTCGTCCTCGCTGACCACCATCCACCTGGCCTGCGAGGCGATCCGGCGCGGCGAGTGCCGGGCGGCTCTGGCCGGCGGGGTCAACCTCTCCCTGCACCCCTTCAAGTACCTGCGGCTGGCGGAGAACAACCTGCTCTCCACCGACGGCCGTTGCCGTGTGTTCGGCGCGGGAGCCGACGGCTACGTGCCCGGCGAGGGCGTGGGCGCCGTGCTGCTGCGCCCCCTGTCCGAGGCCGAGGCGGCAGGCGACCACATCTACGGCGTCATCCGCGGCTCGGCCGTCCAGCACTCCGGCCGCACCAGCGGCTTCGCCGTGCCGAGCCCGGACGCCCAGGGCCGCGTGGTGCTGGAGGCGCTGCGCCGCGCCGACGTCGACGTCGAGACCATCACCAGCATCGAGGCACACGGCGCCGGCACCACGCTCGGCGACCAGATCGAGATCGCCTCGCTCACCAAGGCCTACCGTCGCTCCACCGACCGGCGCGGCTTCTGCGCGGTCGGCTCGCTCAAGTCCAACGTCGGCCACCTGGAAGCCGCTGCGGGCATCGCCGCCCTCACCAAGGTGCTGCTGTCGATGCGGCACGGCACCATCGTGCCCACGCTCCACACCGAGCGGCTCAACCAGGAGATCCCCTTCGACGACAGCCCGTTCTACGTGGCACGGGAACGCCGAGACTGGCCCCGGGTCGTCGACCCGCGCACCGGAGCGACGGCGCCGCGCCGCGCCGGGATCAGCGCCTTCGGCTTCGGCGGTGCCAACGTCCACATGGTGCTGGAGGAGTACGCGGCCCAGGGCGGTGCACGGTCCGACGATCCCGCCGGACCCCAGGTCGTCCCCCTGTCGGCCCGCACGCCCGACGCCCTGCGGGTACAGGCGGAGCGGTTGCGCCGGTTCCTGAGCGAGGATCCGGACCTGCCCTTCGCCGATGTCGCCCACACACTGCGCACCGGCCGGCGCGCCCTGGAGCACCGGCTCGCCGTGGTGGCCCACGACAGCGCGGAGCTGGTGGACCTGCTCACCGCGTACGGCGCCGGACAGACCGACCCCACCCGGGTGTTCACGGGCCGCGCCGGGCGCGACGGCGGCGGCCGTGCGGACGGCACCGACCCGGCCCGGACGGCCGCGGCATGGGTGGGCGGCGCGGAGACCGACTGGGCGACCCGCAGCGGACGCCGTGTGCCGCTGCCGACCTATCCCTTCGAGCGCAAACGGTGCTGGATCCCGATGTCCGAAGGGGGCGCCTCGGCCCCGGCACCCGGCGAGGCCCCGACCGGGGCGGACGCCCCGGGCCCGGCCCCGGTGGCCGTCGCGTCGGATCCGTCGGTGGACCGTGACGGCCGCGCGAGCGGTGCGGAGCCGACGGTTCTCACCGACGTCTCGCGCATCCGAGCCATGCCCGCTGCTGCTGCCGCCGCTGCCGTCCCGACCGCCGTACCCGACGGACTGCTCGTCTACGAACCGGTGTGGGCGCCGAAGGACCCCGAGGGCGGCACGCTGCCCGACGGCGTGCTGCTGGTGCTGGACGACGACGCCGGTCGGGTCGCCGAACTGCGCCGCCGGGTCGTGGCCCGGGTGGTCGCGGTGCGCTCCGGGACAGGCTTCGCCCGCACGAGCGCCGACGAGTTCACCGTCGATCCGACCGCCGAGCAGGACCACCGAGCCGTCGCCGACGCGCTGCGCGCCGAGGGCGCGTATCCGGCGGCGGTCCTGGACCTGTGGCCCCTCGGCGCGGCACTCGGCCCGTCGGTGGCGCGCGACAGCGCCTTCGCCCTGGCGCGTGCCTGGCTGACCTCGTGCACGGCCACCCTGCCGGTGGTCTACGCCTACGCTGCGGACGCCGAGGACCCCGAGCACGCGGCCGTGGGCGGCCTGGCGCGCGGCGTCCGGCGCGAACAGCCCAAGCTGGCGCTGAAGACGGTGTGCCTGGACCCGGCCCTCGGTGTCGAGGAGCAGTGCCGGGCGGTGCTCGCCGAGGCGGTGGCCTGGCAGGACATCGAGGTACGGGTCCGTCGAACCGGACGTGAGGTGCTCGGATTCCGGCGGGTGACGACCACCGCCGCGGCGGATGTCCCGCTCGCCCGCGACGGCGGCACCTATCTGATCACCGGGGGCGCCGGCGGTCTGGGCCGGCTGGTGGCCCGCCGACTGGCCGAGCGGGCCGACGTACGCATCGCTCTTCTCGGCCGGTCCGGACACGGCGCGGAGCAGTCCGCGGCCGTCGCCGAAATCGCCGCTCTGGGCGCGCGGGCCCGCTACTACCCCTGCGACGTGACCGACCGTGCCGCCGTGACGGACACGGTGTCGGCCGTCGTCGCCGACCTCGGCCCCCTCACCGGCGTCCTGCACGCCGCCGGAGTGGTCGAGGACGGACTGCTGCTCCACAAGGACACGGCGGGCATCCACCGGGTCACCGCGCCCAAGACCGTCGGCACCCGTCTGCTGGACGAGGCCACCCGGGACGCCCGCCTCGACTACTTCCTGCTGTTCTCCTCCACCACCTCGGTGCTCGGCACCATCGGCACCACCGACTACACCGTGGGCAACCGCTACCTGGACTCCTTCGCCCACCATCGCCAGGACCTCAGGGCCCGCGGCGAACGGCACGGCCGCACCCTGTCCGTGAACTGGCCCCTGTGGGCGGACGGCGGCATGCGGATCAACCCGGCCGTGGAGCGGCCGGTGCTGGAGGCCAACGGCCTCGAACCACTGAGCACCACCGACGGCCTGGCGGCGCTGGAGTTCGCCCTCGGCCATCCCGCCGCCCAACTCGCCGTGTTCCGCGGGGACGTACGGCGACTGGAGGACCGACTCACCCTCCACCCCGACACCCCGCCCGCCGCGCGCCCCGGTGTGGACGCCGACGCGCTCTGCCGTGAGCTGGCGGGCATCTTCGCGGATGTGCTGAAGGTGCCCGTCGAGGACCTCGACCCGGAGGAGGACCTCAGCGACTACGGGGTGGACTCGATCGCCGCCATGCGCGTCCTCGACGTCGTCGAACAGCGCTACGGCACCGCCGTGGTCCCGTCCGTGGTGGCCCGGCGCCGCACCCTGCGCGCGTTGGCCGATCACCTGGCCGACGAGCTCCCGGCGGCGGTCGGCGCCTCGGCCACGCGACCGGACGTTCCCGGCCGGGCCGCGGAACCGGCTCCGGCACCTGCTCCCGCGCCCGCACCTGCTCCCGCGGCTGCGTCGCCCCGGGCCGTCGGCGGCGGGCGGCGGTCCACGTCCGGGCGGATCGCCGTCGTGGCAGCGGCGGTTCGCGTGCCGGGGGCCGCCTCCGTCGAGGAGTTCTGGCAGAACCTCGTCCGGGGCATCCACTCCGTCTCCCGTACGCCTGCCGACCGGTGGTCGCCGGACTGGTTCGACCGGGCCGATCCGGACGTCGTCGAGGCCGCCCGGTGGGGTGGGTTCATCGAGGGGATCGACCGGTTCGACGCGGAGTTCTTCGGCATCAGCAAGCAGGACGCCGCCTGGATGGACCCCCAGCAGCGGCTCTCCCTGGAACTGGCGCAGGAACTCCTCGACCGGGCCGGCTACGCGCGCAAGGAACTCGCCGGGGAACGCGTCGGTGTCTTCCTGGGCGTTGGTGCCAACGACTACGTCCGCCGCAACTGCATCGGCGGCCCGCCCACCACCCCGCAACTGCTCGTCAGCGCCCTGCCCAACATGGTGGCGACCCAGATCAGCCACGTGTTCGACTTCCGTGGCCCGTCCCTGACCGTGGACACGGCCTGCTCGTCCTCGCTGGTCGCCGTCCACCAGGCCGTGCAGAGCCTGCTCGCCGGGGAGTGCGACCACGCCGTCGCCGGCGGCTGCGAACTGCTGCTCGACCCCTTCGTCTACCTCGGCCTCGGCCGTGCCGGTGTGCTCTCGGGCGACGGCCACAGCCGGGTGTTCGACCGGGAGGCCACCGGCACCGTGCCGGGCGAGGGGCTCGGGATGGTGCTCCTCAAAACCGAGGAACAGGCCCTGCGCGACGGCGACCAGGTGCTCGCCACCCTGCTCGCCTCCGCCGCGAACAACGACGGCCGCACCCTCGGCCTGACCGCGCCCAGCCACGAGGCACAGACGGAACTGCTGCGCACCGCACTGCGGGCGGCCCGCGTCGACTCGCCCTCGATCGGCTACCTGGAGGTCAACGGTTCGGCCAGCCGGTTCGGCGACCCGATCGAGATCCACGCGGCGGCCGAGGTCTACCGGAGTCTGGGCAGCGACACCCAGCACTGCGCCGTCGGCTCGGTGAAGTCCAATCTGGGCGCACTGCTGCACGCCGGCGGCATCGCCTCCCTGGTGAAGACCGTCCTCGCCGTCCAGCACGGCTATCTGCCCGCGACCCTGCACTGCGCCGAACCCCACCCCCGGCTCGGCTTCGACCGCACCCCGTTCTACCCCGTCACCTCCGGTCGCCCCTGGCCGGAGGCGACCGGAAGCCCGCGACGCGCGGCGGTCTCCTCCTTCGGGTTCGGCGGCACCAACTGCCATGTGGTCCTCGAACAGGCCCCCGAGGGACACACCCCGCGCCGCACCCCGCTCGCGCTCACCCGCTTCGACCGAAGGCGCCGGTGGATCACCGCCGGCGCGGGCAGCCCCGGCAGCGACCTTCCGCCGGCCAGCACCCCGCGCGACTACGGCGAGCCGCCCGCGGCCCGCGCCCACCCGGACACCGCCACCGCCGCGGAGGCCACCCCCATGACCACGGGCGATCCCGTACTCCACGCCGTCACCGACCACCTCGACGAACTGGTCCGCGAACGACTCGGCACCCCGGTCCCGCCCGACCGGGCCGGATTCCTCGACCTCGGGCTCACCTCCGCCGACCTGATGGCCCTCAACGACCGCATCGAGAGCGACCTCGGCTGCTCACTCGTACCGACCGTCTTCTTCCGCCACCCCGACGTGCCGCAGCTCGCCGCCCACCTGCGCGCGGAGTTCCCCGAGCAGACCGCCCGCCTCGCCCGGGCCGCCACGGCACGGAAGGCGCCGGAGCCGGTCGTCGCGGTACCGGCGGACCCGGGCACCGCGACACATCCGGACCAGCCGAGGCCCGCCGCCCGCCCGTTCGACGGAGCCATCGCCGTCGTGGGCATGGCCGGACGCTTCCCCGGCGCCCGCGACACCGCCACGCTCTGGCGGCGCCTGCTGAACGGCGACGATCTCGTCACCGACGTACCGGCGGACCGCTGGGACCACCCGGCGGTCTACGACCCGCACGGCGGGGACGGCCGTACCGACTGCCCGCGCGGCGGATTCGTCGCCGACGCCGACAGCTTCGACGCCGCGCTGTTCGGCATGTCCCGCGACGAGGCGCGGGCCATGGACCCGCAGACCCGGCTGCTGCTGGAGGTGCTGTGGGAGACCGCCGAGGACGCGACGGTCGCCGGCCGGCTGCGCGGCTCCGACACCGGCGTGTTCGTGGGCCGCTCCTTCCGCGACCACGAGGAGGAGATGATCCGCGCCGGCCAAGCCGACGGCCCGTACGCGCCGATCGGCACGGCGGTCTCCATGTCCGCCAACCGGCCCTCGCACTTCTTCGACCTCACCGGCCCGAGCCTCACCGTCGACACCGCGTGCTCCGGCTCCCTGTACGCCGTGCACCTCGCGGTGAACGCGCTGCGGCGCGGCGAGTGCCGGATGGCCTTCGCCGCCGGCACCAACCTCATCCTCACGCCCCGGCACTACACCCAGCTGTCCGCGATCGGTGCCCTGTCACCGAGCGGCGCCTGCCACGCCTTCGACGAGCGCGCCGACGGCTACGCGCCCGCCGAGGCGGTCGCGGCCGTCCTGCTCAAACCGCTCGCGGACGCCCTGCGCGACGGCGATCCGGTGCACGCCGTGATCCGGGGCAGCGCCGTCAACCACGGCGGCCGGGCAGGCTCGGTCACCGCGCCCAACCCGGCCCGCCAGACAGACCTGTTGCGGGCCGCCTGGGCCGACGCGGGCATCAGCCCCGACACACTCGGATACCTGGAGGCCCACGGCACCGGGACCAAGCTCGGCGACCCCGTGGAGGTCGACGGCCTCACCGCCGCCTTCGCCGAACACACCTCCCGCAGCGGCTTCTGCGTCCTGGGCACCGCCAAGGCGCACCTCGGCCACACCGAGGCGGCCGCCGGCCTGACCGGGCTCGTGAAAACGGTCCTGACCGTCCGGCACGGCGTCCTGCCCGCCATGCCCGGCTACGCGCGCCCCAACCCCTACTGCACGCTCGACGACGGGCCGCTGCGCGTCAACCGGGCCACCGAACAGTGGGAGACGGCCGGGGGAGTACCGCGCCGGGCCGGTGTCAGCTCGTTCGGCTTCGGCGGGGCCTACGCCCACGTCGTCCTGGAACAGGCCCCTCAGGACTCTCAGACCCCTCAGGCCCCGGAGCGTCGCATGGGGACCGACGGCCTGATGGTGTTCCCGTACTCCGCCGCGGACGTCGACCGACTGCGGGAGGTGATAGCCCGTCAGCGGAGCTTCGTCGCCGACTCGGACGCCCCCCTCGACTCGATCGCGGCGACGCTCCAGCACGGCCGCTTCCCGCTCCCCGCCCGCGCCGCCGTGGTCGCCGCCGACCGGCGCTCGCTCCTGCGCGGCCTGGACGAACTGCTCGCCACGGGGCTGACCGGCGACCGGGTGAGGCTCGTCGGCGGCGACCCCGCCGACACCGCCGCGGACACCGCCCGCCGCTGGACCGACGGCACGACCGACGCCTGGCCGACGCCGCTGGAGACAGCGGCCCGACGCGTGCCGTTGCCCACGTACCCGTTCGCCCGCGAACGCCACGGACTGCCCCTGCCGCC
Source organism: Streptomyces sp. S3(2020) (assembly GCF_013044505.1). Taxonomy (GTDB): domain Bacteria; phylum Actinomycetota; class Actinomycetes; order Streptomycetales; family Streptomycetaceae; genus Streptomyces. The sequence continues at coordinate 46,675 of NZ_JABERD010000008.1, read as the reverse complement.
GGCCACGCCCGGCACCGCTTCCGTTTCCGCTTCCGCGTCCGTCCCGCACCGGACGCAGGGCGCCACACCCGGCACCCTCCTCGCAGCCGCCCCGGCGGCCGCCGCCGCGGAACTGGCCGCCGACGCCTGGCTGCGCGACGCCTCCTACGACGGCCTGAAGATCGCCGCGGCCCTGCGGGAACTCGGCGTCACCGCCGGCCGGATGCTCGACGCCGACCTGCGGGCCCGGCTGGGCCGTGACCCGCTGGCGCCCGGGGCGCTGGACGCGTTGGCCGCGGACCCGTCGTACGAGCGGCTGACCCGGGTGATCGAGGGCGTGCTGCGCCGCAGCCGCGCCGCCGATCCGAGCCCGTTCAGGGCGGGGGAGCTCGACGCCCTGCTCGCCCGGCACCCCGAACTCTCCGCCCACGTACGCCTGGTGGCCGAGTGCCTGCCCGCGCTTCCCGATGTGCTGGCCGGCCGGGTCGACCCACTGGAGCTGTACTTCTCCGGCGACCATCCGGACGTCCTCGCGGACATCTACCGGGGCAACGCCATCGCCGACCACTACAACGAACTCGTCGCCCGAGCCGTCCACGCGTTCGCCGCCGCACGGCTCGCCGCCGAACCCGGCCGACCGGTGCGGATCGTCGAGGCGGGCGCGGGCACCGGGGGCACCACCGACCGCGTCCTTCAGCTGCTCGCGACCCTCGGACCGGACGCCGCGCGCGTCGACTACCGCTACACCGACGTCTCGCCTTCCTTCTTCCGGGCGGCCGAGCGCGAGTTCGGCGGCCGCGGGGTGCCGCTGCGTTTCGACGTACTGGACCTGGAGGCCGATCCGGCGGCGCAGGGCTTCGCGCCCGGCTGCGCGGACCTGGTCCTCGCCGCGAACGTCGTGCACGCCACCCGGCGTGTCTCGCGCAGCCTCGGCCGGCTGCGCGGCCTCCTGGGTGACGGCGGAGTGCTGGTGCTCAACGAGGTCACCTGCAACCTCGACTACCTGGCCCTGATGTTCGGGATGATCCCGGGCTGGTGGGCGTTCGAGGAGCCGGCCGAACGCCTGCCCGGAGCCCCGCTCCTCGACGTACCCCGCTGGCGCACGGCACTGGAGGCGGCGGGATTCGCGGGCGTGCGTCCGCTCGGCGCCACCGGGGTGCCGGAGGACGAACTCGACCAGTCCGTACTGCTGGCGGCGGCCACACCGACACCGGCATTGACATCGACACCGGCGACCGGGACCACGACTGCTGAGGAGACGGTCGCGTCCGGCACCGCCACCCCGGAGGGGCTGATCGAGCATCTCGCGGGGGTCTTCGCGGAATTCCTGCGTGTACCCCTCGCCGACATGGACCCCACCGCGACCTTCGACCGCTACGGCCTGGACTCGCTCGGCGCGATCCAGCTGGTGCGCAGGCTGGAGCAGGACTTCGGCCCGCTGCCCAAGGTGCTGCTCTACGAATGCACCACGCTCGACGCCGTAGCCCGCCACCTGCGCGAGCACGCCCCCGACGCCAGCGCCCGGTTCACCGTCACCGCGCCGCCCGCCCCCGCACCGCAGTCGCGGCGGCCGGACCATGAGGCGACGGTCACCGATGACCCCGTGGTCATCGTGGGCCTCTCCGCCCGCTTTCCCGGTTCACCCGACCTGGACACGCTGTGGCGCAATCTCCGCGACGGAGCCGACCTGGTCACCGAGATCCCCGCCGAGCGGTTCGACTGGCGGCGTATCTACGGCGACCCGGTGCGCACCCCGGGCCGCACCAACAGCAAATGGGGCGCCTTCATCGACGGCGTCGCCGAGTTCGACGCCGCGTTCTTCGGCATCTCCCCGCTGGAAGCCGACCTGATGGACCCGCAGCAGCGACTGTTCCTCCAGGCGGCCTGGGCGGCGGTGGAGGACGCCGGACACAGCCCCTCGTCGCTGCGCGGCACCCGCACCGGCGTCTTCGTCGGCGCCACCTCGCACGACTACGACGGCCACCTCACCGCACTCGGCCGCGACCGCGAGGCGCACTCCAGCAGCGGCCTCGCCCACTGCATCATCGCCAACCGCGTCTCGTACCTCATGGATCTGCACGGGCCGAGCCAGTCCGTCGACACCGCCTGCTCCAGCTCCCTGTTCGCGCTCCACGCCGCCGTCCAGGCCATCCGCGGCGGCGACTGCGACCAGGCCATCGCGGGCGGCGTGCACCTGCTGCTCACCGAGCCGCTGTACGTCGCACTCGGCCAGACCGGCATGCTGTCGCCCACCGGCCGCTGCCGCACCTTCGACGAGTCCGCCGACGGCTTCGTACGCGGCGAGGGCGTGGCCGCGGTGCTGCTCAAGCCGCTGAGCCGGGCCCTCGCCGACGGTGACACCGTGCACGCGGTCGTCCGGGGCAGCGGCACAGGTCACGGCGGCCATGTGCAGTCCCTCACCGTGCCCAACCCGGCCGCCCAGGCCGGTCTGGTCTCCTCCGTGCTGCGCGGGGCGGGCGTCGACCCTCACACGGTCAGTTACGTGGAGGCGCACGGCACCGGCACGGTGGTCGGCGACCCGATCGAGGTACGCGGCCTGCGGCTGGCCTTCGCCGAACTCACCGGTGAGCACGGCGAGGTGAGCGAACCCTGGTGCGGCCTCGGCACCATCAAGTCCAACATGGGCCACCTGGAGGCGGCGGCCGGCATCGCGGGCCTGGTGAAGGTCGTCCTGGCGATGCGGCACGGCGTCCTGCCCGCCAGCATCCACTACCAACGCCCCAACCCCCTGCTGGAGTTGGAGGGCAGCCCCTTCCACATAGTGGGCACCACCCGGCCCTGGGACCGGCTCAAGGACGCCTCGGGCCGGGACGTCCCGCGCCGGGCGGGCATCAGCTCGATGGGCTTCGGCGGCGGCAACGCCCACGTCCTGCTGGAGGAACCGCCCCGGCCCGAGCCCGCCCCGCGTTCCGCGCACGGCCCCCGCCTCGTCGTGCTCTCCGCGCGCGACGAGGACCGGCTGCGGGCGGCGGCCCGGCACCTGAGCGATCACCTGGCCTCTCACCAAGTCGCCCTGGACGACCTGGCGTTCACCCTCCAGGAGGGCCGGGACGCGATGACCGTACGGCTGGCTCTGGTCGCCGCCGATCAGGACGGACTGCGCGAGCAGCTCGACGCCTACCTCGGCGGCCGGCCCGGCCGGTACGCCACCGGGACGGCCGCAGCGGGCGTCGCGTCGCCGGCGGGGTCGGTGCCGGCGGACCCGCTGGAGTGGGGCCGGGCCTGGACGGCCGGTGCCGGCATCACCTGGTCCGCGTTGCGTGCTCCGGGCGCGTCCCCCCGCCGGGTCTCCCTTCCCGGCTACCCCTTCGCCCCGGAACGCCACTGGGCGGACCAGGACACGAACCCGGAACCGGTGCCCGGCGGTTCCCCGGGAACGGGGCGTGCCGCGGGCCACGAGCCCGCGGTGCCCGACGCACGCCTCCAGGACGTCCTGGAGGCCTTGCAGCGCGGCGAGTTGACGGTCGACGAGGTCGACCGACTGATGGCCACGAGCGAGAACGGATCCCACGCATGAGCGCCGACTCCGCACCCCCGCAGGGAGGTTCCCTCCGCCGGAGCATCCTCGCCCGGGTCGACTCGGGCGACCTCACGCCCGCCGAAGCCGTCGAACTGCTCAAGCCCGACGGAGACCGCCTCGCCCTGTTCCGCTCCCGGTGGGCGCCCCGGCCCGGGTCCCCGGCATCCCGGCCCGGGCCACCGCGGGGGCTGGCGGTCGTGGCGACCGACGCACGGTCCCTCGCCGCCGCACCGACCGGGGCGCTCCGTGTCGCACTCGGCCCGGGAGACACGCCGCCCGAGGACGGCGTACGGATAGCCGACCCGGCCGACACCTCGGCGTGGACGGCCCTGTGGGCACAGCGCCGGACCGCGGGCGATCCCGTACGCCAGGCCGTGTTCCTGGTCGACGTGGCCGCCGAGGACGCGCAGCACGCGCTGGACCCGCTCTTCGCGGCCGTGCAGGCGCTGATCGCCGACCGGCAGGGCGGTCCGCTGGACCTGGCCTGTGTGGTCGCCGGACCCGGCCGCGAGGCGGTGGCCTCGGCGCTGGGCGGGTTCTGCCAGATCGCGGGCTTCGAGGACCGGCGCGTGCGCGCCGTCGTCGTCGAAGCCCCGGACCTGCCCGCGGGATCGGCCGGAGCGGCGGACGCCGTCCGTCTCGCGCTCGCCGAACTCGCCCTGGCCCGCCCGGGATCCGCCCAGGTGCGCCGCGACCGGACGGGACGTGGCCTGCGTGACGTCGAGCCTGTCGAGGCACCGCCTGCGGACCGGCCGGTCTTCCGGCGAGGCGGCAGCTATCTGATCACCGGCGGCGCGGGCGGTATCGCGCTGCGCCTGGCCGAACTGCTCGCCTCACGCCACGGCGCCCGCTTCGTCCTGATGGGCCGCTCCGAGTCCGGCGAACGGCAGCGCGCCGCCTGTGAGCGCATCGCCGAACTCGGCGGACAGGCCCGCTACTTCAGCGGCGACGTCCGCACACCGGCCGATGTCGAGGCCGCCGTCCAGCTGGCGGTGCGGGAGTTCGGCACCTTGCACGGAGTGCTGCACTCGGCGGGCATCAACAACGACACGTACGTGGTCAACAAAGACCCCCGTGACGTCGTCGCCGTGACGGGCCCCAAACTCTCCGGCGCCCGCAACCTCGACCTGGCCACCGCCGACCTGCCACTGGACTTCTTCGCGCTGTTCTCCTCCACGGCCGCCTACCTGTGCATGGCAGGACAGAGCGACTACGCCGCCGCCAACCGGGGCCTGGGAGGGTTCGCAGCGACCCGCGAGGCACTGGTGGCGCGGGGCAGCCGCAGCGGACGCACCGTGTCCGTGTGCTGGCCGCTGTGGAGCGGCGGCGGCATGGACCTGGAGGCGAGCGACAAGCGGGTCCTGCGGGAACTCCAGGGCATGGTCGCCATGCCGGCGACGGAGGGCCTGGCCGCGCTGGAGGCGGCCCTGCGGGGCGAAGGCCCGGAGTGGCTGGTCGTCTACGGCGACGGGCAGCGCGCCGCGGACTTCATCGCGGGGCGCATGGCGGAGCGGACCGACGACACCGGCTCCGACGACGGCACCGGCTCCGTTGTCGAACAGCACTACAACACCGCGGACTTGACCACCGCCGTAGAGCAGTGGCTGCTGAGGCTGGTCTCGGACACGGTCCGGCTGCCCGCCGGACGGCTCCGCCGCGACCAGGAGTTCGCCACCATCGGCGTGGACTCCATCCTGATCCGTAAGCTCACCACCGTCCTTGAAGACGAGTTGGGCCCGCAGCCCGTCACGCTCTTCTTCGAGTACCGCAACGTCGCCGAACTGGCCGCGCAGCTGATCCGCACCCACCGGGCCGAGTTGGCCCGTCGGCTCACCACGCCGGTCCCGGACCAAAAGGCTCCGGCTCCCGAACCGGCACCTGAACCAACTTCCGTCCCCGCGCCCGGGCGCGCGCCGTCGTCGGACGCCATCGCCGTCATCGGCCTGGCGGGACGCTATCCCGGCGGCGAGGACCTGGAGGAGTTCTGGCGCTCCCTGTCCGAGGGCCGGGACTGCGTCGGCCCGATCCCCGGGGACCGCTGGGACCACGCCGCCTACCACGCGCCGGGAGAACGCCGCCCGGGCCTGGCCTACGGCGACCACGGCGGCTTCCTGCCGGACGTGGCCCGCTTCGACGCCGCCTACTTCAACATCTCCCCGCGCGAGGCCGAGCGCAGCGACCCCAAGGAACGGCTGTTCCTGGAAGTCGCCGCGAGCGCCCTACAGGACGCCGGCTACTCCCGGAGCCTGCTCCAGGCGCGCACCCGTGACGCCCGCGGCCGTCACGCCATCGGGGTGTTCGTCGGCGTCACCGGCTCCTCGTACGGGCTGCTGGGCGCGGAGGAGTGGGGCCGCGGCAACCGCGTGATCGCCCCCGCGATGGACTTCTCGGCGGCCAACAGGCTGTCGTACTGGCTCGACGCGCACGGGCCGAGCATGGTCGTGGACACCGCCTGCTCCGCCTCGCTCAGCGCGCTCCACCTGGCCTGCGAGAGCCTCAGGTCGGGGGAGAGCCGGATCGCCGTCGCCGGCGGTGTCTGCGTCAACGTCCACCCCAGCAAGTGGGTGGTCCTCTCCGAGCTGCGGATGCTCGCACCCGGCGGACGCTGCCGGGCCTTCGGGGCGGGCGGCGACGGGTTCGTGCCCGGCGAGGGAGTGGGAGCCGTCGTCCTCAAGCCGCTGTCCGCCGCGATCGCGGACGGCGACCCGATCCGCGGCGTGATCCGCGGCACCGCCGTCAACCACGGCGGCCGCACCAACGGCTACACCGTGCCCAGCCCGAAGGCACAGGGCTGGGTGGTCGCCGATGCCCTGCGTGCCGCAGGCGTCGACGGCCGCGACATCGGCTACGTCGAGGCCCACGGCACGGGCACCGCCCTCGGCGACCCGATCGAGGTGGAGGGACTGCGCCGGGCCTTCGGCGAGTACACCGAGGCCACCGGCTTCTGCGCGCTCGGCTCGGTGAAGTCCAACATCGGGCACACGGAGTCGGCGGCGGGCATCGCCGGGCTCACCAAGATCCTGTTGCAGATGGAGCACGGCACCCTCGCGCCCACCCTGCACTGCGACGACGAGAATCCGGCCCTGGACCTCGCCCGCACCCCGTTCGTGCTGCCCCGCACCGCCCAGCCCTGGCAGCCGCCCGCGGGCCGGCCGCGGCTTGCCGCGCTCAGCTCCTTCGGGGCGGGCGGTGCCAACGGCCATGCGGTGGTGGAGGAGTACGTGCCCGCCGGGGCATCCGAACCGGCCCCGCCCGAAGGGCCCGAGCTGATCGTCCTGTCCGCCGACACCGAGGAGCAGCTGCGGACCGTCGCCGGGCGCCTGGCCGACCGGTTCGCCCGGCCCGGCGCCGACGCCCTGCCGCTCGCCTCCGTCGCCGTCACCCTGCAACAGGGCCGCGAGCACCTGGCCCACCGGCTCGCCCTCGTCGCACACAGCGTCGCCGAGATCGCCCCTGCCCTGCGTGACCACCTCGCAGGGCGCGAGGTCGTCGGCCTGCTGACCGGGCGCGCCGATCCGGCCGCGCCGGGCGACGACAACCCCGACCGGCTGCGGCACTTGGCCCGCAGCGGCTCGCCCGACAACCTCGCCCGCGCCTACACGGCCGGCGCCGACATCCCCTGGGAGCAGGTCGAGCGGCCGGGTGTGCGACGGGTCGCCCTGCCGACCTACCCGTTCGCGGGCGGACGCCACTGGATCCGTACGACCGCCACCGCTCCGGCTACCGCCACCACCACCGCTCCGGCTACCGGCACGGAGGCGTCCGGCCCACTCACGGTCCGCCTGGACCCCGCCGACCCGCTCGTTGCCGACCATCTCGTCGACGGACGCCGGATCGTCGCGGGCGTCCTCCAACTGGAGCTCGCCCGCACCGCCACCGGGGCCCATGCCCCCGCGGCCCTGAAGGACGTGCGCTGGCGAGTGCCGCTGGAGGTCGCCGATGACGGCACGGACGTACGGGTCGTCCTGACCCCGGGCCCGCACGGAACGGCGTACGAGATCACCACCGGAGACGGCGACGGCGACGGCGACACACGGATCGTGCACAGCACGGGCACGGTGGTCACCGGGGACCAGGAGCCGTCCGTACCCCTGCCGTTGGACGCCCTTCGGGCCCGCTGCCGCATGCGCGTCCCCGGCCACGAGCTGTACGAGCGGGCAGCCGCGGCCGGCCTGGCCTACGGGCCCGCGTACCGGGGAGTGCGCACTCTGCTGCGCGGCGACGCAGAGGCACTGGTCGAGCTGGAGCCGGGCGGAGAGCTCGGCGCCCCGGGCACCGTGCCCGCCGGGCTGATCGACAGTGCCCTGCACGCCGTTCAGGGCATCCTGCCCGAGCCCCTTGCCGCCCGCGCCCCCGTCCCGGCCGCCGCGGGGGTCGTTCGGTTGCTCGGCGACCCCACGACCGCCCGGCACGCCCACGCCCGTCTGTTGCGCGCGGACGACACCAGTGCTCGCTGCCAGGTGGTCGTCGCCGACGGCAGCGGCCGGCCGGTGCTGGTCCTGGACGACTTCACCGTCGCCGCCCGGCCCTCCGGGGACCCGGTCAGCTATCTCGCCCCGCGCTGGACCGCGATCGGGACGCCGCCCGCCGTGGCGGGAGCGCGCGGGCGGGCCCTGGTGCTCTCCACCCCGGACGACTTCCGGCTGGGCGTACGCCTCGCCGAGCGGTTCCCGGGCGCGCTGACCGCCGACCTGACCCGGCTCGACGCCGTCACCGATCTGCCGCGTCTGCTCGACGAGGCGGGACCCGCACCCGATGTGTACTTCCTCGGCGGTGTCGACGCGGTCCGCTACAGCCACGAGGACCTCACCCACCTGGAGCGCAGCCAGCGGCACGGCGCGATCGCCCTCTTCCACCTGGCGCGCGCCCTGGCCACGGCCCGCCCGCAAGGAGCCCGGCTGACGGTGGTCACCAGCGCGGTCCAGCAGACCGACCCGGCCCGCCCGGCACGCAATCCCTTCGCCGCCTCGCTGATCGGGCTCACCAGGTCACTGGCCCGGGAACTCCCCTTCCTCAGGACCGGACTCCTCGACCTCGACCCGGACGAACTCGCCGCGTACTCGGGCGAACCCGTCGCGTACTCAGGCGAACTCGCCGCGTACCCGGGCAGCGTGGGAGGCGACGCCGCGGATCCGCTCCTCGACGCGGTCACCTCGGCCGCCACCGAGGGTCCCGTTGCCGAGCGGGCCCTGCGAGGCGGGGTGCTGCTGGAGTGCGAACTGACCGCGGTGGAACTGCCTGCCGCCCGCGACGAAGCCTTGCCGCTGCGCAAGGGCGGCCGCTACCTCGTGCTCGGCGGAGCGGGCGGCCTCGCCTCCGTGATCGCCCGTCACCTGGCCGAGCGGTACGGTGCACGCCTGTTGCTCGTCGGACGCAGGCCCGCCGAGGCGCTGCCCGACGGATATCTCGACGGGCTGCGTCGGGCCGGTGGCGACGTGCACTACGAAGCGGCCGACGTGGCCGACCCCGAGGCCATGCGCAGGGTCGTGCGGAGCGCGGACAGCCACTTCGGTGGCATCGACGGTGTCGTCCACTCGGCGTTCGTCCTCGCGGACCGCACCCTGGAGCGGATGGACGAGCCCACCTTCCGTGCCGTTCTCGATCCCAAGGCGCGCGGAACGGTCGTACTGGAGCAGGTCCTCGCCGACCGGGAGCTGGACTTCATCGCCCTGTTCTCCTCCGCCATCTCCCACACCGCCAACCCCGGCCAGGCCAACTACGCCGCCGCGTCCACCTTCCAGGACGCCTTCGGCCGACACCTGGCCGCCCGCCTCGGCCGTCGCGTCCGCCTGTTCAACTGGGGGTTCTGGGGCGAGAGCGGCTCGGTCGCCACCGACGCCTACCGGACGCGGATCAGCCGCTCCGGAGTCGAACCGCTCACCGACGAGCAGGGCCTGGCCGCGTTCCGCCGGGTCATGGCCGCCCCGGTCACCCAGATCGCGCCGATCCGGCTCACCACCGCGCCCGCCGGGGAAGTACGGCGGCTCGCACCGGCCGCCGGTCCGGACCTGGCCCGGGCGGCGGGCCGCGGCGCGGCAGACACCCTGGACGACGTGGACGCCGAACCGCTGCCGGGCCGCGACTACTTCGACCGTGTCGAACGACTCGCCCGCCGCCAGATCATGAACGCGCTGCGCGGCCCCGCCGGACTGCGGACGGGGGAGCGCGCCGAGCCGGACCGTATCGCCGAACGGCTGGCCGTTGTCCCCGGTCAACGTCGCCTCCTCGACGCCGCGTTGACCGCGCTGCACCACGGCGGCCACCTCACCCCCGAGGGCACCGTCACGGATACGGGTGAGGACGTGGGCGCCCTGCGCGCCGAACTGGCCGCCGGGTACCCGCACAGCGCGGGTGCCCTGGAGCTGATCGGCGACTGCGCGGCCGCGCTGCCCGACGTGCTCGCCGGCCGCCGCGGTGGACTGGAGCTGTTGTTCCCCGGCGGCTCCGACCACCGAGTGGCGCCGCTCTACCACGACGATCCGAGGTCGGCGTACTTCAACGCCGCCTGCGCGGGCGCGGTACGGGCGGCCGTGGCCCGCGTGCTGGACGGCGACCCCGGCGCCCGGGTGTCGGTACTGGAGATCGGGGCGGGCACAGGCGGAACCAGCCGCCCGGTGCTGAGGGCGCTCGCGCCGTACGCGGACCGCGTCGCCTACGACTACACGGACCTCGCGACCGGTCTGGTGCGCCGTGCGGAGCAACGACTCGGCGCCGACCACCCGTTCGCCCGCTTCCGCGTACTGAACATCGCCGCCGAGCCGGAGCCGCAGGGCTTCCCCGAGGGCGGCTGGGACGTGGTGCTCGCCGCGAACGTCCTGCACGCCACCCCCGACCTGCGCCGCACCCTCGCCCATGCCCGCCGACTGCTGCGGCCGGGAGGTGTGTTGGTGCTGAACGAGGCCACCCGCGTGCTCGACTCCGTGAACGTCGTCTTCGGGCTCACCGACGGCTGGTGGGCCTACGAGGACGGCGAACTCCGGCTCCCGCACTCGCCGTTGCTCAGCCCCGGCGCCTGGCGGGCCGTGCTGGCCGCAGCAGGCTTCCGTGACGTCCAGGCGTACGGCGTGCCCGGCGTGCCCGGCGCGGAGTCGGGCCAGCACATCGTGATCGCCGAACGCGATGCCTGGGCGCATGCCGTCCGGGGGACGGCGGCTCCGGTCCAGTCGCCCACACCGACCGACACGCAGGTGACGGCACGTCCGGCACAGGCGGGGACCGATGACGCCCACCGCAGGGCGGTCGGCTGGCTCACCGAGGCCTTCGCCGAGAGCCTGCGCATGCGGGCCACGGACCTGGACCCCGGTGCGCCGCTGGAGGTCTACGGCTCCGACTCGCTGATCACCATGGAGATCGCGGACCGGGTGGAACGGGAACTCGGCGCGGTCACCGGCCCGTTGCCGTTCATCGGCGGCACGATCGGCTCCGTCGCCGAGGCGCTCGTCGCATCGGGGAAGTTCACGGACGAGACAGCCGCGAAGCCCACGGAACGCGCCCCGGCACAGGAGCCCGCCGCGGGGGACGAGCCTGTCGGGGCGCCGGAGGCCGACGTGGCCCAAGAGCCCGTCGCCGTCTTCCCGGGACCCAGTGCCCTTCCCGCCACCACCGGCGACTCGCCCTCCGCCACCAGCCATCGGACCGCCGCGAGGCCGGACCCGTCCGCTGCCGCGCACCACCCCGAGCCCGTCGCCGTCGTCGGTCTCGCGGGCCGCTACCCCGGCGCCGACGACCTGGAGGCCTTCTGGGAGAACCTCCGGACCGGCCGGCGCAGTCTCGGCGAGGTACCGACGGAGCGTTGGACGTCCGCCGAGCACCAGGACGCCCCCGGCCGTACCCCGCACCGCTGGGGCGGCTTCCTGCACGGTGTGGACCTGTTCGACCCGTTGCTGTTCCGCATGTCGCCCCGCGAGGCGGAACGGACGGATCCGCAGGAGCGGCTGTTCCTCCGCTGCGTGTGGGAGGCGCTGGAGGACGCGGGCAGCACCGCAGCACGGTTGGCGGCCCAGGCCGGCCCCGCGGGAGTCGGTGTGTTCGTCGGCGTGTCCGGGTCCCCGTACCAGCAGCTCGCGCTCGAACGCTGGGGCCGAGGGCACCGGGAGGCGCCGCCCTCCGGGCCGTGGTCGGTGGCGAACCGGGTCTCGCACGTGTTCGGATTCGGCGGGCCCAGCCTGGCCGTGGACACCGCCTGCTCGTCGTCGCTGACCGCACTGCACCTGGCGTGCCAGGCTCTGCGGGACGGCGACTGCGAGGCGGCCGTGGTGGGCGGGGTCAGCCTGATCCTGCACCCGTCCCACCATCTGGCCCTGTCCGCGGCGACCATGCTGTCCTCCGACGGCCGCAGCCGCGCCTTCAGCGCCGAGGCCGACGGATTCACCACCGGTGAGGGCGCCGGCGCGGTGATCCTCAAGCCCCTGCGGGCCGCCTTGCGCGACGGTGACCGGGTGCACGCCGTGCTGCGCGCCTCCGGCGCCAACGCCAACGGGCCCGAAGGGGCCTACGCGTCCCCCGACGGAGCCGCACAGTCCCGTTTGCTGCGCACCGTGCTCGACCGGGCCGGACTGGGCCCCCAGGACGTCCAGTACGTGGAGGCGGCCGCGTCCGGATCCCCGCTGTCCGACCCGCTGGAGGCGGCCGCCCTCGCCGACGTGTACGGGGCCGGCGGGCGCGGCTTGTACGTGGGTTCCGTGAAGCCGGCCATCGGCCACCTGGAAGCCGCCTCCGGCATGGCGCAGTTGACCAAGGTGCTGCTCCAACTGCGGCACGGACGCCTGGCGCCGACCCTGGACTGCGATCCGGTGCGGGAGGGCGTCGAGGGACCGGGACTGCGTCTGGTCCGCGAGGAGACCGAGTGGGCCCGGCCGTCCGGTGCCCCACGACGGGCCGCGATCAGCGCCTTCGGCGCCGGGGGCGCCAACGCGCACCTCATCGTCGAGGAGGCGCCGCCGGTGCCACCGCGCGCGGTCGCCGATCCCGGACGCCCGCACGTGATCGTGGTCTCGGCGAACCGGGAGGAACGGCTCCTCGTCGCCGTACGACGGCTACGCGACCGGCTGGTCGCCGGTGGCCCCGCGCTGCCGCTGCCGGACGTGGCCCGCACCCTCCAACTGGGCCGTGCGGCGCTGCCGTACCGACTCGCCCTCGTCGCCGACGACACCGACGCGGCCGTGACGGCACTGACCGCCCATCTCGACGGCCGCGGGACGGAACACGGCGTGGTCACCGGCCGCGCGAGCCGCACCTCGCGCCCCTTCCACCGAACCGACGACGTCGCGGCGCTCGCCGCCGCCTGGGTCTCAGGCGAGGACGTCGACTGGACCGAGCAGGACCGCGACCAGGAACGCGCGGTCGTGTCGCTGCCCCACTACCCCTTCGCCGAGGAGCGTCACTGGATGCCCGAGATACCGGCACCGCACCCGACTTCGGACATCGCCCCCACTGCCGTACCGGAGCCCGCGCCCGGCACGCGGGCCGCCTACGCCCTGGTACCGCCCCACCCCGACCCAGCCTCCGTGCCACGCCCGGCCGCGCCGTCCACCGGGCGGGTACGAGCCGCTGTCGTGGCCGCGATCGGCGAGGTGCTCGGCGTCAGCGCCCGGGACCTGGACTTCGCCGACCGGCTCAGCGACTACGGCTTCGACTCGGTGAGCGTGATGGCCCTGGCCGCTCGGCTGGAGACCGATCTCGACGTCCCGGTCAGCCCCACGGCCCTGTACGCGGCACCGGATCTGGCCGGGCTGGTCGACCTGCTCGCCGAACCGCCGGCGTCCACGCCGCCGGCACCGCAGGCGGCGCCGAGGATCCTGGTCGAGGAGCCCGTCGCCCTACGACGTCCCGGGGCGGGCGCGGCAGCAGGGGAGCCGCGTACGGGACCGGAGCCCGTGGCCATCGTCGGCATGGCCGGCGCCTTCCCCGGCAGCCCTGACCTGGAGTCCTTCTGGGGCAACCTCGTCGCGGGCAAGGACCTCGTCGGCACAGCCCCCGGCGGACGCCCGCAGGCGAGCACCGCAGGGGCGACCGGCGGATTCCTCAGCGACATCGACCACTTCGACGCCGAGTTCTTCCGGATCTCCCCGCGCGAAGCCCGGCTGATGGACCCCCAGCACCGCCTCTTCCTCCAGGCGGCCTGGCACGCCGTCGAGGACGCGGGCCAGGACCCGCACCGCCTCGCCGGCAGCGACACCGGGGTCTTCGCCGGCGTCGCGTCCTCGGAGTACTCCCAGCTGCTGCTCTCCCGCGGCGTGCCGGTGGACGGGCAGATGGCCACCGGCAACGAGCACAGCATGCTCGCGGGCCGCCTGTCCTTCCTGCTGGACCTGCACGGTCCCAGCGAACCCGTGGACACCGCGTGCTCCAGCAGCCTGGTGGCCGTGCACCGGGCTGTGCGGGCCATCCAGGACGGCGACTGCTCGGCGGCCCTGGCCGGCGGCGTCAACCTGATCCTCAACGCCAACGGCTTCGAGGCGTTCGGCAGTTCGGGGATGCTCGCCGGTGACGGACGCTGCAAGACCTTCGACCACCGGGCCGACGGCTACGCGCGCGGCGAGGGCGTCGGCGTGCTGTTCCTCAAGCCGCTCAGTCGGGCGGAGGCCGACGGCGACAGCGTCCACGCCGTGATCCTGGGCAGCGCGGTCAACCACGGCGGCCGGGCCACCTCCCTCACCGCACCCAACCCGGCGGCACAGGCGGCCGTGATCGGCGCCGCGCTCCGGCGGGCCGGTGTCGGAGCCGACACCATCGGCTACGTCGAGGCGCACGGCACGGGCACCCCGCTCGGTGACCCCATCGAACTGGAGGGCCTCACCCGGGCGTTCCGCGACCACGGCTGGGACGGCTCGGGCCGTCGCTGTGCCCTGGGCACGGTGAAGACCAGCGTCGGTCACCTGGAGACCGCGGCCGGCATCGCGGGCCTGATCAAGACCGTGCTGGCGATGCGGCACCGCATCCTCCCGCCGCTGCTGCACCTCGAACGCCCCAACCCGCTGCTGGAACTGGAGCGCAGCCCCTTCCACCTGGTGGACGCCGCCCGGCCCTGGGACCGGCACTCCACCGGGGACCACGAGCTGCCGCGCCGGGCCGGAGTCAGCTCCTTCGGCTTCGGGGGCGCCAACGCCCATGTGATCCTGGAGGAGTACCCCGACCGGCGGCCCGCCCCCGCCGCGAGCGAACCGCAGCTGATCGTCCTGAGCGCCCTGGACGAGGAGCGGCTCGGCGCCTACGCGGCCCGTCTCCTGGACCACACCCGACGCGTCCTGACGCGGGGCACCGACGAGGACCCCGCCCTCGCCGACCTGGCCTGGACCCTCCAGACGGGACGTTCCGAACTGCCCGCCCGGCTGGCGCTGGTGGTGTCCTCCCTGCCCGAACTGGCCTCGGCGTTGGAGGCCGTGGCCGACGGCACACCGGTCGAGAACCTGTCCCGAGGCCGTGCCGACGCCGCGGCCGACGACCTGACGCTCGCCGACCCCGACCCGGTACGCCTGCTCGCCGCTGGCCGGCAAGAGGGTCTACGCCGTGTCGGCGCGCTGTGGGTCCGCGGCGCCCGCTTCGAGTGGCCCGCATTGCGCGACGGCGGCCGCCGGCCCGTCCGACTCCACCTGCCGGCCTATCCCTTCGCGCCCCGGAGCCACTGGCTGCCCGAGACGGCCGCACAGAGCGCAGTGACGGCCCCGGTGCCCACGCCTACCGCGCCTGTACGTACGGCAGTTGCCGCCCGCAGGGCGCCGGAGACAGTGCGGCTTCCGGCGGCCGAGCCCCCGTCCCCGCAGCCCGCAAGGCCGCTGCCGGTGGTTGAGCCTCCGGCTCCGGAGCCCGCGACGACACCACAGGCGCCTACTGCCGAGTTGCTCAGCGACGCCGTGCAGGACCTGCGGGCCATCATCGCCGAGGGCGTCGGCATGCCCGCCGAGAGCCTCGACGCCGACCGGGACTTCGCCTCGTACGGCATCGACTCCATCGCGGCACTGCGCATCATGCAGCGCGTCCAGGCGCACTTCGGCGACGACGTCCCGATGGCCGCCATCTTCGAGTACTCCACCGTCCGCAAGCTCGCCGCACACCTGGCCGACGAGGGCCTCGCATCGGGGCAGGGCCCGCAGTCCCCACCGACCGCGGAACCCACCGCTTCCCCCGGTCGGACGCTCGTCGCGGCGTCGCCCCAGGCCTCCGGCGACCGGACAGGCGGTGCCCGCCCACCGCAACCGGCTCCCGCCCCCGAACCCCCGGCCGTTCCCAAGGTCTTCGCACTCGCCGACCCGGTCGACCCGGACGTCACACCCGTGTTCGCCGTGCACGGTGGTACCGGCGAGCTGAGCTGGCTGACCCGCCTGCTCGTCGGCCTCGCCGCCGGGGGAGGGGTCCTCGGTGTCCAGGCGCCCGGGTTCGGGACGCGGCCGCCCGCCCCCGGACTGTCGATCGACAGGCTCGGTGTCGAGTGCGCCGCGGCGATCCTGGAGACGCGCCCGGTCGGGCCCTTCCGGCTGACCGGGCATGCCGCGGGAGCGCTCGTGGCGATCGAGACGGCCCGCGCGCTGGCCCGGCAGGGACACGAGGTCGAGCGGCTGACCCTGATCGACCCCGCCGCCCCGGGCCGTGACCTGACGGGATCCGAGTCCGCTCACCTGCGGGCCGCGGCCCTGGTCCTCGGCGAGGCCTGGGGAGCCCATGAGTCCCTGGCGCAGCGGCTTGCCCCGGCCAGCACCGCGGCCGAGGTCGCCCGCCTCCTGGAGGAGCTGGCCGAACCGCCCATGCCGCAGCAGAAACTGACCGCCTGGTTGTCTGCCGCGGGTACCTGGCACGCCTCGCTCGCCCGGGCCGCCGCCACATACACCCCGGCTCCCCTCACCGATGTGCCCCGCACACTGATCGTCACCACCGCCGACGCCGAACCGGCCGACTGGCCGCGCCTGATCGTGCCACCGCCTCTCATGCTCGAACTCCCGGCCGGTGTGGGCCTGTTGAGTGATGACGCAGTCGTCACCCGGCTTCGCGAGGCCGATCGGGGCGCGGTGAGCGTGCCCGGACAGGTTGCGGACGGCGAGGCGGAGCCCGACACCACGGACGACTCCGTCGAGTTCGACACCGACGACCAGGACGAGGGCGCCCACCTGGTCTCCGTCAACGGCGGTGGCCGGCGCCCGGCCACCTTCTGGACCCATCACCTCTTCGGTGACGTCAGCTACTGCGTCTACCTCTCCCGCCATCTGGGCCCCGACTATCCCGTCTTCGCCCTGGAACAGGTCGACTACCAGCTCGCCTTCCGCTCCTTCGACGACATCCAGCAGATGAGCTCCGCCTACCTGGCGGCACTGCGGGAGCGCAGGCCGCACGGCCCGTACCGGATCGGGGGTTGCTCCTTCGGCGGGGTGGTCGCCTACGAGATGACCCAGCAGCTGCTGGCCGCGGGGGAGGAGGTGTCGCACCTGTACCTGGTGGACCCGCTGATGCCGGGCACCGGTGCGTGGGACGGGGTGGACGCCAGCGGGATCGAGGAGAGCGAGGGGGAGAACCTGGCCCTGATGCTGATCGGCAACTCCGCCTGCCAGTTGTGGCGGGTGGACGAACAGATCGGCGTCGAGAAACTGCACGGCCTCACACTGGACGAGCAGTTCGCCACGATGGCCGAGCACGTCGTCGCCAACTCGCCCGCCACGCTGGCCCACGACCATGTGCTGAAGCTGATGCGCAGCAAGTGGGACGTGCTCCAGCTCAACGGCAAGCTCCTCGACGGCTACCAGGCCGTCCCGCTGCCCGCCCCGGTGGACGTCACCGTCTTCCACGCGCGGCGCGGGTTCTCCGCCGAGGGCAACCCGTTCGGCATGCCCGCGATCCCCCGCACCGACGGGGACACCAGCAACGGGCTCGCCGGGCTGGTCCCGGAGCGTGACCTGAGCGTCCATGTCATGGACGCCGACCACTTCACCATCGTGCTGGAGGAGAACCTCCAGCGGATCGCGGGCCTCCTGCGGCCCTCACTGGACGGGGAGTGACCGATGGAGTTCAGCGTCTACTTCTTCGCCGCGGACGACCGCCGGTCCCCGCGTGACCGCTACCGGTTCATCCTCGACGTGGCCCGCTTCATCGATACCCGAGGCTTCCGGGCGATCTGGGTGCCCGAGCGCCACTTCCAGGAGTTCGGCGGCAGCTTCCCCAACCCGTCGGTGCTGGCCTCGGCCATCGCCGCCGTCACCGAGCGCGTCGAGCTGCGGGCCGGCAGCGTGGTCGTGCCGCATCACCATCCGGTGCGGATCGTCGAGGAGTGGTCGCTGGTCGACCAGCTCTCGGCCGGCCGGGTGGGGCTGTGCCTGGCGACCGGCTGGCACAGCGGGGACTTCGTGTTCCAGCCCGAACACTTCGCCGACCGGCGCGAGTACACCCTGGCCACCGTCGACACACTGCGTGCGCTGTGGCGGGGGGAGGAGGTCAGCTTCCCCGGGCCCGAGGACGGCACGCTGTCCGTGCGCACCTTCCCCCGGCCGCACCAGCCGGAGCTGCCCCTGTGGCTGGTGCACACGTCCAACCCCGCCACCTGGCTGGAGGCAGGGCGCCGCGACCTCGGTGTGCTGACCCTGCTGGACAGCTGGGAGCGGCTTGCGGACAACATCGCCGCCTACCGCAAGGAGCGGGCCGCCGCCGGACTCGACCCGGCGGCCGGCACGGTCACCGTGGGCATGCACACCTACCTCGGCGACGACGAGGACCAGGTGTGGGACGTCGTGAGGGATCCCGTACGCCGCTACCTGTCCACCTTCCTCAACCAGAAACGGAGCGACGACAGCTCCGCGGCCATGTCCGAAGCGGAGCAGGAGCAGCTGGCCACGCTGGTGGCCCGGGACTTCTACGACCGGCGCTCCCTGCTCGGCACCCCGGGCAAGTGTGCCGAGGTGGTCGAACGGCTTGCGAGCATCGGTGTGGACGAGGTCGCCTGCCTGGTCGACTTCGGGCTGCCGTTCGCCGAGGTGCTGGCCGGCCTGCCCCGCCTGGACGCCCTGCGCCGCGCGTGCGGGCGCGTCCCCGGGCCCGCCGGGCCGACGTCCCCGGCGCGTGGGCTGGGCGGCTACTACGACCAGTGATCCGTCCTCCGGGAACGATGCTGCCCCCGCCCGTGAAAGGCGGGGGCAGCGGATCCGGAATCAGCGGGCCTGTTCCACCAGGAGTTTCACCACCGATTCACGGGAGGTCTGGAAGAAGAAATGATCGCCCGGTAGCACGTTGAGGGTGAATTTCCCCGACGTGTGGACCTGCCACGCCTCCAGATCGGTAATTCTGCATTCCGTGTCGGATTCCCCGCCGAAGGCCGAGACCGGGCATTCCAGTGGAGTTTCCGGAAGGTATTCGTAGGTTTCCTCGACGGTGACGTCGGCACGCATCGCGGGAACGTAGACCTCCTGCATTTCCGCATCGTCGCGCAGTGCCGCCGGAACGCTGTGGCAGCGCTCGTCCAGCGCGTTCAGGAAGCGCTCCACGGGCAGGTCGTGGATGGGTGCGTAGCGCGGCGGGAGGTGGGGTGCGGGCTGTGCGCTGACGGCGAGCAGGGTGGGCAGCCGGCCGTGCTCGCGGCGCAGCCGACGGGCCACCTCGAACGCCGTCAGCGCACCCGAACTGTGCCCGAAGAGAACGAAATCCCCGGTCAGAGCCTGGGCGCAGGCGGCGGCCGCGGGTCCGGCGAGCTCGCTCATCGTCGTGACGAGGGGTTCCTGCCGGCGCACCTCGCGGCCCGGGAGGCGCAGCATCCACAGGTCGACGTCGGCGGGCAGCAGGTCCGCCAGGCCGTGGTAGGCGGCGGTGCCGCTGCCGGCCCAGGGAACGGCGAGGACGGTCAGCCGGGGATTGCTTCTGCGCCCGGCGCGCAGGAACCAACGGTCGGGATCCAGCCGAAGGGAAGTCATGCGGCGAAATGATAGAGCAGTTCTGGTGGGTGCCCGCAAGCGTCCGGGAATGTCTCGGGCCGCGGGCGCCGCTACACAAGGGGTGGAGGAATTGCGTAAAGAATATTCCGCGGTATTGATCGGATGCGACGGCATGGCTAGTGTCGGGATCCGACCGAGATTCACGAAGCCCTGTGCGGCCCTTTTCTCGCGGCCGGAGGAGGAATTGCCTCATGCGCGCTCTCAGCGGTGACGTCGACGCGGACATGAGCGCCCCGTCGACCCTGCACGGACTCGCGCTGGCCCAGGCCCGGCGGCGGCCGGACGCCGTCGCCGTCCGCCATGCCGGGCGTGCCACCACCTACCGGGAGCTGGAGGACCGCAGTGCGGCCCTGGCCCGACTGCTGCTCGACCGTGGCCTGGGCCCCGGCGAACTGGTCGGGGTGTCCATGGCACCCGGGGACCACATGGTGGTCGCCGTGCTCGCGGTGCTGCGGGCCGGAGCGGCCTACGTCGCCGTGGACCCCGCCTATCCCGAGGAACGCATCCGGTTCATCCTGTCCGACAGCGGGGCCCGCACGGTCCTGGTCGACGAGGCGTCCGCCTGGGTGCCCGGACTGCTGGGCCTGGAGGCACTGCGCGCGGACCGGCCGGCCGAGCCGCGCGAGCCGCTACCGCTGCCCGAGGTGGATCCCTCCCGACTGCCGTACCTGATCTACACCTCCGGCTCCACCGGACGCCCCAAGGGCGCCATGAACCGGCATGCCGGTGTCGCCCTGACCATGCGCGGCCTCGCCGAAGCCATCGGCCTGGACCACGGCGACCGGGTGCTCCAGGTGTCGTCGCTCAACTTCGACCTGTCCGTCATCGAGATCTTCGCGACCTTCGCGGCCGGCGGCACCGTCGTCGTCCCGCTCGCGGCGGAGCGCACCGACCCCGGCGCGCTCCTCGATCTGCTGAGCGCCGAGGCGGTGACCGTGTGGTCCTCGGCGCCGGCCCTGCTGCGCCCCCTCACCGACACCGCCCGGCGACGCAGCGGGGCACTGCCCGAGGCGCTGCGCACGGTGGTGCTGGCCGGTGACCGCTTCCCGCCCGTCATGGCCGCCACGCTCGGTGAACTGGGTCCGTCGGTACGGGCGTTCAACGTGGCCGGCATGACCGAGGTGTCGTGCTGCAGCACCGTCTACCCGGTGCGCAAGGAGGACGCCGAACGGGACGCGATCCCCTGGGGGCACACCCTGCCGGGCCACACCGCCCACGTCCTCGGCGCGGACGGCCTGCCGGTCCCGCGGGGCGAGCGCGGAGAGTTGTACATCGGCGGGGCCGGCGTCGGGCAGGGCTACTGGCGGCGCCCGGAGCTGACCGAGGAACGCTTCGTGCCCGACCCCTTCGCCGAGGCTCCGGACGCGACCATGTACCGCACCGGGGACCTCGCGGCCGTACGGCCGGACGGCGGCATCGAGTTCTTCGGCCGACTGGACGGCCAGGTGAAGATCCGCGGGGTACGGGTGGAGACGGGTGAGCTGGAGACCGCCCTGGAACAGCACCCCGACATCCGCGAGGCCGCGGTCGTCGCCCGTCACGACCGCGTCGGCGAGGGGTTCCTGGTCGGCTACGTCGTACCGGAACCCGGTCGGCTGCTCACCGCCGCCCAGTGCCGGGACCACCTGGCCCGGACGGTTCCGGCCCACTCCCTACCCGGCCGGTTCTTCTTCCTCTCCGGTATCCCGCTGCTGCCGAACGGCAAGGCGGACCGCGCCGCCCTCCCCTTCCCCGAGGACCCCGCGTCGGTCGCCGACGGCGAGGCCACCGCACCCGACGACCTGCTGGTGTCGGCCGTCATCCGGGTCTGGGAGGAGGTCCTGGGCCGTCAGGGCGTCGGCGCCCACGACGAGTTCAGCGAGATCGGAGGGCAGTCGCTCGCCGCCATGGAGATCGTCGGCCGCATCCGCGAGGGCTGGGGAGCCGCGACCGGCCTGGCCGCCTTCCTGGACCACTCGACGCCCACGCGCTACGCGGCGCACCTGCGCGCCGCCGGCGCCGTGGCGCCCGAGAACTGACACACCCGCAACCCACCACCGCAGAAGGGCATTCCGTGACCACAGCGAACGCCATCCCCGCCGCCGAGCGCGAGATCGTCACCCGGATCGGCGCCTACTACGAGAAGGACGGCATGGCCGCCGACCGCGGCGAGGTGATCGGGTATCTGCTCATCTCCGAACCGGCACAGCAGCTGGCCAGCGAGATCAGCGCGAAGCTCGGCATCTCCCGGGACGCGGTCGACAAGATGTCCGACCAGCTGGTTCCGGCCGAGTTCCTCATCCGGGAGGAGGCCGAGGACGGCGACTACTACCTCACCTTGCAGGACGCCACCTGGCCGCGGGTCATCCAGCACACCTTCCTCAGCTGGCCGAACTTCCACGAGACCATGGCCGAAGGGCTCAAGGCCCTTGAGGCCGAGGGCGCTTCCGCGGAGCGGCTGGCCCGGCTGCGGAACATGGAGAAGCTCTTCGGCTACCTCGCCACGGAGATGCCGGCCCTCTGGCACCGCTACGAGAAGTCCGCCGCCGTTTCCTGACCCGGCCCACGGGTGGTCCGTGTCGTGCACGCAGACAAGGGGGAGTTCACCATGCAGACGCCGACTCCGATCACCCGCCCGGCGGTCGATCCCAGGTGGGTGCTCCGACCGGAGCCCCGGGACGGGGCCGCGGTGCGACTGCTGTGCGTGCCGTACGCGGGTGGCGGCACCACGGTCTTCCACGGCTGGGCGTCCGGGCTGCCCGACTGGATCGACGTATGGCTGCTGCGGCTGCCGGGCCGTGAGGTGCGGCTGCGGGAGGAACCCCGCACCGACCTGCTGCGCCTGGCACGTGAGGCCGCGGACGCTCTGGCACCCGCTCTCGACGGACCGTTCGCGGTGTTCGGGCACAGCCTCGGCGCGCTCGTCGGCTTCGAGGTGGCCAGGGAACTGCGCCGGCGTCACGGCCTGGAGGTGTCCCATCTGACCGTGTCGGCGCGCGGCACCCCGGAGATCCCGCAGGCGGAGCGGATGTCCCATCTGCTGTCCGACGAGGAGTTCCTCGACGCGCTGGACCGCCGCTTCCGCGCGGTGCCTCCGCAGATCCGCCGGGACCCGGAGATGCGGGCTCTCTACCTCCCGGTGCTGCGTGGTGACATCGCCATGCTGGAGACCTATCGGTACCGCGCCGAGCGGCCGCTGCGATGTGCGGTCACCGCGGTCTCGGGCAGCGACGACCAGGAGGCTCGTGAGGAGGACATGCGCGGCTGGCGCCATCACGGTGCCGGGGGCTTCAGCCAGCACACCTATCGGGGCGGGCACTTCTTCCTCCAGGAGTACCGGGCCGCCCTGCTCGGCCAGTTGGCACAGGACCTCGCCCGCACGGTGGTGCCTTGACCTGCTCACCCGCAGGGGTGGCTGAGGTTCCGTTTGTCTTGTCAGTTCAGTACGTTCGGAATACGCTGAACATCATGGCAATCACACACGACGAGGCCCTGCGCTTCGCCGAGGACGTGGCCCAGTACTTCGAACAGGACGCCGGTCTTCCGAGGATCACCGGCCGGGTCATCGGGTGGCTGCTGATCTGCGACCCGTCGGAGCAGACGGCGGGCCAGCTGGTGGAGACCCTGGGCGCGAGCAAGGCATCGATCTCGACATCGACCCGGCAGCTGATGCAGGCGGGCCTGGTGGAGAAGGTGTCCGTTCCCGGAGACCGGCGCACGTTCTACCGGATCAACGACGAGGGGTGGGTCGCCTCCGTCTTCGAGCGCCTCGCCGCCGTCACCAACATCCTCAAGGTGCTGGACAAGGGCAGCGAACTCCTGGCGGACGACGCCCCGGCCCGCCGGGCGCGCCTGGAGAACGTGGCCGGCCTGTACCGCTGGATGCAACGCGAACTGCCGCCGCTGCTCGCCCGCCACCGCGAGCAACGGCTTCACGATGGAGGAGAGAAGTGACCTTAGCGGCGATCGAAACAACAGGTCTCACCAAGCGGTATCCCGGGGGCCGCGGCGTCGCAGACCTGGATCTCGCCGTCCGGCGCGGGGAGATCTTCGGTTTCCTCGGCCCCAACGGGGCCGGGAAGACGACGACCATGAAGATGATCCTGGACCTGATCCGCCCCACGTCCGGCACGATCCGCGTACTGGGCCTCGACCCCGTGGCCCAGGGCGCCGAACTGCGCGCGCAGGTCGGCTACCTGCCCGGCGAACTCGTCCTGGAGGGCGCGGAGAACGTGGGCGAACTGCTCGGGTTCTTCGCACGGTTACAGGGCCACGTGGACCCCGCCTGGGTGACCGAGCTCAGCGAACGTCTGGAACTGGACCGCACCCGCAAGGTGAAGAGCCTGTCCAAGGGCAACAAACAGAAGGTCGGCATCGTCCAGGCCTTCATGCACCGGCCCGCCCTGCTCGTGCTCGACGAACCCACCAGCGGCCTCGACCCGCTGATGCAGCAGGTCTTCCTGAACCTCGTCACCGAGGCCAAGGCCGACGGACAGACCGTCTTCATGTCCTCGCACATCCTCAGCGAGGTCCAGGAGGTCGCCGACCGGGTCGCCATCATCAAGGACGGGCATCTGGTGACCGAGGGCACCGTCGAGTCGCTCCAGCGGCAGGCCGTCAGCCAGGTGGAGATCCGCTTCGGCGAGTCCTTCAAAACCGAGGACTTCACCGGACTGGCACATGTCGCCGGAGTCCGCGCCGAGGGGCACACCCTGCACTGCAGCGTCGACGGCAGCGTCGACGCCCTGGTCAAGCAGGCGGCCCGCTACCGCGTGGACGCGCTCTTCTGCCACAAGCCGGACCTGGAAGCCATCTTCATGGACGAGTACGTCAAGGAAGGCGCCTCCGTTGTCCACTGACCTCCCCGTTCTCGGCAAGGCGATGCGCGACCAGCGGCGCGGACTGCTGATGTGGGCCCTGGGCATCGCGATCGTGATGGCCATCTACACCTCCTCCTACGCCCAGGTGAAGGAACAGGGCGACGCCCTGGACTCCATCCCCTCGGGCATGGCGGGCGCCATGAACTTCCAGGACCTCACCAGCGGCGCCGGCTTCCTCGAAGGCACGGTCTTCGGTCTGCTCGGACCGCTGCTCCTGCTCATCTTCGCCATCTCCACCGGCACCCGCGCCATCGCCGCCCAGGAGCAGTCCGGGGTACTCGACCTGTACCTCGCCTACCCCATCAGCCGTCGGCGCCTCGGCCTCGAACGGTTCGGCGCGCTCGTCGCGGCACTCCTCGCCTTCACCCTGCTGATCGCTCTGGAGGTGACCGGCCTCTCGTCCTCGCAGGACATGGACGTGCCGGCCGGCAACATCGTCGCCGGCGCGGTCCAACTCGGCCTGCTGGCCCTGTTCTTCGGCGCACTCGCCCTGTGCATCGGAGGCATCACCGGCAGCAGGCCCGTCACCCTCGGCGCGACCAGCGCCGCGGCCGTCGGAACGTATGTGCTCAACGCGATCGCCTCACAGATCGACGGCCTGCACTTCCTTCAGCGCCTCACACCCTTCTACTGGGCGCAGGGCACCCACCCGCTGCGCGAGGGCTTCTCCCTCGGCGGCGTGCTCGTCCTGCTCGCCGCGACCGCGGTCGTCCTCGCCGTCGGCATGCGGTCCTTCTCCAGGCGCGACATCAACAGCTGACGCGCGTCGCACACTCACGCACACGCCCCTTCCGGGGCCGGGCCTTTCGCCCGGCCCCGGAAGGGCGTCCCGTGCTGCCCCCTGCCGTTCGTCCGACCGTGTGGAGGTATGCGTCCATGGCAAAGCCGGTGCTCTCCGGACTCCTGACACACCTGCGCCGCTTCGACCGTGCACAGTACGCGGCATATCTGGCCGGCTGCGTGACCTTCTCCTACGGTGCCTCGTGCTTCATCGCGGCGGACCTCGGCACCGACCCCCTCGACGTCTTCGCGCTCGGCCTCCTCGAACACCTGCCTCTGACCATCGGTATCGCGCAGGCACTCTTCGCGGCCCTGTGCATCGCGATCTGGGCGGCGTGGAATCGCCGCCGCCCGGTCATATCGCCGTTCGTCACCTTCTTCTTCTGCGGCAGCCTCATCGACATCGCCCGCGCCACCGACCTCGCCGAACTGCCCGTGCCCAACGCCGTCCTCATGTTCATCGGCAGTCTGCTGTGCGCGTACGGATCCTCCCTGATCATCATCAGCGGCATCGGTATCCGGGCCATGGACCTGATCGCCATCAGCATGACCGAGCACTGGCGACTGCCCTTCTGGGCCGCCAAGTCCAGCACCGAACTCGTCCTCCTGGTCAGCGGCTGGCTGCTCGGCGGGCCCGTGGGCATCGGCACGGTCTGCTTCCTCGTCGTCGTCGACCTCCTCGTCCAGCCCTTGATGCGCCTGAACGGCACCGTCCTGCGCCTGCGCAACGCGGGCATCCCCAGCCTCAGCGTGGTCGAGAGCCCCGCCTGACGAGAGGCAACCCACCAGCCGGAACGCCGAGCGGCGACGCCATCCGGCCCGACCTTGCCTCGTTCCACAAGGCGTTGACGAGTTCCGAGCCTGCGCGACTACGCCCTCTGGCACCACCTGCGCCGAATCCTGACTCCATCGTTGGGCACCAGCGACTCCGGGTTCCGCGACGAGGCCGAAGCCGAAGAGGCTCTCGCCCGCGGCCAGTTCCAGGAGGCCATCCGGCAGCTCACCCTCAAAGACCACGTTCTGTGCAGCGCCAGTACCGTCATCCCTCCGCCCGCTGGCATCACCTCAGGTCTGTCCGCCGGCGCCCCTACGACGTCCGTGCTCAATCCCTTTCCAGGTGAGCGTCAGCGGTCCCGCCGCGAGGGCGGTCTTGAGGGTGTCGGTGATGAGGAACGGGGTGATCCCCAGGGCGATGGCCTTCGAGGCGTCGAGGTTCAGGTCCACGGCAAGCCACACGGTGCCGGTCAGGTAGATGACGGCGTTGCCCAGCGTCATCAGGCCTATGGTTCCCAGGAAGCCGCGGTCGTTGCCACGGCGGGCCAGTTCGCCGACGAGTGCTCCGGCGAGGTAGAGCAGCATCGCTATCCGACCAACGACTACGAGGGCAACTCTTCCCCGACGCGTATGTATCGGAAGACGACAGGGTTGGACGATGCGTGTACCGATCACTCCTCGTTGGGCCGCCACAGCCAGCGCAGCGCGTCCGGCAGCAGGACCCCGCCGTGGTTGGGGCTGTGGCCGCCG
Organism: Streptomyces sp. S3(2020); assembly: GCF_013044505.1. GTDB lineage: Bacteria > Actinomycetota > Actinomycetes > Streptomycetales > Streptomycetaceae > Streptomyces. The sequence goes on along the minus strand of NZ_JABERD010000008.1, from coordinate 20,090 downwards.
TCTCCCAGGACGAGGCGGAAGTCGTAGCCCGCTTCGGCGAGAGCGGCTGCCACGCGCAGGTTTTCGGCGAGCCAGTTCCGCTGGGGCTCATTCCAGTGCAGGTCGCGGTGGCCACCTTGCATGAAGATGCGCAGCGGCTTGCGGGGGGCGCGGGAGATGAGGTCGGGGTAGGGATTGCCGTCCGGCATCTGCGCGAAGCTGGACAGGTATCCGATGACGCGACGGAACTTGTCCGGACGCAGCCACGCGGCGGTAAGGGCGCAGTTGCCGCCGCTGCTCCCACCGCAGATGCCCCACTGCTCGGGCGACTGGGCGATGGCAAAGCGCTCCGCGACCTGCGGGATGATCTCGGTGAGGAGGAAGGTGACGTACTGGTCGTCGAAGGCGTCGTACTCGTTGTTGCGGTTCTTGGGGTTCTCGGCATCGGGGAAGACGCCCGGATCGACGAACACACCGATGGTGGCGGGGATGTCGCCGCGGTGCATGAGGTTGTCCAGGACGATCGCCCCGCGTACCTCCCCTGCGGGGTCCAGGTACCACCATCCGTCCTGGAACACCATCAACGATGCTGGTTCCGCTGGGTCGTACCGTGCGGGCACATGGACCCAGAACTTCCGGAAGGTTCCCGGGTAGACCTTGCTGTCCCCCCACTCGAACTCGAGTGTCTCGCCAGCGGGCACGCCCGGTTGGACAGCGGAATCGGGTCCGTGGAGGTAGTGCACGTCGGACTGGTCGATCGGGAGTGGCTGGTAGGGCATCTGCGTGGTCACGGGGAGCAACCGTAGGGCGATCAACCCTGTTGGCCGCAAGGCGATTTCGTCGCAGCCTCGCACGGCCCCGGGCGCCCGCCACATCAAGCCGAATATATGACGACAACGGTGTGTCGTGTGGGAGCGCGCCCACGGTGGTTGCGGAGACTGGTCGGCCAGGCACAACGGAAAGGCGCTGCACGACATGAAGTTCGACATATTCAGCGAGATCCAGGATCCCCGCCCCTGGCGGGACGGAGAGTCGGCCGCGATGCGTCAGCACGCGCGGATCGCCCAGACCATCGAGCAGGCCGAGCTCGCCGACCGGCTCGGCTACGACTGCTGGTGGCAGGTGGAGCACCACGGCGCCGAGGAGTTCAGCCTCTCCTCCGCTCCCGAACTGCTGCTGGCCGCGCTGTCCCAGCGCACATCGAGGATCCGTCTCGGCCACGCCGCTGTACTCGCCCCGGAGGCCATCAACCACCCCATCCGGATCGCCGAGCGCGCCGCCTGGCTCGACCAACTCAGCGGCGGCCGGGCCGAACTGGGACTCACACGCTCCACTGCCCCTGAGTGGCGGCTGTTCGGCGCGGACCCGTCGGCCGTCCGCGACCAGACCCAGTACGCCTTCGAGCAGGTGCCGAGGTTGTGGACGGGGAAGGGAGCGGTGCCCGTGGTGCCCGGCCCGTATCAGAGCCCGCATCCGCCGCTGTGGCAGGCGGCCTCCAGCCCGGCGTCGTTCGAGGAGGCAGGCAGACGAGGGGTCGGCGTCCTGGGCACGACACTGTGGGAGCCACTGGAGCGGGTGGCACGGCTGGTGAAGCTCTATCGGGCGGCGAGTGCTGCCTGCGAGGAGCCGGTCGGGGCCTTCGCCAACAACCAGGTGGCCTTCTTCACGTTCGTGCACTGCGCCGACACCGACGAGGAGGCCATGCGCGGCGGCGCGGCCGCGGCGGCGGCCTGGTACACGACCACCGCGCTCCACTTCTTCGAGGCCGCGGACGCCTTCATGGACACGTTCGCCCGTCAGCAGGCCATCCTCGCCGACCCCTCCGGCGGCGGCCTCACCGGCGACTTCCTGCGCACCGAGGCAGACGCGGCACTGAACGAGGCGCAGATCGCCATCGGCCGCATCCTCCAGGGCGAACTCGTTCCCGACCAAGAACTGTTCGACGTCCTCAGCGCGCAGGACTCGCTGATCGTCGGCAGTCCCGACACCTGCCGCAAGAAGCTCGCCGCCTATGCGGAGGCGGGCATCGACCGCCTCATGTGCTTCCAGCAGGTGGGAGCCATCGAGCACGACCGGGTACTGCGCAGCATCGAGCTGATCGGCGGCCTGATCGCGGAGTTCGCCGACTAGGGCTTGGTTCCTCGAACGGCGTACATGTATCGGCACAGCGGTAGCCGAGTCGGCGGGCCGGACGACCTCAGATCCACGGGTTGGTACGGGCGTTGAGTTGATAGGCCGCCAGGGTTGTCGCCTGGTCGATGTATGCCGTGAGCAATGGGCCAGACCGGAGCCGCTGCTGCCGATGGGCAAGAAGCAGGGGCGGCCTCCGGTCTGGTCGAAGCGCCGGTGAGGCACCTGGAGTCGAATGCTCACGCGGTGGACTCACCACGAAGGTGCACCTCGCGGTCGAGCGCGGACAGAAGCCGCTGTTCGTGCTGGACTTGGGCCTGCCGGCCGGTTGCCCGCCACGTGCCGGCCGCGACCACACTGTGCACGGCGTCGTGTGAGCAGCTCGGGCCCGACTCAGGACGCGGTGGACTCGTCCCCGGCCTCCGTCGCCAGCGCCGCGTTGGAGTAGCGGCGGTCGCCGGTGACGTCCTCGCCCACCCACGGCGGAAGAACGAGGGAGGTGTCCTCCACGTCCGCCCACTCGATCTCCAGGACGACCAGGCCCGCACAGGCCCCCGTGTACTCGTCGACGACCCACTCGCCGAGCGCGGACGTCGCGAGGTGGTGACGGCGCTTCTCGACGAGCCGGCCGGTGCGGTGCGCCAGCAGTTCCCGTGCGTCCGGCACCGGGATCGGGTACTCGAACTCGGCACGTTCGGGGCCGGGCCGCTTGGCCTTGACGGTGAGGAAGGCCTTGGTGTCGTCCACGACCCGCACCCGTACCTCGCGCAGCGGGTCGGTGGACAGATAACCCTGGCACAGCACCGTGGTCCGGGTGACCTGCGCGCGCCAGTCCGCGCTCCGCACCAGGAACTTCCGCTCGATCTCCTTGCCCATGCCGTTCCCTTCAGGTGGTACCGATCAGGTGGTGTCGATCAGTTGGTGCCGAGCATCAGGGCGATGCCCGCCATCATGACGCTCGCCGCGACGATCCTGGCGCCGCCGAACCGCTCCTTGAAAAGGAAGACGGAGATGGCCGCGCCGACGATCACGCTGGACTCGCGCAGTACCGCGACGGGCGCCAGCGGGGCCCGGGTCTGCGCCCACAGCACGAGCCCGTACGACACGACCGACAGCACCCCGCCGAGCAGTCCGGGCACGGCCACGGGCCGCAGCCGTTCGGCGAGACCGCCGCGCAGCCGCACCGCGGCGTAGAGGGGGATCGCCGCGCCGTCGAGCACCATGAGCCAGCCGATGTAGCCGAGGGCCGTGCCGGCCGTGCGCACCCCCACGCCGTCGACGAGGGTGTAGGCGGCGATGGTGAGCCCGGTCGTGGCCGCCATGGCGATCGCCGGCCACTGCGGCGGCCGACCCGACCGGCCGCGTACGCCCCACAGCGCGAGGCCGACGAGGCTCAGGGTCACCAGGACCATCCCGGCGGTGGCCGCCGCGCCCATCCGCTCACCCAGGACGAAGATCGCGAACAGGGTCACCACGGTCGGGGCCACCCCGCGCGCGATCGGGTACACCTGGCCGAAGTCGCCGAGCCGGAAGGACCGGATCAGCGCCACCTGGTATCCGACGTGGAGGACGACGGAGGTGATCAGGAAGGGCCAGGCGGCCGCGGTCGGCAGCGGGGCCCACGCCGCGAGGAGCGCACCCGACGTGGTGCGCCCGACTCCCACCAGGGTCAGTCCGGCCAGTTCGTCCTTGACGCGGTGGGTGATCGCGTTCCAGGTCGCGTGGGTGACCGCCGCCAGCAGTACCACCAGGGCGACCAGGGGCGTCACCCGGCAGGCCCGGCCGCGAGCGCGGCGAGCACCTCGGACCTGCGGGACGGGTCGAGCATGTCGACGTTGGCCCGGAAACAGCGGGCCCTGGCCACCAGTTCGGCCAGTCGGTTCTTCATCGTGCCCAGTGCGCCGGTGAACTTCTCGAAGTCCCCGCCGAAGTGCGCCAGCAGGTCGTCCTTGAGGCCGTAGTTGGTCACCGCGGACGCGAACTGGTCGAGGAACAGGGCGGTCTGGTCGGGTGAGATGCGCTCGAAGCCACGGTGGCCGGCCGGATTGTGGTCGGTGATCACGATGTTGCGTATCCGGCCGGTGTCCGCGGGTGTGCCCGGGAACAGCAGCTCCGGGGCCGCGAGGTGGTCGCCGCTCTCCACATGGGGGGTGAGCCGGTGCCGTTCGATGAGCTCGTCGAAGTGCGGGTCGCGCCTGATCCGGACCGCTGACGGGACGGCGAAGGCGACGCCGTCCCGCACCAGGACATGGGTGTTGGTCAGAAAGCGTGCCCCGGCGCGGCACGCCTGGGTCAGGAAGACCGTCTTGCCGCCGCCGTTGGGGCCGACGAGGAGCGTGGCACTGCCGTCGTCGAAGGTGAACCCGCCCGCCTTGAGGTGGAGATAGCCGTGGTCGACGGCGAAGTCGGTGAGGATCCGTTTGACGAAGTAGGGCCAGACCGTGCGCTCCAGCCGGTGCCCGAAGACGTAGGACCGGTGTCCCTCGGTGATCAGGTGGGCGGGGGCGCCGAAGATGTGGTTCAGGTAGTAGCCGGCCTTGAACCGCTTGGCCCGCAGTGTGCGGTCGGCGCGGGCCTGGAGTTCCTCCGTGTCGAAGGGATCCCGGTCGAGGTCCACGCAGTGGATCTCGTAGTCGGCGGGTTCGTCGGCCCCGGTGGGCGGCACTTCGCGGGAGAAGTACGCGTAGGCGTCGAACTCGGGCAGGTTGGAGGAGATCCTGACCTTCAGCAGGTTCAGGTCCACCAACTTCGACGAACGCCGGGGCAGTTCGCGCAGGTTCAAGGTCATGCGCGCACCAGACCGTCGACCGCGGCGGTGATCCGCCCGATGGTCGAGAAGGTCTCCCGGGTGAGCAGGGCGTCGGGGAACTCGATGTCGAAGGTGTCCTCGAGTCCCGCCATCAGGGACACGCTGCCCAGCGAGTCCAGGCCGGCCTGCCACAGGTCGGTGTCGGGGCCGATGGCCGTGGGGTCGGTGGACGGGCCGAGGAGGGGCAGCAGGATCTCCCGGACCGCCGGCTCCAGGGCCGTGGTCGTCTCTTCCATGACGCGTGTTCCTTTCGGGCCGGGGCTCAGGCGACGGCTTCGGCGCGGAAGCGCTCGACCACCTGCTGCGGGGTCCACTGCACGCGCCGGCCGGCGTGCGCACCGCGCGGGGCGCACGTCACGTGCACCAGAGAGGTGACACCGCGTTCGGGCCGTACGGCGGCCAGGGCCTCGGCCGAGTCGACGTCGTACGCGGCCGCGTAGCCCGCGCCGAGGGCCAGCGCGGCGGGGTCGCCGATACGGACCGGGCGCTGGCCGCCGGTGCTCTCGTGCAGGCCGTTGTCGAGGACCACGTGGACCAGGTCGGGGGCGTGCTCGGCGATCATCGGCAGCACACTGAGGTTCATCGCGAAGGAGCCGTCGCCGTCGAGGACCACGACGTGCTTGTCGGGGCGGGCCAGGGCCACCCCGAGGCCGACGGGGGCGGCCATGCCCATGGAGCCGACCAGGTAGAGGTTCTGGGGCCGGTCGGCGATGTTGTAGAGGTCGCGGGTGATGAACCCACAGGTCGACACATACAGCGAGGTGGGGTATTTCTCGGTGATCGCGCGGATCGCGTCCTGGATGCCGAACATGCTCAGATGCCTTCCTTCACGATGAGGACGGGGGTGAACCGGCCGTCCTCGGCCTTCGCCAGGCAGCGGTCGACGGAGGCGTAGGGCTGCTCCGGGTCGAAGACCGTGTGCTTCAGGTCGAACACGTCGAGGAGACGGGTGAGTTCACGGCCGATCACGTCGTGTTCCACCGCGTCGTTGCCGTCATGACCGCGCCAGCTGACGATCAACGGCACATGCAGGTCGTAGATCAGGTTCAGTGATGTCAGCACGTTCAGGGAGTAGCCGAGACCGGAGTTCTGCATGAGGACCACCGGCCTGGCTCCGGCGGCGGCGAGCCCCGAGGCGACGCCGAGTGCGGAGTCCTCGCGCGGCGCCGGCAGATAGGCCAGGCCCTCGGCGAGCGGCGCCTCCTTGCCTTCGAGCACCTTGAAGACGCCCTTGAGCAGCGAACAGGGCACCCCGGTGAAGTGGGTGAACCCCCGCTCGGCGAAGGCCCGGACAAGCTGCTGTGCCGGGGTTTCCAGCTGCCCGGCCGGTGCCGGGTCGGTCTGGGTGACGGTCATGACGTGAACTCACTTCCAGGGGGTACGGGTGCCGCGCGCCCCGACGGACGCGCGGCACGGGCCGGTTACGGCCAGGCGTTCAGTTCGGGCAGGGAGGCCGCTGTCGTGGTGGGCGCCACGGAGTGGGGGCGGCCCGAGATCCAGGCGGCCAGCGAGCGCAGGGAGCCGCGGACCTCGGCGCCGTCGCCGGTGCCCTTGCGCCACTCCTGGCCGGTGTCCTCGGCGACGAGGACGGTGCCCTCGGGCAGCCGAGGCTGGAGGAAGGCGACGACATGGGCGGACAGCGCGGTGCTCCAGTCCTCGGAGCGGTGGCCCGCGCCGAGGTCGACCCCGTGCAGTTCGGTCTCCCGCCACCAGGCCAACTGCGTCGCGAACAGCGGCGAGTTGCGGTACGAGGAGGGCAGGTCCCAGCCGTCGGGACCGAGCGCCGCCCACGCCTCCTCCAGGGCGGTCAGGCCCTCCTCCAGCTGCTCGCGCAGCCATTCCACGGGGCGGTCGTGGAGTTCCTCGATGCGCCGGTCACGGGTGGGACGGCCGCCGTCGTACACCTCTACGGTCCGGCCCTCGACGGCGTACCGGGCCTGCCGGGCGAAGGCCCGGGAGAGGTCCGCGAGATGGATCAGGACGTGGCCCCGGGTCCAGCCGGGCAGTTCGATCGCCGCGCGGGCGTCCTGCTCGCTGAGCCCGGCCGCCTCGGCGCGCAGCCGCTCGTGCGCCGCGGTGATCTCCTTGAGCCGCTCCGGGATCTCGATGCCGCCGTACTCCGGGGCGTTGTGAGGGGTGTTGCTCATGCCGGGGTCCTTTCTGCGTCTGTGTACGTCGTCTCCGTACCGGCCGGGGATCCCTGCGGCATGAACGCGTTGATCCAGCACAGGATGTCCCGGATGACGTGGTGGTCCTTGTTCGGACGGAGAGCGCCGATCTGGTGGTACATCACACCTTCGCTGGGCGGGCCCAGGAAGGTGATCCGCGACTCGACCGTCTCATCCGCCCGCACCGGGTGGAATTCGGGGGTCAGGTCGAGTCCGCCGGGGACGAAGTCGGCTTCTCCGACACCGGGGTTGGTCCATTTGCGCACCAGTCCGCGGCGCAGCAGGTTGGGGTAGACGGGCATCACGTCGCGCTCCGCGTCGAAGGCGTGCACGCGGGCGTCCACCAGCACGTCGGCGTGGCGTTCGGTGCCGGTGACCGGCCCGCGCACCCGGAACCGGCCGCTGTCCTCGTCGGTCTCGACATGGGCGCCGGGGCCGGCCGAGATGTCGACGTGGCCGGAGCGGATGAGCGCGGTCACCTTCTCCATGGCCTCGACCGAGGCGCCCTGGCAGAGCCGGTTGTGGTGCGGGGTGTACACGCCGAGGAAGGTGCGGTGCGAGGAGGCGCGCAGACCGCCGAAGTCGACCGCGTCGATCACCACCCCGCGCAGGTCGCGCCAGGCCGCGTCGGCGGCGGCCTTCGCCGGGTTGCTCAGATTGCCCTGGGCCGCCCAGCGGATGTCCACATCGAGGAAGTCGAGGAAGGTCTCGACGTACGCCTCGGCGTTCGGGTAGCCGCTGCGGGGGACAGGGGCGATCGTCCGCTCCCAGGAGAAGCGGTGCTCGGCGGCGCGCAGCGCGTGCCGCCACGGCGAGTCGGCGGCGGCCGCGGCGGCCGCGAACCGCTCCGGGGCATCGGCCAGTTCGAGCAGTTCGGCGGCCCGGTCGGCACCGTGGACCACGGTGAGGAAGGAACCGAGCAGCCCGGCGAGCGGCGGCTGCCCCTGCGGCTGTGCGCCGGCCGGGGCCGCACGGCCCGCCAGCGCCTGGTCCACCCGGTCGGCGGCGGACCGCGCCAGCTCATCCAGCGGGGCCAGCAGGAACGCGGCCGCCTCCTGGTGATCCGCGAACGCGTCGGCGTCCGCGAGGAACTTCTCGTACCCGGGCCGGGCCGCGCGGATGGCCGCCGCACGGAACTCGGTGCCGTACAGGGTGCCGTAGTAGATCAGCGACATCTCCAGCAGGATCAGCGGGAAGACGTGCGCCTCGAAGTCGAGCTGGCGCTTCTCGTGGCCGCCGATCACGTTGGACACACCCACGGTGGCGCGCAGTTGGGCCACGGCGGCCGTGGTGAGGAACGGGCCCTTGTACTCCAGGGCCGCGATGTCGCGTTCCTTCTCGTTGTACGGGCGGGCGAAGGTGAACAGTCCGGAGCGGCTGAAGGCGACGACGGAGTCGGGCTCGCGCCCGCACGGCCGGTACTCCAGCCGGCCGTCCGCGTCCCGTTCGAAGGTGCCTCCCCTGCCCTCGGTGAGGTACAGCAGCACGTCGATCCCGGTGAGCCCCATGCCCAGGCAGGCCACGGTGGTTCCGGGGCCGGTGCGGGCAGGGTCGAGGGAGCGCTCCAACGGGTAGGCGTTCGGGATCAGATGGGCCTGGTGCCGGGCGGTGAAGTCGGCCCAGGCCGTCTGGCGCGGATCGAGCTCGGGCCGGTTGGAGGAGTGGCCGGTGAGCATGAGGACGTAGTCCGCCTCGTACGGCGTCGCCCCGTCGGCGGTGAGGATCCCGAACCGCTCGCCGCGCTCCTCCAGGTCCACCACCTCGGAGCGCTTCAGCGTGACCGTGACGCCCTCGGCCGCGCGCAGGATGTCGACGTAATGGGTGAACTGGTCCTTCAGGGCGAGGCCGTGCAGATAGCGCTTGGGCCAGTCCTCGGCGACCAGGTCGAAGCGGGCGTCGCCGGTCTCCTGGAACTTCCTGCGGCACCACTGGAGGAAGGTGGGCCGTTCGTCGGCGGTGAGCAGGGGGCCGGCCTCGACGACGCTCTCGTCGGCGGCGAACGCCACCTGGCCCACGACCCGGTTGAGATAGCTGGTCCTGGTCTGATCGGGGCTGTGCACCTGCCCGGGACCGAATTCGCCCGAGAGGTCGTAGATCACGATCTCCAGGCGTACGGAGCGGTCGTTGGCGCGCACCAGCGCGGCGAGCCGTTCCAGCACATAGGTGCAGGTGGGTCCGCCGCCCACGATGGCCAGGTGAATCGGCGCAGCGGCTTGGGCGTTGTCGGTCGTCACCGGTTCACCACTCCTCTTTCTCGGTCTCGTGCTTGCTCAGGACGTCGTCGAACGCGGCGAAGAAGCCGGCGATGTCGGCCGCGGTGAGCTGGCCCATGTTGGCCAGCCGGAACACGCCGGCGGACTTCGCCTGGGTGGCGTAGATGACGTAGCCGCGCTCCTTGAGCCCGTCGTGGAGTTCGTCGTACGTCAGGCCGCCCGACAGGTGGGCGTTGGTGATGGAGCCGGCCCGCTGGTGCGGGGGCAAAAGCAGCTCGATGCCCCGCTGTTCGAGGCCTTCGCGGATCTCCCGGGCCCGGTCCGCGTAGCGGCGGCCGCGGGCGGCCACACCCTCTTCCAGGGTCAGGTCCAGCGCGGTGTCCAGAGCGCGCAGAACCTGAAGGGCCGGCGTGAACTGGGGGCTGCGGTCGAGGACCTGGGCACGGTAGTTGGCGAACAGGTCGAAGTAGAAGGTGCGTGCGGGCAGCGGCTCCAGCGCGGCGAACCGTTCCCGCGGGGCGCAGACGAAGCTGATCCCGGGCAGTCCCTCCAGGCACTTGTTCGCGGTGCCGACGCACCAGTCGACGTGGTCGGCGACGACGTCGAGCTCCTCCGAGCCCAGGCTGCTGATGGCGTCGACGATCAGCGACCGCCCGTGCCGGGCGACGAGGGCGCCCAGCTCGCGCAGGGGGTTGAGCATGCCGGTGCTGGTCTCGTGGTGGACCACGCCGATGTGCGTGACGTCGGGGTGCTCGTCCAGGAAGCGGTCGACGGCCTGGAGCGGGATGGGATGGGCCCACCCGAACTCGAGATGGTCCACGTCGATGCCGTGGACGCGGGCGATGCGCAGCAGCCGTTCGCCGTAGTGGCCGTTGTCGAGGACGAGGAGTCGCCCGTCGGCCGGTACGACGGAGCTGACGACCGCCTCCAGGGCCGCCGTACCCGAGCCGGTGAGCAGCACGGCGGTGTGGGAGCCGGTGCCGCCGCACACCTCGGCGATCTTGTCGGCCACGGTGACCAGCAGCTCCTGGGCCTCTGGTTCGCGGTGGCACTCGTCGGGCGAGGCGATGGCGGTACGGACCCGGTCGTGCACGTTGACCGGACCCGGGTTCAGCAGGACGACCCGGTCCTGGCGGTCGGGCGCGGTGGTCATGGGGCGTTCTCCAGGAAGAGGGCGGGGGAGGGGGTGGTGCCGCTCGGGGCGTGCCGGGAGATCAGCGTGCGCGGGGCGTCCTGCGGCCAGTCCGGCAGCGGGGCGAACAGGTGCCTGAGGTCTGCCGCGGTGCGGTCGCCGCGGGTGATGACGCACTCGGCGCCGCGCCGGGCGGAGTCGGCCAGCGCCTCGACCTTGCCCTCCATGGCACCGGTGGCGTCCCAGGCGTCCGTCCAGAACAGGGCGCGGGCTGCCGCCAGGTCGTCCGGATCGAGGTGGGCGAGAACCGGGGAGCCGGGGCCCCCGGTGTGGATGCCGTCGACGTCGGTGAGGGCCACCACCCGGACCGGTCCGAGGCCCAGGTCCAGCAGGACGGCGGGCACGTCGTCGCTGCTGAGGATGCGCAGGGTGCCCTCGGCGGTGAGGAAGCAGTCGCTGGACAGCACGGGCAGCGCGCCCTGGGCGAGCAGCCGGCCGACGACCGCGGTGTGGTGGGCCCGGGTGCCGTCGGGCCGCTCCTCCAGCATGGAGGTGACCTGGAGCGGAACGGCCCGCACGCCCCTGGCGCGCAGCCGGGTCGTCCACGCCCAGCGCATCAGGAACGCCGGTTCGGTCAGGGCGACGGCGGCGTACGGGTCGTCCTTGGCCGCCTTGATCCGCAGCCCGACCGGATGGCACAGCGCTCCGCCGCCGGTCACCAGGACCACCCGGCCGGGGTAGGCGGCGACCAGGTCCGCGAGCAGGGCGGCGTAGTCGTCGATCGCCGTGTAGTCGGTCTCGCCGGTGTGCTGCTTGTCGGAGAGAAGGCTGCCGCCGACCTTCAGGACCAGCAGTCCCGGCTCCGCGGCCCGCGCATCGCCGCCGGTCACTGGAGCGGCACATTCGAGGCGGTGCCCCCGGTGTGCCGGCCGGGGTCGAAGAGGCGCGCGAGGAAGCTCTGCTGCCAGCGTGCGCTCTTCCCGTCGAGAGAGCCGTACTGCTCCAGGTAGTCGGTGTCGTCCGGGCGCACCTTGTCGAGCACCCACACGGGCACGGACCGCGGGTACAGCACGGCGGTGAAGTGCAGGGCGTAGTAGACGATCGCCTCGGCGCCGACCTGGCTGACCCGTTCCAGGAACCGCTGCCAGGCGTCGTCGTCGGTGGCCTCGGCCACCAGGCTCAGATCGAGGAACTTGCTCAGTTGCAGATCCTGCTTGTTCTCGAAGAAGTGCAGGCTGACCGCCTCCTTGTGGAGGTGGGAGCACAGGTCGAGCAGCCGGTCGTCCGGGGCCGGGACCCAGGCGGGGACGCCGCACAGCACCGCGGGTGCGGCCCGGTCGAGCAGTTCCCCGGCGGCCACGGATATGCCGGTCTTCTTCTGGAAGATGTCATGGCAGATGTCGACGTTGAAGTCGGTGATGTCGGGGCGGCCGCCGGGTTTGCGGTACGGCAGCTGGTTGCTGAGGTTCAGCTTCCAGAACAGCTGGGTCTGGCGGCTGTACGGCTCGATGCGCTCGCCGTCCTCGGCGACCTGCCCCTGGAGGTAGCCGAGCCGGGTGAGCACCTCGTGGGCGGCGGGGGCGTCGTCGCGGGCGAGCAGGACGTCGAGGTCCGCGATGCGGCGCAGCGCCGGGTCGTGGTACTCGCCCTCGCCGAGGGAGAAGCCCTTGCGGACCGCGAACGGCAGTCCGGCGGCGGTGAGTTCGGCGAAGACACGGCCGAACTCGTCGGCGAGCGCCTGGTTGCGGGACCGGTTGCTCAGATAGGCGCCGATGAACACCCAGGAGTAGGGGAAGCCCGGGGAGTCTCCCGCCTTGCGGTCCAGGCGGTACCGGTCGACGTGCCGGCCGACCAGGGGCAGCATCTTGTGCCAGGCGGCCGACTCCAGGAACGCCCCCCAGTCGTGGTCGGGGTGGGCCGCCAGGGCGCGGATCTCCGCGACGTCGGCCTCGCTCAGGCGCAGTCGGGCGAGCCTGAGCAGCAGCCGGGCGTGGTGGGGCAGGTCGTCGACGGTCACCTCGGCGGCGGGGGCGTCGGCAGCCGGTACCGGATTCGTGTTCTCGCTTGCCATGTCACACCTTTGCCGGGGTAGTGCCGTCCTGCGTCAACTGGCGCAGCGCACGGTGGTCGGTCTTGCCGTTCTGGGTCAGCGGCAGCGCGTCGAGCTCGGTGAGCCGGCGCGGCACCATGGCCTCGGGGAGCGAGTCGGCCAGGTAGGCCCTCAGCTCCTCGGCGGGGACGGGGGCGAGCAGCGTGTAGCAGGCGGCGAGTTCGGGCCGCCCGTCGACGACGGGCACCACGACGGCGCACTCGTCGACCGCGGGATGGCGTCGCAGGACGACCTCGATCTCGTCCAGTTCCATGCGCACTCCGGCGACCTTGACCTGCCGGTCCACGCGTCCCAGGTAGTGGACGATGCCGTCCTCGAAACGCGCCAGGTCGCCCGTGCGGTACAGGCGCCCCGTGGGGGAGTGCTGGTCGAAGGGGTCGGTGAAGAACGCGGTGGCGTTGTTGTCGGGGTCGTTGACGTAGCCGAGTCCGACGACCACTCCGCCGACGAAGAGCTCACCCGCCTCGCCGGGGTCTGCGGCCCGCCAGCGGCCGTCGTCCTCGCGGGCGAGGAGATAGAGACGGGCGCCGGTGACCGGTGCGCCGACCGGGAGCCGGGGGCGGGCGGTGTCCTGGGCGGTCACCTCGTGGTGGGTGATGTCGTCCGAACACTCGGTGGGGCCGTAGGCGTTGAGCAGCCGGATGTGGGGCGCGGCGGCCAGGAAGCGGGCGGCGAGGTTGGTGTGCAGTTCCTCGCCGGTCGAGATCAGCCAGCGCAGTTCGGGCAGGGTGACACCGCTGCGGCGCTCGGCCTGCTCGGTGATCCAGCCGACGACGGTCGGTACGAGTTCGACGATGGTGACGCCGGACCGTTCCAGGACGTTGGTCAGGCGCCGCGGGAAGGCCAGTTCCGGCTCGCGCACCACGACGACGGTGCCGCCGACGAGGAGCGGGGCCAGCATCTGCCAGATGGAGATGTCGAAGACCAGCGGGGCGGTGAAGGCCAGCCGGTCCGCCGCGGTCAGGCCGAGGTCCTCGACCTTGGCCCAGAGGTGGTTCGTCATGCCGCGGTGCTCCACCGAGGCGCCCTTGGGCCGCCCGGTGGTCCCGGAGGTGAAGATGCAGTAGCGGGGCTCCAGCGAGTGGTCCGGGGCGTCGTCGGCGAACGGGGCGGGCCCGGGTGCGGTGGGCTCCGACGCGTCGCCGTCGGGTGCCGCGACCACCGTCGTGCCCAGTTCGGCCGCCGCTTTCACGGCCGTACGGCCGCGCGGGCCGCCGCCTCCCGGGTCGCCGGAGTAGTCGAGCAGCAGGTCGGCCCCGCTGCGCTCCAGTACCTGGCCGACCCGCTGGGCCGGCCAGTCGGCGGCGATGGGCAGATAGACGGCGCCGAGGCGTTCGAGGGCGAGGAACGCCGCGATCGTGTCGGGGGAGCGGTCGCCGACCGCCGCGACCACCGTGCCGGCCTCACAGCCGGCCGCGCTCAGTACCGTGCGGAACCGGTCCACGCGGGCGAGCAGTCCGGCGTACGTCAGGGTGGACTCGCCGTCGACGACGGCGGTGCGGTCGGGGGTGCGGGCCGCGGTGCGGGCCACCCGCGTCAGCACGCCGGACGCGGTGTCGAACCGGCCGCCGTCCAGGCCGAGGCCCAGCTCGCGGGCCCGGTCCGCGGCACCCGGGACGAGCGGCAGCTCCGTCGGAAGCAGGGTCGCGGTCATGAGGCGCCCACACTCTGGTGGCGGTCCAGCTCGTGGAAGAAGCCGCCGATGGGGACGGTGTCGCCGGCGGCGGTGGCCAGCCGGTGCACATGGGCGCCGACGACGAGGTCCAGCACGCCCAGGCCGAACGGCGAGAAGATCACGGGCCGGTCGGCGGGCGCGGTGAACTTGCCGGCGAGGACGTCGTACAGCGTGGCGTCCAGGAAGTCGCGGTTGCCGGTCTGCTGTTCGGCCAGGTGCACGGAGGTGTCGGCCTTGAGCACATGCTCGACGTCGTCGACGACATTGGCGCTGCGCAGCACGACCTCGGTCCCCAGGTCACGCAGCGAGACGTGCAGCACCAGCGGGTTGTGGTCGAACCAGGAGGGATCGACCACATGCGGGGTGGCCGCGGTGGTGGCGAACACGATCAGGTCCGAGGAGCGGATCAGGGACTCGGCGTCCTGGTGGATCCGCACCGGCCTGCCGGTCGGTCCGAGGACCTGGCCGGCGAAGGAGGCGGCGTACTCCGCGCTGAGGTCGAACACCCCGAACTCGTCGACCTGCCAGCCCAGTTCGGACAGGTACTCCTGGATGAACCGGGCGATCAGGCCGGTGCCGAAGAAGCCGACGCGGCGTGGAGTGCCGCGCTGCCCGGCCAGCCGGCGGGCGGCGGAGGCGGCCGACGCGGCGGTGCGCACCGCGCTGATGATCGACCCTTCGAGACAGGCGTAGGGGTAGCCGGTGCGCGGGTCGTTGAGCAGCAGCAGCGCCGAGGCGCGCGGAATGCCCAGGTCGAGGTTGGCGGGGAAGCTCGAGATCCATTTGATGCCGTCGACCGCGGCCTCGCCGCCGACCGAGGCCGGCAGCGCGATGATGCGCGCGGTGGGCCGGTCGGGGAAGCGGAGGAAGTAGGACGGCGGGTTCACGGTCTGTCCCTCGCCGTGGAGCCGGTAGGCGTCCTCGACCAGGTCGATGATCTCCGCCCGGCGTCCCGCCAGGCTTGTGTGGACGGCCTCGCCCGGGACGACGGAGAATCCCGGAGGTCCGGCCTGTTGCTCAGCCATTGCTGTCTTCCCGTTCCATGTGAAGGTCGCCGTAGGTGTCCTGGACCCACGCGTCGTCGTAAACCGTTTCGATGTAGCGATCGCCCAGATCCGCGGAGATGGCCACCGCCTTCAGCGAGCGGCCCGGGTCGTGCTCGGCCAGCCATCCGGCGGCGCCGCTGACGACGGTTCCGGTGGAGCCGCCGAGGAGGAATCCGTAGCGGGCCAGACGCCGGCACATCCGCACCGCGTCCTGCTCCGGCACCCGGACCACGTCGTGGACCAGGTCCCGGTGCACGAAGGGCATGGGTTCGCTGGCGCCGAGCCCGGGCAGATGGCGGGGGCCCGCGGACAGGCCGAAGTTGACCGAGCCCACGGTGTCCACGCCGACGATGCGTACCTCGGGCCGGTTCTCCCGGAAGTACTCGGCGCAGCCGCTGAGCGTCCCGCCCGTGCCCACGCCGACGAAGAGCACGTCGAGGCCGGGGAACTGCTTCGCGATCAGGGGCGCGGTGTTCTCGTAGTGGGCGAGCCAGTTGGCCGGGTTCTCGTACTGGTTGAGCCATACGTAGCCGGTGTTGTGCTCGCACAGCTCCCGTACGAGGGCCTTGCGCGCGGAGAGGTAACTGCCGCTCGCGTCGGGCCTGTCCACCACCACGACCTCGCTGCCGAGGGCCCGCATCAGCTTGACGGTGGCCGGGTTGCACTTGGGGTCGGTGACACAGACGAAGGGGATCGACCGCGCCGCCGCGACGATGCTCAGCGCCACGCCGAGGTTGCCCGAGGAGGATTCGACGAGGGTGGAGCCCTCGTCGATCAGGCCGTTGCGCAGGCCGGAGGCGACCATGGACGTGGCCGCCCTGAGCTTCACGGAACCCGCGAAGTTGAACCCCTCGCACTTGAGGTGCAGCGGGATGCCGACGGTGTGGTCCAGGTCGATGTAGACGTCGCTGTCGAGCAGGTCGTCCGCCGTAGAGATGATTGCCAAGGGTCCTGTCCGCTTCTGTGCGCTGGTCCGCTCACGGCCGCCGTCCGCTCGTCCCTCTCCCGCCGCGCGGCTGTCCCCGCGATCAGCTGTCGAGCTTCTGCCAGGCGTCGAGTCCCTGGAGCGCGAAGATGTCCTTGACGGAGGCGATGGATCCTTCGAGTGCCGTGGTGTCGCCGTTCTCGTACACGGAGCGGTAGGTGTCGCGCAGGGCGCTGACGGTGGCGCGCAGGCCCTGGTTGGCGTAGATGACGACGGAGACGCCGGCCTGCCGGATGTCGTCGATGTGCCAGTCGGGGTAGGTGGTCGGGACAATGACCACGGGGACCCGGAAGTCCCAGCCGTCCAGGAAGCCGACGACCTGGTCGCGGGTCTTGACCTTGGAGTGGACGAGCACGGCGTCCGCTCCGGAGTCGGCGTAGGTGCGGCAGCGTTCCAGGGCCGCGTCCACGTCCAGGCCGCTGATAAGGGCCTCGGTGCGGGCGATGACGAAGGTCTCCTTGGAGGCCTGCGCCTCCTTGGCGATCTTGATCTTCTTGGCGAACTCCTTGGTGCCGAGCAGCGTCTGACCGCCCGCCACGAAGCTGTTCATCTTGGGGAACAGCTTGTCCTCGAGGCAGAGTCCGGTGATGCCGGCCGCCTCGAACTCGTGGACCATGTGCCCCACGTTGAGGTTGCCGCCGTAACCGGTGTCGCAGTCGGCCACGACCGGGATGCGCAGCACCTTCTGGATGTTCGCGGCGGCTTCGAGGTACTCGGTCATGCTCAGGATGCTGGCGTCGGGCAGCCCGCGGGACGCGGAGACCTCCAGGCTCGACGACCAGACGGCCTGGAAGCCGGCCTCCTCGGCCAGCAGTCCGCCCAGTGCGTGGTTCGCTCCCGCGACCCGGACGACGTCGTTGTCCGCCAAGACGGAGCGGAATGAGGGGTATATGGGTCGCTGCACGCCTGAAACTCCTGGTCTTTTGACAGTGAGATGGCAATCCTTGCCACGGTGCTGAGCTGTGCTGAGTCGTGCCCGGGCTGCGCTGAACTGCTGTGAGCTGCCGAGATCCAGCCAGGGGAGCGTTTGATCGATCGGCACAGTCCATGAAGCTAGATGGGCTTGGCAAGAGTTGTCAATTGCTTGTCAACGGATTGCCAACGTGTTCCAATCGTCCTGGCCCGGCTGTCGGGCCGACGGGAAGCAGAGAGGAACAGCAGAGAATGAGCACCACGCTCGCGCCTACTCACCCACGCACTCTGGAAGTCCCCGCCGAGGCGTTCCACACCTTCTCGGAGCAGGCTCAGAGCGAACTGGCCGCCTATGTGGCCGAACTCGACCGGCAGCACCCGCGGGCACGGGTCGACGCCGTCGAGGTGGACCTCACCGCCGTACCGCTGTTCGCCGCGGAGGTCGACGGGAGCCGCGACGTCATCGACTCCCGCACCCACTTCATCGTGTACGACCGCGTGGCAGGCGTGCGGTCTCTGCGCCAACAGGCCCTGTACGCCTGGGTGCTGGGCACCGCGCTGGGCCGGCCCATGGTGCAGAACACCGACGGCTGGCGCCTGATCGAGGTGTACGACCGAGGCGTGCGGAAGACCATCGAGGACGGCGCCCGCTACCACCAGACCAAGCAGGGCTCGTACATGCACAACGACGCCGTCAACGACGTCGACCCCATCGACTACCTGCTGCTGTCCTGCGGCCGCTCCGCCTACATCGGCGGCGAGAGCATCCTCGTCGACGCGAAGCCCGTCCACGACGTCCTCGCCGAGCACCCCGACGTCCTCAAGATCCTCACCCAGGACTTCTGGTTCGAGAAGCGCGGCATGTCGCTGACCGAGGAGACCGGCTTCTTCCGCTCGCCGATCATCCGCTACACCGCCGAGGGCGAACCGCTGGTCCGCTACTTCCGGACGTACATCGAGGTCGCCCACGAGAAGAAGGGCGAGCCGATCACCGACGAACAGCGCGCCGCCCTCGACTTCTTCGACGCCGTGCTGGACCAGTCGTCCGTGCAGTACCGCATCCGCCTCGAACGCGGCCAGACCCTGGTCTCCGCCGACGACCGGTTCCTGCACACCCGCACGGCCTTCTACGACCGGTTCGCGCCCCGCGAGATCGACCTGAGCGCCGACAGCCCGGAGCAGGTCAACCGCTACATGTTCCGCATGTGGTCGAGCAAGTAGCCCCGCATCGCCCGCCGTCACCAAGACCGGCACGTCCAGCCGAGGAGAACACCCCATGCGACTCAGTGACTCCCTCCGCTCGGTGGGTCACGACCTGGCCGCCGAGATGCGCCGGCAGCGCCCGCACGACTGCGTCGCGACCTCGGCCGCGGTGCAGTCCTGGCACCGCCTGGGCGGCCGGTACGCCGAAGGGAAGGTCCGTGACATCAGCGTGCAGCGGGGACAGGCCACGGCCGCCCGCTATGTGCTGCGCGACTCCTACCGGCACCGTGCCGTCTTCGGCCTCGACCCGACGGTGGCGCGGCCGGCCGCCGAGGACACCCGGGGCCCGGCGGACCACCGTGGACCGCACGACGGACCCGTGCCGCAGTGGATGGAACTGTCCTCCGCGCTGCGCGCCCTGACCGAACTGGAGGAAGCCGCCCGGAAGTTCGACCCGTCGGTCGCACAGGTCGTGGTGGACTTCGAGCTCGGGGAGCAGGACCTGGTGCTCGCCGACGACACGGGGCTGTACGACGAACACCGCCTGCTGAGCTATCTCACGATCCGGGTGATCGCCCGCCGCGGCGGCCGCGTCGCCACCGGCTTCTACACCCCGGGCATCAGCGGGCCGCTCAGCGGCATCGACGTCCGTGCGGCCGGAGAAGAGGTGGCCCGCCGCGCGGTGACCGGGCTCGACGCCAGACCCGCACCGGTCGGCCGGCTCCCCGTCGTGGTCGCGGGCGGCCGGGGCATGGTCCTGCTGCACGAGGCCTGCTGCCACCCCCTGGAGGGCGACGAGGTACTGCGCGGCTCCGTGTACGCCGGCCGCCTCGGCGAGGACATCGCCTCCCCCCTGGTCACCCTGGTCGACGACCCCACGGTCCCGCAGGCGGTGGGCAGTT
Source organism: Streptomyces sp. S3(2020) (assembly GCF_013044505.1). Lineage (GTDB taxonomy): Bacteria > Actinomycetota > Actinomycetes > Streptomycetales > Streptomycetaceae > Streptomyces. The sequence goes on along the minus strand of NZ_JABERD010000008.1, from coordinate 826 downwards.
ACACCTACGACGACGAGGGCACCGCGGGCAACCCGACCACCCTCATCGAGAACGGCGTGCTCACCGGCTACCTGACGGACCAGGAGTCGGCGGCCCGCCTCGGCCGCTCCTCCAGCGGCAACGGCCGGTGCACCACCGCGCTGGATCCGCCCCAGCCCAGGATGACCAACACCTGCCTCGCGGCCGGCACATCGAGCGTGGCCGACATCATCGCCTCCACCGGGCACGGCATCTACGCCCAGCACGTCGGCGGTGGCGAAGTCATCGAGTCCACCGGCGAGTTCACCTTCCGGGTGACCAACGGATACCTCATCGAGAACGGACGGGTCACCGACCCGATAGAAGAGACGACCATCACGGGAACGGGATCGCAGGTGCTCCGGGACATCGACGCCGTGGCCGACGACAGCACGGTGGGCGCCGCCAAGTGCGGCAAGTTCGGACAGTGGGTGACGGTCGGCGTGGTCGGCCCCACCCTCCGGGTCGGTTCGCTCCTGGTGGGCGGTACCGAGCGATGAGCGGCCCGACGACGAGCACGAGCACCGCCGCGACGGCGAGCGACGCCCTGATCGAGGAAGCGGCACGGCACGGCGCCGACGCCGAGGTGTGGACCCTGCGCCGGCACACCGACGAACTGGTCTGCCGCCTCGGCACGGCCGAACGCCGCAGCGACGTGACCACCGGCGCCACCGCCCTCACCGTATGGGCGGACGGCAGCGAGGGCTACGCCGTGCAGAACATCCCCGACTCCCGCGACCCCGCCCTGGTCACCGCCGCCCTCGCGGTGGGCCGGGCGCTGCCCGGGACCGACGCCGTCGCCCCGCCC
>NZ_JABERD010000007.1 GCF_013044505.1 Streptomyces sp. S3(2020) | reverse complement strand
CAGGGCCCTGGGGTGGTGGACGGTCTGGGGGAGCGTAGGGGCGGGGGGAGGAGCGCCCACGGTGCTCGGGGTGGTCGCGGCGGGGGGGAAGGGGCGGCGTGTACGGGTGTTGACCTCGTGGACCGGGGGCCGCACAGCCGGCTCCGGCGCAGGCCCGCCGTCCTTCTGATCACCCGTGAGGGCGGGGTGGAGGCCGAGGGGGGAGGGGGGCTGGGAGCCGGTGGGCGCGGCGGGGCTGGACCCTGGGCCTGCACGCCGATCTGACGGGTGATCAGAAGGAGGTCGGGCGTGCGCAGGAGCAGGGTCTGCGGCTCGCGGTCCACGAGTTCAACTCCCGTGCGGGCGCGCCTTTCTCGCTCGCCGTGAAGACGGTGGACGACGGCGGTGATCCGGCCCGGGCCCTTACGGCGGCCAAGAAGCTCGTCGCCGACCGTTCCGTGCTGGCGGTGCTCGGTCCCACCACGGACGCCACCGCCCTGGCCTCGCTGGCGACGTACGACGCCGCGTCGCTGCCGCTGATCGCGGTCACGCCAGGAGCCACCGCGCTGACGGTGCTGGGGAGCCGGTCCTTCCTGCACGCCCGGGTGACGGACACGATCCTGCCCTTCTACCTGGACGCGTACCTGAGGGGTACGGCGAAGTCGCGCACGGTCGGGATCGTCGACGACCGGGCGGCGGACGCCTACGGCTGGGAGATCAGCAGTACCCTCGCCAACATCCTGCGCAAGGTCCCGCTGCCGGCCGTGCCCAAGGTGGTCAGCGCCCTGCGCACCGACTTCGGGCCGACCCTGGACGCTCTGCTGACGGGGGGCGCGGACTCGGTGGTCTTCGCCGGCTACCACGAACGGGCCGCGCTGCTGGCCCGGGAACTGCACCGCCGTGACTTTCGGGGCGCGAGCGCCGCCGCCCAAGGAGTGCTCGACGCACGGTTCCTGTCCGCGGCCGGCGACGCGGCGGACGGCTGGGCGATCGTCGCCCCGGCGATGGACGCCACCGTGGCGCCGGAGGCGAAGGAGTTCCGGGCGGCGCACCGCGAACTCTTCGGCGCGGAGCCGGAGCGGTACGCGGTGGAGACGTACGACGTGGCACAGTTCGCCGTGAAGACACTGCGGTCACTGAGCCTCAAGAGCCGCACCCGGCAGAACCTGGCCACGGCGCTGCGAGCGGGGTCGTACACGGGGATCGCGCGGAACCTCGCGTTCGACAAGGAGACGGGGGCGCTGGTGATCGACGGCAGCGGGGTCTACCTGTGGCGGGTCGAGGGTGGCCGGTTCGCCTACCAGGGCGTGGCGTCGTATCAGGTGTCCGCCTGATGGGATCAGGCGCTCACCTGTCCGACTACGGCGTTCGTCCGACGGGGCGTTGATGGAGCCGTTGCGCGGAGCCGACCCGGCCAGGATCGCGGACTACCGGCTGCTGCGCCGGCTCGGTGCGGGCGGCATGGGTGTGGTGTACCTGGGCCGTTCCCCCGGTGGCGCGCTCGCCGCCGTGAAGGTGATCCGTGCGGCGTATGCCGGCGATGCGGGGTTCCGGGCCCGGTTCCGGCGTGAGGTGGAGACGGCGGGGCGGGTCGTGAGCCCTTGGGTGGTGCCGCTGCTCGACGCCGACCCGGACGCGGAATCACCCTGGCTCGCCACGGCGTTCGTACCGGGTCCCGCCCTGGACGAGGCTCTGACGGAGTGCGGCCCCCTGCCGTACGACAGCGTCCGCGTTCTCGGGGCGCGGCTGGCCGTGGCGCTGGACGCGGTGCACACGGCGGGCCTCGTGCACCGGGACGTCAAACCCGGCAACGTGCTGCTCGCGGTCGACGGACCCCGGATGATCGACTTCGGTATCGCCCGGATGCCGGAGGACACCGCGCTCACCGCCAGCGGGATGGTGGTGGGCTCCCCGGGGTTCCTCTCTCCCGAGCAGGCCCAGGGCAGGGGCCGGGAGATCGGTCCGCCCAGCGATGTCTTCTCGCTCGGCTGTCTGCTGGTGTACGCGGTGACCGGTGAGCGCCCCTTCGGGCGGGGTTCCGCGGCCGAGACGCTGATGCGCACGATCCATGACCCGCCTCTACTGGACGGCGTACCGCAGTCGTTGCTGCCGCTGCTGCGGAGCTGCCTGGACAAGGAGCCCGCCTCGCGGCCGGGGGTGGCCGAGGTGCGGCGGGTCCTGGAGGGCGAGGGCGAGGGCGGTGGAGATGGTTATGGCGGTGGCGGTGGCTGGTTGCCGGAGCCCGTGACCCGGCTGATCGCACGCCGTTCGGCGGCCGTGCTCGCCCTGCCCGCCGTCGAGGCGACCGAGGTGTCCACCGCGACCACGGCCGTCGACACGGCTCCCACGGGCGGTGGGGGCCCCACGGGTGGTGGGGGTGCCACGGTCGGTGGGGGTGCCACACGCCGCCGCTTCCTGGCGCTCGGCTCTGCCGCCGGCGTACTGGCGGCGGGCGGAACGGCGTTGTGGCGGACGGCCGGAAGTCCAGGCCGTGCCTCGGCCCAGGGCACTTCGAGCCCGCTGCCGCGGCTGGTCGTCGCCCTGCACGCCGATCTGAGCGGCGAGCAGAAAGAGGTCGGCCAGGCTCAGGAGAACGGCGCCCGGCTCGCCGTCGACCATCTCAACTCCCTTGCCGGACGCGGCTTCGACCTGGCGCTCCAGGTGCACGACGACGAGGGCGCCACCACCCGGGCGCGACGGATCGCCGGGCAACTGGCGGCGGACGCGCGGGTCCTGGCGGTGCTCGGGCCGACCACGGACGCCTGCGCCAGGGCCACTCTCGACCTCTACCAGCGGGCGCGGCTCCCCATGGTCACGGTGTCCACCGGACTCGACGAGGTCTCCCCGACCACCTACCGGGTCTACGCGGCCACCCGCCCCGATGACTCCACCCTGGCGGCGCCGCTCGTCGCGTACCTCGTGCGCACCGTGGCGGCCCGCAAGGCGGTGCTGATCGACGACGCCGCCGAGGGCGACTACAGCTGGCGGCTGTGCTCGGGCATCGACGAGGCCGTGCGCACTGGGCAACGCACCGTCATCCGGCGCACTCTCGCCGCCGAGAGCGATACGGCCGACTTCCGTGCCCTGGCGAGGTCGGTGACGGATGCGGGAGCGGACGCGGTGGTGTTCGGCGGCGGGTATCTCCGGGCGGCACGGCTGGCCAGGGCGCTGACGGCGGTGGGCTATTCCGGCGCACGGCTGGCCGGCGGGCGCGCCCTCGACACCCGCTTCCTCACCTCGGCGGGCGACGCGGCCCAAGGCTGGGTGTTCGCCGCCGCGTTCCTGGACCCCACCCGGGTGACGGCCGCGAAGTCGTTCGTCACCACCTACCGCGCACGCTTCAGGACCGCGCCGCCCCGGTACTCCGCCGAGGCCTACGACGCGACGCACTTCGTGGCCCGCGCCATGGCGGCCCTGGGGGCGTCGCACGCCGAACGGGGCGCGATCGTGGGCCAGTTGAGAGAAACCGACTACAAGGGGATCACCAAGCGGCTGCGCTACGACTCGGCCACCCATCGCTACACGGACGCGATGTACCTCTTCCGCGCGACGCCGGGCGCCTTCCGCTGCCTGGGCGACTACCGGGACGCCACCACCTGAGCCTGCCGGGTCGACGGCACCGGCCGCGACGAGACGCCCATGCGTACTTCCGAGACCCGGAAGACTTCCCTGGAACCGTCCCGTGCGTATCAGCGTGCAGATACGGGGAGCGCCGGGGGCGCAGTGCCCCATCGGGACCGGCCTGTATGGGTCGACAAGCGGATACGAGTACGGACCACATGGATTCGAGTCACGATGACGTAGCGGAATTCGCGTTGCTGCTGAGGCGTTTGAAGGAAGGCACCGACCGCAGCTACGCGGCACTGGCCCGTCGGCTGGACATGCACCCCTCCACCCTGCATCGGTACTGCTCCGGAGAGTCGGTCCCGCAGGACTTCGCCGTAGTCGAGCGGTTCGCTGCGCTCTGTGGTGCCTCCCCCGAAGAGCGCACGGAGTTGCACCGCCGGTGGATCCTGGCCCACGCCGCGCGCCAACGACCAGGACCTTCCCGCGCCCAGCAGGCTCCAGCGCTCCACTCCAGCACGAACGCAGGGGTGTTGATCGACGCCGCTGGAGATGTCGCATCGACCGCTGCCGACATCGGGGACAGGCAGGACGTGGCGGCACCCAGGGCGATCCCATCGGCCGTTGGGCGTTCCCGGCTGCGATCCGTGCGGTGGACGGTGCTGGCGGCTTCGCTCGTCGTCGCGTTGCTCGGTCTGACCGCGTCCGCCGCCGGGCCTCCCTCCGCGTCGGCCACACATGACGGCGGCGGCCCCCAGGCGAACCGGTCCGGCGCGGGTACGGTCCGACCCGTGGCTCCCCTCACCTGGACCGCCCGTGGACGCACCGGTTGCGGCGTGGCCTACGTCGTAGCCAAGGCGCCGGGGCAGGTCCCGCAGCCGCCGCACCCGGAGGACACCGAGGCGTGGGTCTCCTCCCAGCGGGCGGTGCACGCAGGCGCCACCGATGTACAGATCACCGTGCAGGGACGCGGCTCCGCCGCCGTGGTCCTTGACGCTCTTCACGTGCGTATGGTCAACCGCGACACCCCCGCCGCGGACCGCGGCACGGTCTACTCCCTGGGCGACGGCTGCGGCGCCGGCATCGTTCCTCGGTACTTCTCCGTGGACCTCGATGCGTACCAACCCCAGGCCCGTTCGATGCCCGGTGACAACGGGGCGGGCACGAAGATCCCCGCGATCGACTTCCCCTACCGGGTGTCTCTTCAGGAGCCCGAGGTCTTTGTGGTCTCGGCACTCAACGAGTCCTGCACCTGCGACTGGTACCTCGATCTGACGTGGTCCTCGCAAGGCCGCACCGGCACGGTTCGCATCGACGACCACGGGCGTCCCTTCCGCAGCACCAGCATCAAGGGACTGGACGGCTACCGGTACGACCGCATCTACCACCGCCCCGGCCGCTGGGTCCCGATCCCCGCCGCCAACATGGAAGCGTCCGACGGCTGACGAAGCAGCGTCGCCCGGCCCGCCTCCGATCGACGGCGGGCCGGGCTTGGGCCGGGCAAGGCGGCGCGGACGCGGCGTCAGGGAGTGTGCTGTCAGCGGGTGTTCTTGGTGCGGATGTCGGTGACGTCGCCGTACACCGGCTCCAGCTCCACGACGAGGTTGGTCGTGACCGTCGGAGACTCCCCGCCGCCGAAGGAGTGGGTGACGACGATCTCGCCGCTGTTGCGCCCCTCGCTCACCGTCCAGTCCACGGGGACGTTCTGGGCACGCAGGACGCCGTCCAGGTTGTTCTTCTTCTCCCACGCTTCCAGCCGCTGTGCGAAGGCCGGGGTCAGGTAGTGCGCACGCAGTGCCTTGGCCAATTTGGCATCCGGGCCCGCGGGGGCGTCCTTGGCGTCGACGTACGCCCCGTAGAAGTCGGCGACCCGGGTCACCGAGTCACCAGTCCTGCCACTCACCGACCGCACCGCGGCGGGGGTGGTGCTCGTGGTGCGGATGTCGCTGATGCCGCCGATCGGCTCCTGCTTCACCACGAGCCTGGTCACGGTCGTCGGAGACTCCCCGCCGCCGAAAGCGAGGGTGACGACGGCCTCCAGGCCGTTGCGGCCCTCGCTCACCGTCCAGTCCACCGGAACGTTCTGGGCACGCAGGAGACCGTCCAGGTTGTTCTTCTTCTCCCACGTCTCCAGCCGCTGTGCGAAGGCCGGGGTCAGGTAGTGCGCACGCAGCGCCTTGGCCAATTTGGCATCCGGGCCCGCGGCGTCGTCCCGCGAGTCGATGTAGGCGCCGTAGAAGTCGGCGACCTGAGTCACCACGTCACCGTTGAAGCCGGTGACCGAACGCGGCCCGGTGGACGCCTTCGCGGATGCCTTGGCGGGAGCGGTGACTGCGCCCTGGGCTGCTACCTGCGTCGACACACCGAGGGCAACGGCCAGGACGAGTCCGGCGACGGCCGCACGGCGGCCCGGGCGACGGCGTGCGTGGGTGTTCCTGCTCATGCTGTTGGTTCCTTCTTCTCGTGATCCCTATGGGTTCGCTACCGGTCCGCGCCGACTCTCCCGACAGGCACGGGCACCCGACACGGGCACACCGATGCCCGGTGGGCGGGCATGGGGGAGAGTCGTCAGCAGACTCCTCGGCGCTTTCGGATACGCCTCGGTCGGTGCGACACCCACAGGTTCGAAGACACCCGGGAGCCACCGCAACCACTACCGCCCAACCCGCGACGACGCAACCGTCTCACCCACCCTGAGCTGCGGAAACACGTGCTGCCTGAGACGCCGTACTGAGATGCTGAGACGTCCGTCCACGAGCTGCGGTGGGCGAAGGCGGGGTTGAGGTGTCTCTCAACTCCTCGCCCCTGAAGACGTCTGGGCTGTCGCCGAGGGGCTGGGTCCTGGCGGCCGGAGGTGGTGGCGATGCGGAGGATTCCGAGCCGCGCTCGGCACGGCGCCCACCGTGCCGAGAGGGCGTACCCGGAAGTTGGCAGCGATCAGGTAGCTGCCCCGGGCCGTCGGCCAGCGGCACCAGCAGCAGGGACAGGCTGAACCACGGGAAGCCGGTGACGATCGTGGGGCCGATGCCGATCCGCCGCACCACGCGAGGTGCGGCGTAGGCGCCGGCGGTGAACTTCCGGTCTTCGTAGAACCGTTGGACGTCAGTAGGTGGTGGCCAAGATCAAGGGGCCGATGACGACGTCAGAGCCGGTTGCATGGTGCACGGGCGGCAGAGCAGGCTCCGGCTGGCCTACCGGACCTTGCGGGACCTGCAAAAGCGCGGTTCTCGAGGGGGCATGGCGTGCAGCGAATGCCGCTCAGTGGTGCAGCGAACTCTGCCGCGTACGCACCCAGGGTGGCATTCGAACCGCTGTGACCTGCGATTTTGTCTCTGCGTGGTGTGGGAGCGTTTAAGCGCGGTCCCACAGTTGACTTCGACAGCGTGAGGCGGCCCCGCCCGTTCGACAAGGACGACTACGAGCAGCGACACGCAGTCGAATGGGGGACGGATCGCCTCAAGGGCCACCGGGCCGTCGGTGAGGTCGACTCGGGGCGTCCTGCCGATGTTTCCACCAGTGGGTTTTCGGGTCTTCAAAGTTGAGCGGTGCTGAGGTGTCCGCGGGTTCGGCGGGTGGTGACGCAGGCAGTCCGTAGGCGCTGGTTGTCGGGTACGGCGCCTGTGACCCAGGTCTCAGTGCGACCGTGCAGCAGATGAGGCGGTGTTCACGTCGAGGAGAGGTGACAGGAAGGGAGGCGCGTATGGAGACGGACTTCCAGGCCTTCGTCGCCGCGAGGTCGACCGCGCTGTTCCGGGGAGCCTTCGTCCTGACGGGCAACCGTGAGGCGGCGGAGGACTTGGTCCAGGAGACCCTGGAGCGGGCCTGCCGCAAATGGCGCACCATCGCCGGGAAGGACGCTCCGGACCTCTATGTGCGGCGGATCATGGTGAACCTGGCCAACGACCGCTGGCGCAGGTTCCGCCGCCTGGTCACGACCTCCGATCCGGAAAGCGGTGACAAAGCCGCCCCGGGAGACGAGTTCGGACAGGTGGACAACCGGGACCAGTTGGTGCGCGCCCTGCAACAACTTCCCATGCGGATGCGCACGGTCGTGGTGCTGCGGTATTTCCACGACCTCTCCGACATCGAGATCGCAGCCGACCTGGGCATATCGCCCAGCACGGTGCGCTCCCAGCTCGCCCGCGGGATCGAGAAGCTCAGAGACCAGATCCCCGTACTCTCCGCCCCTTCACCACGGCAGCACACGGAAGGAATCCGATGAACTCGTACGGCGATGCACGGTCTTCCGGCTGCACACCCTTCGAAGAGGAACTGATGAACGCCATGAACCGGTTCGCGAACTCCGCAGAGGCCCCCGACTTCGACGCGCCGCAGATCCTGCGCCGTACCCGGCGCAGGCGCACCGTCGGCATCGCCGCCGTCGCCGCCGCCCTCATCGCGGCGGGTGGGGGCACGGCCCTGGCCACCTCGATCGCCGGCGGCGGCAGCTCGACCTCGGCGGCCACCAGCACGGCCACCAACAGCTCGACCCCGGCGGCTACCAGTACGGCCACCAACACCGACACCACCACCATGCTGTACCTCTTCCCCGACGGCCAGACCGTCCCGATCGACTTCGCGGGCTGGAGTCTGGACGGAGCCAAGACGTACTTGGAGAAGACGCAGACGACACTCGGCACTGTCACGAAGAAGGCCGTCAAGGGCTGCAAGCCGGGCTCGGTACTCGGCGTGTCCCCGCACGCCCCGAAGACCGTCAAGACAGGCGACACGGTCAACTTCACCGTCTGCGCCGGCTGACCAGGCCCTGAGCCAGTACAGACGCCCGCCCCTGCGTCAATCAGGGGCGGGCGCCCGTACCAGCATCACACGACCAGGCAGCAACATCATGCCCAGTTGGCGCCCAACTCCGCGAGTGCGTTGCGCTGGTCCCGGGTGACTTAGTCGAGTCTTCGATCTTGAGCGGTGTGCCTGCTCAGGGACTCTGACGTCTCGTTACGCTCAGCGAGGGCAGTTGGTGGCTGCTACCGGGGCCGCAGGCGCGCCAGGAGCCCAGGGCAGCACACGGCCGCGGTCCCTCTCAGTGACCACGGGTGCGGCTTCGCGCCCTTCGCCAGCATCGCTACGTACTCTTCGATCCGACGCGCTCGACCTCAACCTTCTTGGCGTCCTGGATCCGGTACAGGATCGCGTAGTGGTTCTGCCGGTCCAGTGTCCAGTGTCTCGAAGAACTCCGCCGCGGCCGGGTCGGCGGTCAGAGCTCCCGGCGGATGCATCCGGCCCTGCTCGATCAAGGCGGCCACCTTGTCCCGGTTGGCCTTGGACCACTTGCTGCGCGGCTTGCGCGGGGTTAACCGCCGGAGACACCACTGGTCATCGAACTTGGCCTTCTGGCCGTCGTTCCAGCCTTGGCAGAGTGCCGCGTCGAGCGCCTGGTTGCAGTCCAGCGCGGCGATTCCGGGGCCCATCTCGCGAAGCTTGAGCCAGATGCTGGGCGAGTCGGCGTGGTTCTCGCCGAGCCGTGCCTGGAATGCCTCGGCGGATTGTCATCAGGCATTCGGCACGGCCCCGGATGGGGGATGCCCGTGGGCCAGAGTGATCATCTCTGTTCTTGCCGCCGAACGATGATGCAGGAGCCAAGGGTTCGGTCAACTATGCGACGTTGCCGCTCGACCTCTACGGGGTGTCCGTCGCGCGGGTTGACCGGCTGGCCGACGGAGGACGCAGGGTCCACCTGGTCACGGCCGACGAGACAGCCAGGGCCAGCCCGGCCTCCGGGGGTCTTCGCCACCCGGGTGAAGGGATCGGCGGTGGCCCGGGCGCGCGATCTCCCGTACGGCGAGAGCGGATTGGAGTTCCGCTGGCACAAGCGCCCTGAAGGTGCCGCGAGGTCGGCTGCCCTCGCCGGCCCTTCAACGAGCAGATCCCGCAGATCCCGTCCGGTGCCGGGCTGACTGCCCGGCTGCGGGGTGCGGCCGGGTGCCGCATACGGGATGCCGGCTTCACGGTCATCCAGGCCGCACAGGATCCGCAGCTGGCTCGCAGGTCACAGTCCTGGGCATCAACGAGACCCGCCGAGGACGGCCGAGCTGGGAACAGGATGCGGAGACCGGCAAGTGGTGCCTGACCCGGGCCGCCCGTGCGACCGTCCGGATACCACCGTGCCCCAGGAACCGGGCCTCGGCCCCCGTCAACAGCCGCCGCTGCCGCTCGTTCAGATAAGGGAACAACACCCCGAACGTCACAGTGAGTTGACCACGAACCTCATCGGAGACGCCCGTAGCAGACCAACGAACCGAAGCGTGCGAAGCAACACCTTGTTCTCTGCGAGCCCTTAGGCCAGTATCTCGCGCAGCAGCCGCGCGTTCTTCACCACCTGGCTTGATCCGGCGCGCCCCGCGGCTGCTGTGACCTCGGGTATCTCGCCTTGCGCCGCACAGCGGGAAGCGCAGTCGACGCCGAGGGCGAGCAGTGGTCCGGTACCCCGGACCGCGGGGTCGCGCAGCAGACGAGGCAGGACGGTTTCGAGCACGGACCAGACGGTGGCGTACGCGCCGGTGTCGGCCGCCGTCCGCAGGGAGGCGGTCACGCGGTTCGCCTCGATCCACTTGCCGCGCAGCATCTCGGCCAGCTGCCGTCCCAGCAGACCGGTGTCCAGCTGTCCGCGCGCGGCGAGGACGAGCAGCGCGTCCACCGCCGCGTCGCGCTCGCCCTGTTGGTCGTATGTGAGGGTGTCGGCCAGTGCAAGGTGCAGCGCGAATCCCGCCGGGCCACCGGATTCCGCGGCGAACGGCAAGGCGTGGGCCCAGCCTCGCCTGGACACGTGGTACCTGAAGTAGTCGCGGGCCAGCACGAGTTCGCGGTGGTGCGGCAACTGGGCCAGCCAGAAGGGGACCATCGGGTCGTAGAGGCCGCTGTCCCGGTGCGGCCCGATCAGGGTCGCGGCGGACGGGAGCAGCGCAGGGCCGGGGGTCGGCCCGGGGGGCAGGTGGCTCAGCCATTCCGTCGGGTGCTTGCCCGCGTGGGTGTCGGGCCAGCCCGCGTGGCCGGAATCCCGGTGCGGCAGACCGCCCTCGCGCAGCCACCGCGCCAACCGCTGCCCGGCGTCGGACCCGAGCTGCCCGGCCGCGCCCAGCGTTGTCTCGTCGGCGGTCGGGGTGACGCGCAACAGCGCTTGGGCCAGGTCGACCGGCGCGGGCGTGATACCGAGCCCGTCGAGCACCGCGAGCCGCCGCACGAGTACGGCGGCGTCCAGCGCACCCGTGGCATCGGTCGGCACGGACAGCAGGAACGGCTGCGCGTCACTGTCGATGATGTCGATCGCCTCGGCCAGGCGAGCCCGCAGCAGATCCCCCGCCGGGGAGGAGTCGTTGCGCCAGATGCGGGCGGTGAGGCACTTCCTCGGCTGGTCGCCCCGCAGCGCCCTGGCCACGTCGTACACGTCGGACTGGGTGAAGTCGACGACCTCACGGGGTTCCTCGCGCATGACCGGCCGCAACGCCTGGACCAGCGCGGCCCGGTCGAGGTGGGCGTGGCGGACCAGTCCGTCCAGGACACGCTCGAACGTCACCACGTCCTTGTCGTTCGCGACGACCGCCGCGAGCTCTTCGGCGACCTCTACGGCCGTCTCGATGGGCCCCGGCACCGGGCGCGGCTCGGGCACGACGGGCAGCATGTCGGCGTACTGTCGCACGAGTTGGTCGGTGCGACGGTCCGCCGCGGTGCCGAAGAGATCGGCGGCCCGGGCCATGAGACCGGGGCTGATCCGTGCGGCGGCCGTGCGCAGTTCGGGCAGTACCGGGTCGCCCGCCGCCTCGAGGTGCCGGGCGATCACATCGAGGGCGCGCTCCTGTACGTCGACGTCCCGGTGGCCGAGGGCCGTCGCCGCGTCGAGAACGGTCCGGGCAGCGCGTGCGGGGTCCTTGCGGGCCGCGCGGTCGAGCCGGACGAGCTGGGCACGGGCCAGCTTCTTCTCCGGTCGTAGCAGGACACGCTCGCACGTCTCGGTGAACACGTCGGGCTCCAGCAGCCCGGCCTCGTCCAGACCGGTCAGAACCTCCTGGGCGTAGGAGGCCACCGGCGACGACCGGTCGAGCAGTGCCACATGGTCCCGGAGGGCGAGTACGTTCTCGGCCTGGGTGAGGTCGAGGGCGCGCAGGTACGCGAGTGGCGTCGCGGTCTCCCTGCGCGTGCCGTCCTGGAGCAGCCGGGCGAGCAACGGCAAGGCGAGCGCGACGCGTTCGCAGGTCAACAAGGCGTGTTCCGCGGGCGTGAGGGCGAGTTCCGTCAGCGCGACAGGGGAGTTCCACTCGGATTTGCTGCGGGCCAGGTCGGTGAAGACGCGCCGGATCAGCGCGGCACGGTCGACCAGACCCTCCTCGGCGAGGCTGATGAAGACGCCCAGCCTGGTCTCTTCCCTGATGTACGAGCGGCCTCTGGTGGTGAGGAACTCGTGGAACGAATCCGCGCCGAGCAACACACCCGGTCGCTCCAGCGCCAGCGGGAGGAGCATCGGTGACAGGTCGTCCGTGCGCAGCCGTTCCAGGAAGGTGGCGTCCGGCCGGGGCCTGCCGCACAGGTGCGCGGGAGGCCCCCAGTCGTTGCCGCGCCAGGACAGCCAGCTGCTGATGAACCCGTCGGAGGTCGGGACGGGACAGCCGGTGTCGTGGACGAGGTGTTCGACGAGGTCGGACCTGAAGATCATCCCGGGCACGTGCGTCGACCGCTCGCCGAGTTGTGCGGCCAACTCGGCCCGCCAGGCCACGGGGTGGAGGTTCACGACGTCGAGCATCCAGACGCCGTGGAGGGGCAGAAAGAGCGGGTTGGCACCGTACCCGGGCCGCAGGATCCAGTCGGCTGCGGCCACGGGGTCGGTCCGGCAACCGAGTTCGGCGGCGAGCTGCGCGGCTCTCTCCTTCTCGGGGACATGGCGCCAGTCGGCTCCCATCGGCGCCCGCCGGGCCTCCAGAGCCTCGGCCTGTGCCGCGCGCTCGTCCGGCGTCAGAGTGCCGAGTTCCCTGAGTACTCCGCTGACGTCGCCGGCTTCCGCGAGTTGGACCAGTGTCATCGTGCCGTCTCCGATCGTGCCGCGGTCGCTGCCGCTGTCCCTGTCCCTGTGACGTACGTTCGCGCGTCCGCCGCCGTGCCGCGCACCATGCCCACCGCGAGCATGTGCTTGCGGGGGCCGCGCCCGCCCCGGTACTTCGCCCACCGGAAACAGGTGCAGCTCAGCTGCGCCGACTCGTCGTCGGTGCGGACCACATGGGCGTCGTCGCCCTTCCCGACCCGGGGGTTGTGCGTCTCGGCGGCGCCCGCGCGGTAGGGCAGATGGCGGTGGCAGTACGCCTCCTCGGCGAGGTCGTGGCCGATCTGGTCGGACGTCCCCATGCGTGGTCAGCGCGGCGCGCACCCGGCCGGCCGGCGAACCGGCCTGCGCCGAAAGCTCGGTGCCATCGATCCTCGGCTCCCAGGCGAGCAGCTCGGCAACCCGTTCCGCGTCCGCTGCCGCGGGCTCGGTGGCGAGGTCGTGCAGCACTCCGCCCTCGCCGGAGAAGCCGCGCGAAGCACTCGGCGAGAGGACCAACGTCAGCCGCATGCCGGGTAGTTCGACCTCCCAGGCGACGGCGGCGGCCCCGTCCGCGGCGTCCGGGGTGGCCGGCGCGTACACCCGTACGGCCGTCGCGTGCCGCAGGACCGTCTGGAGGGTCAGCAGGTACACGGCCCCCGGAGTAGGCCTGGTCGTGGGACGCAGGGTGCGGCCTGCGGACGCCACCCAACGGTTCGTACGGGCATCGGACCGCTGGGCGGGCCGGGGCAACGCCCGCAGCACGGCGGCCGCCAGAGGTCCCCGACCGGTTGAGGCCAGGTGTGCAGGGTGGCAGTCGGTAGACGCTGAGCAGCCCGCCGGGCGGCCGGCGGGGGCCAACTGGGCGCTCCGCACGCCTACTTGGTGGTGCGGTACGCGCGGTGGACGGTCTGGTTCAGGGTGTTGCCGTCGGCGTCGGTGAGGGTGGCGCGAAGGGAGACCGGGCCGGGCTCGGCGGGGCTGCGCAGCTTGAGGAGCTTGCCGTTCACGGCGGTGGTCCTCTCCCAGGTCCTGCCGTCGTCGTAGGAGACGGCGAAGGCCAGCTTGCGCAGTGTGCCGACCTTGGTGGCCGCGCCCTGGAGGCTGAAGGGCACGGTGAGTGTCGTGCCGGCCTTGGCGGTACTGGCCGTAGACAGGCTGGGCGTGTAGCGGACGACGGTCAGCGGGAGCCGCTTGGGGGTGTCGCCGGAGACGTGCTCCGAGGTGAAGGTCCAGGTGGCGGTCGTGCGGGTGCTGACCGCGGACTGTGCCGGGGAGCGGGAGGCGTCCACGGCGAGCTTGTAGGTGTGCTTGCCCGCGGGAAGCGTGTACGACTCGCTGTTCAGCGTGTCGTTGACGGCGAAGATCTTCTTGCCGTCGGCGTAGAGGGAGCTCTTGGCCTTGGTGTGGACGGTCCTGCCCACGTTGCCCGCGCCGTCGGAGAACATCGGCAGGTACGCCTCGAAGGTGTCGCCGACGCGTACCGCTCCGGGCCGGTCGTCCGCGAGGGGGCCCGAGGGGAGGGACGGTCCGAAGACGCCGATGTTGAAGCGCTGCGTGTACTCCTTGCCCGCCGCGTACGCCCTGGGGGCGCTGTCCTGCGTGCCCTCCCACGTCGGCTCGCCGTCGGCGTCGGGGGAGCCGTACTGGCTGGCCTGGTAGAACCACTTGATTCCGTTGGGCAGCACGTAGTCGGTGCTGGTCAGCGGCAGTCGGCCGCCGGTCGCGAAGATGTTGTAGGAGCCGCCGGGCATCAGGGGCGTGGCGGCGACGGTCGCGGTCTTGCCCTTTGCGGGCGCTCCGACGACGACCTTGACCTTGGTGAGTTGCGAGCGCTTGACGTTCTTGGTGAAGCCGGACAGATCACCCGTACGGTTCCAGGCCAGCTGGTAGTTGACCGACTTGTGGGTCCAGATGCCGTGGTACATCGCGGACACCTCGGCGGCCGGCTGCGGGGCGCCGAGTTGTCCGACGCGGATGCTGCCCATGGAGCGGGCGGGGTACATGGAGGTGTACGGATTGTTGTTGACGTCGACATGGAAGGAGAACAGTGCGCCCACGGGCTTGGCCGCGCCGTCCGGCACGGTGATCTTGACGGGTTTCGTCTTCCGGGCGTCCATGACCAGGGTCGTGTCCTTGGTGAGCGCGAACTTCGGGTGCAGCAGCACGGACCGTCCGCCGCTGTCGGTGAAGAACCTTCCTTCCAGGGCGTAACGGCCCTTCGGCAGACGGATGGTGAACTGGCCGTCCTTCTTGCCGGCGAGCTCCGTCCAGACTTCGTTGTCCAGGCCGAAGATGTTCGTCGTGGCATCGACGGCGGCCTTGCCTCTGAGGTCGAGGTGCTTGATGGTCAGGTCGTACGACTCGACCTCGCGGACGACGCCGAGGGAGGTGCGCGTGGTGGTGGTGCCGTCGGCGGTGGTGGCGGTCAGCGAGCCGCCGAAGCTGCCGTCGGCCGTGCCCACGCGGGTGTCGGTGGTCACGGTGGCGGTCGCCTCACCGCCCGCCGGGACGGTGAGCCGCTGCGGCGAGACGGTGAACATGCCCTCGGCTGCGGGGTTTCCGTCGTTGCCGTAGGCCTCGGTGGCCAGGTCGACAGTGACCGGCTCGGTGCCCGTGTTGCGGTAGGTGACGTTTTTGGCGACCGGCTGGTCGTCGGTGTGAGGGTAGGCCTGTGTCCCGAAGCCCAGCGCGGTCGGGCTGCTGGTGAGCTGCTGGGTGATGGCCCTGGCGACGTCCACCCGGCCGGTGCCCTGTGTGTACGCGGAGGTGGCGGGGGTCGGCTTCGCGGAGGCGGTGAGGGTGGCCTTGATCCGCGCGCCGGTCCAGTCCGGGTGCTTCTGCGCCAGGATCGCCGCGGCGCCCGCCACGTGCGGGGTCGCCATCGACGTACCGCTCATGGAGACGTAGCCGTCGGCGGCGGGGTCGCCCATGTCGCCTTCGGCGGCCTTGGCGGCGACGATGTCCACGCCCGGCGCGGTGACGTCCGGCTTGAGGAAGCCGTCGGCGGTGGGGCCGCGGCTGGCGAAGTCGGCGATGGCGTCCCGGCGGTCGACCGCGCCGACGGTGAGCGCGGCGACCGCGCTGCCGGGGGTGCCGATGGTGCCCTCGTCCGGGCCCTCGTTGCCGGCGGCTATGACGAACAGGGCACCGGAGCTGGCCGACAGGTCGTTGACGGCCTGCTCGACGGGGTCGATACCGGGGGTGTCGGTGCCGCCCAGGCTCATGTTGACGACCTTCGCGCCCTGCGCGACGGCCCACTGCATACCCGCGATGACTCCGGAGCTGTCGCCCTCGCCGGCGTCGTCGAGCACCTTGCCGACCAGGAGCCGGGCGCCGGGCGCGACGCCCTCGTACGTCGCGCCGGCGGGAGACCGGGCGCCGGAGCCCGCGATCGTCGAGGCCACGTGCGTGCCGTGGCCCGCGCGGTCGACGGTGTCCGCGGCGGCGGAGAAGTTCTTCACCGCGTCGATACGGTCCTTGAGGTCGGGGTGCCTGGCGTCCACGCCGGTGTCGAGGACGGCGACCTTGACGCCCTTGCCGTCGTATCCCTCCGCGTGAGCCGTGGGCGCGCCGATCTGCGGCACGCTCTTGTCCAGGGTCGCCTTCACCTTGCCGTCCAGCCAGATCTTCCTGACCTTGGCGGAGCCGGTCGCGCCGGTGAGCGTCTCCCACAGGGCGGAGCCTTCGGACTTGCTGGCGCGTACGGCGTCGCCGTTGATGCTCGGCAGATCCCGGCGGACGGTTGCACCCGAGCTCCGGAACGTACTCGCCGATACGGACTCGCCCTTGTCGTAGGTGACGATCAGCGGCAGGTCGGAGCGGCGGGCCTCGTCGTAGCGCGAACGCACCAGCTGTGTCACGTCGAACAGCCGCCGGTCGGCGGTCCCGTTCGCGATCAGCGGTTCGGCGTCGCCCGGCAGGACGTACGCATGGCCCGCGGCCTGCTGGATACGGAAGGCCATCCCCTCGCGGCCGTCGGCGGCCACCACGCCGGTGACCTTGCCCTTGGCGTCGAGGGTCACCTTGTCTCCGGTGACGAGGGTGACGGTCCTCGCGGGAGCACCGGCCGGGGGCCCTGAGCGGGCCGCCTCGGCGCTGTCGGACGTGCCGACCAGCAGCCCGGCGCCGAGCGCCGCCGCCAGGGCGGCCGCCAACGGGACGGTGGTGACCACTCGTTTCCTACGCTTGTGCGATGTCAACTCAGGCCTTTCAGAATGATTTACGGCGATTTACTCGCCGGCTCGCGGCAGCATCAGGGCGCGGCCGAGCGGCACTGTGGCCGCTCGGCCGCGTAGGGGGGGCGGAAGACCGCGAGGAGAATCGGGTCGGACGAGGCGCTTGTCCGGACGGTCAGACGAGGCGCTTGCGACCCCAGAGGATGACGAACGCCGCGATGCCGG
Organism: Streptomyces sp. S3(2020); assembly: GCF_013044505.1. Classification (GTDB taxonomy): domain Bacteria; phylum Actinomycetota; class Actinomycetes; order Streptomycetales; family Streptomycetaceae; genus Streptomyces. Next base: position 91,678 of record NZ_JABERD010000007.1, on the reverse strand, counting down.
CGGTCAGGGCCAGCAGGATCGAGGCGCCGAGCCACTGCATGGTGGACATCTGCGAGATCGGGATGTACTCGACCGCCCAGCCGACGACGTGTGTCTTGTCCAGGCACGCGGCGGTGGCCTTCGCCGTCGCCTCGGTGCAGCTGCCCGTGCCGACGAAGTCGCCGGAAGCGGTGAGGTAGGACTGGTCCACGACGTGGGCGCCGTCGGGCACGGCCGGGAAGGTGCCGTCCCCGACGCCCTTTGCGGTCTTGACGGTCACGATGTTCCCGAGGGACATCCGGAAGTACGACCAGGCCATCTGCACGGCGACCGCGAAGCCCAGGGTGACGACCATGGACAGCAGGGTCCGGCGCAGCAGCATGCCGATCGCGACGCCGCCGACGACGCTGAGCAGGGTGAGGGCCACGGGCACGGGTCCGCTGCTGTCGAAGGCGCCGCCGGACCAGTCCAGGGCGTACGACGACGACTTGACCGGTGACCACCACCAGGTGAACGCGGCGGAGACCGCCCCGGTGCACACCACGACCATGAGCGTGGTCGTCCCGAGCTTGGTGCCGAGCCAGCGGGCCCGGCCGGCGGACTGCGTGGTGACCAGCTTGGCGGTGCCGTTCTCCAGGTCCGCGGCGAGCAGGGGCGCCCCCACGAAGACACCGATCAGGACGGGCGCGAGCCCGATCAGCCGTGAGGCCATGCTGAGCGGCTGCTGGAAGTCGAACTTCTCCTCCCAGCCGGCCTTCAGGCCGTTGATGGAGCCGTAGTCGTCGAGGTACGTCATCATCTGCCGGCGTTGGTAGATCATCACGGCGACGGTCACCGCGGCGGCCGCCACCAGGGTCCAGTAGGCGGCCCGGTGCTGCCGCCAGACGAGCCAGTTCATGCCGCTGAGCCGCGGGCCGCCCCTCCGGCCGGCTTCGGCGGCAGCGGCCCCGGCGGGTGCCGTGCCGCCGGTGCTGGTCATCGTGCTCATGCCGCCACCCCCTGCGGTGCCACGTAGGAACTGGGGCTGATCAGCGGCGGGGCTTCGGGGGAGCGCAGGTAGGAGAGCAGGAGCTCCTCCAGGTTCGGGATGCTCGCCTCCCACGGGCCGCCGGTGACCGGCCCGTCGGGGCGTACCAGCGAGGTGAACTGCCGTCCGCTGGTGCGGGTCTCGACCACGGTGTGGTACCCCAGCTCCGGGGGTGTTCGCCCGTCGGAGTGGACCCCGGTCAGCACGGCGTGGGCGGTGCGCAGTTCGTCGACCTCACCGGCAAGACGCAGCCCGCCGCCCGCGATGACCAGCAGGTAGTCGCAGATGTCCTCCAGCTCGGCGAGCATGTGCGTCGACATCAGCACGGTGGTGCCGCGCTCGGCGGCCTCGGCCAGCAGAGTGCCCATCAGCTCGTGGCGCACCAGCGGGTCGAGGTCGGACATCGGCTCGTCGAGGAGCAACAGGTCGGGACGCTTGCCGAAGGAGACGGCGAAGGCCACCCGGGTGCGCTGACCGCCGGAGAGTGTGCCGATCTTCGCGTCGAAGGGCACATTGCCCGCGCGGACGATGTTCTCCGCGGCCCGCTGGTCCCAGCCGGGGTTCAGTTCGCGGCCCATGCGCAGGGTCTCAGCGACGGTGAAACGCCGGAACAGGGGCTTCTCCTGGGCGAGGAACGCGGTCCGCCGAGTGGCGTCCGCCGACTCCGGGGCCGCGCCGAACACGCGCAGCGTGCCGGTGGTCGGCTCCAGCAGGTTCGCGGCGATGGCCATCAGCGTGGTCTTGCCGGCCCCGTTGGGACCCACCAGACCGCAGATCCGCCCGGCCGGCAGCCGGAAGGAGCAGTCCCGCAGCGCCCAGCCCCGGCGGTACTTCCGGCCGACCCCACGGGCTTCTATCGCGGACGTGTCCGCCGACCCCCCGTAACCCGTCTCGTAACTCATCATGTGCGTTCCCCTTGTTCCCGTTGTTCCTGCTGGTGCTGGTCACTCGTGTGCGGCGGCAGGCCTGGTCCCGGCGTACCGCTCCTCCATCACCGACGCGACCAGAGCGGTCACGTCGTCCTGCTCAAGACCCGCCTCGCGGGCCCGGTCCATCCAGTCCGCCAACTCGCCCCGCAGCGGCGAATCCGCCCCCGCCTGCGGAAGAGCCAGCGACTGACGTACGAAGGTCCCCAGTCCCGGCCGCGCTTCGACCAGGCCCTCCCGCTCCAGCTCGCGGTACGCCTTGAGCGTGGTGTTGGGGTTGACCGCGGAGGCCTGGGCAACCGCCTTGGCCGTGGGCAACTGATCCCCGGGCGCCAGTACGCCGAGCCGCAGCGCCAGCTTGGTCTGCTGAACGATCTGCTGATAGGCGGCGACCCCGCTCCGCCTGTTGATGCGGTACTCCAACCCCTTCCACCACCATTTCACTAGTCGACTAGTGAATTGATGATGAGGCACGGATCGCGGACCTGTCAAAGCGGTCAACGAGATGGGGGCGAAGCCGACAGTCGGCAGGAGCGGGCAGAACGGTCGGTCCGCGGACGAATCCGTCAGCCGGGGCAGGACGCGCCTGGTCGCGAAGAGCCTGATCGTCTTGACGTGCTCCGGGGAGATCGCGACTGCTGTTGTCGAGAACTCGGGTGCGCGCGGGGCCTGGTGGCCGTGTGCGCGATCGGACTCCGAGCGGGTTGCCGAGGTGGGAGATGGTCAGCGCCTCGCGGCCGGCTGGCTTCGCTGTCAACGGGACAGTAGGGGGCCATCTTCTCCACCAGGGCGGCGATCCAGGGCACGGCGGTCTGCCTGGCACCGTCTCTTCCTGACCGGCGGCCTGATGGCGGTGCGGGAAGAGACGGTGCTGTCGGTCAGCTGACGGTCTCTGTCTGCTTGGCTCCGGTGGGGCGGGGGAGAGGGATCTTCTGTGCGAGCTTGTCGCCTTCGACGTCGAGGTCGGGCAGCAGGCGGTTCAGCCGGGCGGGGATCCACCAGGCCTTCTCCTGGGCGAGTGCCATGGTGGCCGGGATGAAGGTCATGCGGATGACGAAGGCGTCGATGAGGATGCCGGCGGCCAGCGCGAAGCCCGCCTGTTTGATCATGGGCTGGGCGTTGAAGACGAAGCCGGCGAAGACGGAGACCATGATGGTGGCCGCGGCCAGGACGACGGAGCCGGCGCGGGCGAAGCCGGTGACGGTGGCGTTGACGGCGGTGGCGCCGTGGACGTGTGCTTCACGTATGGAGGTCACCAGGAACATCTGGTAGTCCATGGCGAGTCCGTAGAGGACGCCGGTGATGATGATGGGCAGCAGGCTCACGACGGGTGCGGTGGCGTCGAGTCCGATCAGGCTCTGCAGCCAGCCCCATTGGAAGACGGCCGTGGTGGTGCCGAAGGTGGCGGCGATGCTCAGCAGGAAGCCGAGGGTGGCCGTCAGGGGGACCATGAGGGAGCGGAAGACCAGGAGCAGGACGATGAGGGACAGTCCCAGGACGGTGGCCACGTAGAGGGGCAGGACGTCGGCGAGCCGGTCGGAGACGTCGATCGCGAGGGTGGTGAACCCGGCGACGCCGATGTCGGCACCGTGGGTTGCACGGATCTGCGCGCTCTTGTCCCGTAGGGCGGTGGCGAGATTCTTGGTGGCGTCGTCGTTCGGTCCGCTGTCGGGAATCAGGCTGAGGATGGCGGTGGTGCCGGTCTGGTTCATCCCGGCCAGGGAGACCGCTGTGGCGCCCTTGATGCTCCGCAGGTCCGAGGTCACCGCGGCAAGGGCCGCGGGGGTGAGGGGCTGTCCGTTCGTCGTGGAATCGACGGCGATCAGGAGGGGGCCGTTGTAGCCGGGCCCGTACGCGTCGCTGACCAGGTCGTAGCTGCGGCGCTGCCCGGTGTCGGTGTTGTAGCTCGCGCCGGAGGGCAGGCCCAGTTTCATGCCGGCGGCGGGCACCGCCAGGATCGCGGGGATGAGGATGGAGGCCGCGAGGGCGGCGTACCTGTGGCGGACCAGGAAGTCTCCCCAGCGGACCGCCCGGGTGTGCTCGGCGCCTCCTGTCCGTTCCTGTTCCCTTCGCCGGGTGCGGGCGGGGCAGATGCGTCCTTTGACCAGGCCCAGCAGGGCGGGCAGCAGGGTCAGGGCGAGCAGGACAGCGATGGCGATCGTGCCGGCCGCGACGATGGCCATGGTGCTGAGCAGCGTGATGCCGATGACCAGGAGTCCGGCCAGAGCGATGATGACGGTGCTGCCGGCGAAGAAGACCGCGCTGCCGGCGGTGCCGAGCGCCCGGGCGGTCGCTTCATGGGGGTCCATGCCCTGGTCGAGGATCAGCCGGCGTTCCCGGTTGACGATGAACAGTGCGTAGTCGATGCCGACGGCCAGCCCCAGCATCAGGGCCAGCACCGCTGCGAGTGAGTGGATCTCGAAGACGCTGGAGAGGGTGAAGGCGCCGCCGACTCCCACCGTGACGCCGGCCAGGGCGATGACCAGTGGCAGACCCGCCGCGATGACCGATCCCAGGGTGATCAGCAGGACAAGGGCCGCCACGACGACGCCGACGATCTCCCCGACGCCGATGATCTCGGGGATCTCCGTCATCGCCGCCGACGGCAGGACCTCCAGATCGCCGGTCGCGGCCTGTTGCTCGGCGGCCCGGATGGTGCTGTCGATCGTCCCGGCGGGAAGTTCGAAGGTCTGCTGGTCGAACTGGAACTGCATCAGGGCCGTTGAGCCGTCGGCGGAGACGACGACGCCCGGCACCGGCTGACCACCCTGCTGCAAGGGGACGGGTGTCTTGTCGGAGGACGGCCTTCCAGCGGCTTGGGCAACCGCTGCCTGAGCCCGCAGCAGTGGGCTGTTCTCGCCCTTGGCGGCCTCCCTGGCCAGTACTTTCCTCGCGTCGATGACGTGGTCGTGGCGGTAGACGGCGTCGGCTGCGGCCACCAGGGCGGACCGCGCCTCCTCGTCGTTGATCGTGGCCCCCTCCGGAGCGGTGAAGAGCAGCATGCCCTGGCCGCCGGAAGCCTCCGGGAGGGAGGTGGCCAAGCCGTCGATGACCTCCTGGGACGGGGTGCCGTCGATGCGGACCTCGTTGCTGAGCTTGACCGGACAGGTCACGAGCAGAAGGACGACCGCCGCCAGCACTGCCAGCCACCCTCCGATGACGTACCAGGGTTTGCCGTAGGCGAACTTCCCCAGCCGGTACAGCAGAACGGACACAGGCTTCTCCCTCTCGTCCAGGCGGCCTGACAGGCCAGACCGCACCACGAAGCGAGAGGGTACTATCAAAGTGAGAGTCAACTATCACTACGGTAGGATGCTATCGAAGCAGCGGCTCATCGAAGATCAGGGAAGTCACAGATGGCAACGACGGACGGCCGCACGCCCCGGCGCCGGGTCGACGCCCGCTCCAGCGTGGAACGCATCACCCTCGCGGGACGGACGGTGCTGGGCAGAGGTGAAGCCTCTCTGGAACAGATCGCCGCAGAAGCCGGCGTGGGCATCGCCACGCTCTACCGCCATTTCCCCAACCGCGAGGCCGTCGTCCGGGCCGTCCTGGAGGACATCCTCGAAACCGACCTCCTCCCTCTCGTCGAGCGAGCCGCCGACTCCCCGCACACACGCCAGGCCCTTCAGGACATCGCCACACAACTGCTCGACCTGATCACCGAGGAGCGGGGCCTGGTCACCTTCGCCGGCAACTTCGCCGACGTCGCAGTGGAAGTCCTCCAGCGATTCAGCGCCTCACTGCACCCACTCCTCGTGCGCGCACAGCAGGCCGGAGAGATCCGTGCCGACCTCACAGCCGAGGACATCCCTCACTTCCTCGTCATGGCCGTCGCCGGCCTCGCACTCCCGGGCACCACACCCTCGCTGCGCGCCCGCTTCATCGCCCTGCTCTTCGACTCCCTCAACCCGGACAGCGCAACTCCCCTGCCCCCGCTGCTCATCGGAGAGAACGACCTGCGCGCCTCGGTCGGCAACGTCGCACGCACCTGAAGCGCGACACCTGTCCACCGCCTCCCGCAACTCGCCATCGAGATGCGTAGCTTCCTGGCCGAATCGCGCTGGGGGCACCCCTCGGGATTGCTGCCACGGGGGTGCCGTTTGGGTTGCGTCCAGGGAAGTGGTGTACGGGTTCGACCTGATCCGGGGGTTTGCTCCGGCATCGGGATGGTGCCCGCATAGATGAACGGCCACCGGCTGATCTTCGAAGTGTCGAAGCCTCGAAGGAGATCAGCACGATGACCGCACCTGACAGTGTGCCCCTGCACGCCCTCGCCGAAGACAACCTCGCCGCGGCGAGTCCCGATCTGCTGCGCGCGATGGTCAAGACGTTCGCCGACGCGCTCATGTCCGCGGAGGCCGACGCCCTCTGCAACGCTGAATACGGGCAGGTCAGCGACGAACGCGTCAACCATCGCAACGGGTATCGCCCGCGCGAGTGGGACACCCGAGCGGGCACCGTCGAACTCGCTGTCCCCAAGCTCAGGTCCGGCAGCTATTTCCCGCACTGGCCCCTCGAACGACGACGCCGGGCCGAACAGGCCCTCATCTCGGTGGTCGCCACCGCCTACCTGCTGGGCGTGAGCACGCGCCGGGTCGAGAAGCTCGCCGAGTCCCTGGGCGTCACCCAGCTGTCGAAGTCCCAGGTCAGCGCGATGGCCAAGCACCTGGACGAACAGGTCGCCGCCTTTCGCAACCGGCCACTGGACCAAGGGCCTTACGCGTTCGTCTGGGTCGATGCGCTGACCCAGAAAGTCCGCGAGGGCGGCCGCATCATCAACGTCCACGCGCTGATCGCGGTCGGCGTCAACGCCGATGGCCACCGCGAGATCCTCGGCATCGACGTGGCCACCGCCGAGGACGGCGCCGGCTGGCTCGCCTTCCTGCGCTCGCTCATCGCCCGCGGCCTGTCCGGCGTCCAACTCGTCATCTCCGACGCCCACATGGGCCTGGTCAACGCGATCGGCGCCACCCTGCCCGGCGCCAGCTGGCAGCGCTGCCGCACCCACTACGCCCGCTCGCTCTTGAGCCAGGTGCCCAAGTCGGCCCAGCCTTGGGTGGCCACCTTGTCGCGGACCATCTTCGAACAGCCCGACACCGACGCCGTCCAGGCCCAGATGCGCCACGTCCTCGATGCCCTGGAAGCCAAGTTCCCCAAAGCAGCAGCCCACTTGGACGCCGCACAGGGCGACATCCTGGCGTTCACCACCTTCCCCCGCGAGATCTGGCGGCAGATCTGGTCCAACAACCCGCAAGAACGGCTCAACAAGGAGATCCGCCGCCGCACCGACGTGGTCGGCATCTTCCCCGACCGCACCGCCCTGATCCGCCTCGTCGGCGCAGTGCTGGCCGAGCAGAACGACGAATGGACCGAGGCCCGCCGCTACATGGGCCTCGACCTGCTTGCCAAGGCTCGCCTCCACCCGATCGAGTCAGAAACCGACGAGACCGTCCTCCCGACTGAACTCACCGCCTAGCCTCAAAGAAGAGATCACCGAGTGGCCGTCAATACACCACTCCAGCGGACGTGACCCGTAACGGCGCCTCCAGGCAGCCGACTTGAGGCTCTAGAAGAACCCAATTTTCTTCGGACTGTATGAAACCAAACGTTCTTCGTCTGCTGGTGGTACAGGCGACACGCGTCGCTGACCTGCGTAAAACGTGGCCACGTATGGCTCGTTGGAGCCGTCGGCCCGGGAATGGTCCGGATCTTGTCCTCAGCGAGACGGGCCTGGTCATCTGTTACGCCGCATCCCTCGACTCGTGGACTGCTCCAAGCGGATGTATCGGCCCGTCGAGTGCTACGTCGAGCTGGGTTGCTGCGGGGAGCGGAGCACGAGCAGGGTGATCTCGCTGGGCGCGAAGACGCGGAACGGCGGGCCCCAGAAGCCGGTGCCGCGGCTGGTGTAGAGGAGGGTGCGGGGGCCGTGGTGGGTGAGGCCGGCGAGGGCGGGCTGGTCGAGGCGGACCAAGTGGTGGAAGGGCCAGATCTGGCCGCCGTGGGTGTGCCCGGAGAGCTGGAGGTCGATGCCGGCGGCTGCAGCGCGGTCGATGAACTTGGGCTGGTGGGCCAGGAGCAGGACGGGGAGCTCGGGGTCGGCGCCGTTCAGGGCTCCGGGGAGGTGGGCGTGGTGGCCCGCGAGGCCGGAGGACTCGGCGGTGACGTCGTCCACGCCGGCGACCACGAGGGTGTCACCCCCGCGTTCGAGCAGCAGATGACGGTTGCGCAGCGGCTCCCAGCCGAGTTCGTCCATCAGGTCGACCCACCCCTGGGCCTCGCTTTAGTACTCGTGGTCGCCGGTGACGTAGACCCGGGCCCGGGTGGCCTGCACGGTGCCGAGTGGGGCGGCCTGGGCGCGGCGGCGTTCGGCCGTGCCGTCCGCGATGTCGCCGGTGTGGCAGACCAGGTCGGCTTCCAGAGCGTTCACGGTCTCGCATACCTGTGCCGACCAGCGGGCGCGATCGAGTGGGCCGTAGTGGGTGTCGGTGATAAGGACGACGCGGATGCCGTCCAGCCCGGCACCCAGCCGCGGGAGTTGCACGTCGAGTCGGCGCACGCGCGGCACGCGGCGGGCCTCGGCGTACCCCCAGGCGAGCAGCACGGCAGTTATGCCGAGGACGGCCCAAGTGACGATGCGGGCCCGGTTCTGACTCCCGCCGACGTCGGCCACGGTCAGGGCGAGGCTGAATGGGACGCCGACCAGAACGGACCAAGTGAACAGGTGCCGAGCAGGGTGTCACCGATGATCGCGGCCCGGTCCTGTTGGGCCGGCCGTGGCCGCGCACCATCGCGAGCGGCATACGAGTGCGGCCCACTGAAGTCGGCCAAAGCACTCCCGCAACAGCGCGTTGACCTACCAGAGTTCCTTGCCGGCAACCGTCCCGAGGGCGCTTTTGCGCGGAACCGTGAGACGACGAAGCCCCACCGGAATGCTCCGGTGGGGCTTCGTCGTCTCACGGCTGACCCAATTTTGCCGAACTGACGTGTCACCACATGCTCAGCGGACGCCGCGACGATCCTGTTCTGCCTGTGCTGCGGCGAGGCATCCCGGGCCACGGCCCGTTCGCGGGATAGACGCACCGTTCCCGGTTTAGAGCGGTGGCTGGGTCGAACAGCCGCGCGGGCAGGAAGCGACTCGTCCCGCCTCACTGCAGGTGCCGCAGGTGGGGCAGACGGACTGGCCGGTGCGGTCCGCGGCCCAGCACGGAACCGCCAGGAGAACGCCACCGACACGGCTATCGAGGTCAGGTTCGGGAGCACCGGTAGCGGCAAGGCCGTCCGGATCGAGCAACGGGAAGGTGTCGCCACAGGCCAGGCAGCGACGGAGTTCCCACCGGGTATGGCACGAGGTGCAGGACGCTGCGAACAGGCCGTCCTCACGCGGCTCGAAGACCGTCTGGCGCTGAGGGCCGGCCTTGGCGCACACCGGACACACTTCGAGCAGTTCGGTCTTGGCGGCCGCGTCTTCTAACGCCGCACACAAGGTGCGCAATCGCCGGGTCTCGTGCTCGGTTGCCCGGCCACTGCCGTGCCGCCTGCGGGTCTGTTTCAGCAGTGCGGGGAGGCGCTCCAACTCGGCCGGGCTCGGGGCGCGCACGACCGCGACACCGTCAGGCCGGGGTTCGAGCCAGCCGCAGCCCGCCAGAGCGGAGCGATCGCCTGTGGGTACGGGCACGGTGTGGGGGTAGTCGCGCGCGTCAGCACCCAGTGTCGCCCATTGGACTGCTCGCAGCAGGCGGCTGACGCTGAAAATGTCCAGGGGGGACAAAGGAGCGACGTCGACCTGCGGCTCGGGCGCGTCGCTGTAGCGATAACCGATCCGATACGCGGCCCGGACGACGTCAGTCTCTGCGTCCTGACGTGCTTGAAGCAGTCCTGGATAGACGATCAGGTCGTTGTCGCACACGGCACTCGGCCGGTCGCGGCGGGATTCCGTGATCGCCGCAGCGACCGAGGAGGCGTCGGGAGCCGTGCACAGGTCGGTTGTGATCGGTACGACGCGGAGCACCTGCCGCTTGCGCCAGTGAAGGATGAAGTCGCCCGTCTGGGACCAGGTGACCGTCAGCGACTCGCCTCGCATGTGGAAGCGGGTGGTGCAGCCGGGGGAAGGAACCGGCTGGCCAGAGTCCGGGACTGCCTGTAGCAGCTTGCAGGCGAGCAGCAGAAGGAGGCTGGTGAAACGCCCGAAGGCGAAGAGGATCTCCTGTCGCCGACGGGCCGTTTCGGCTTCTCCGAGACGCGGGGTCTCGATTGCCGTACAGGCTTGCCAGAGCAGAGCCACCCTGCGGTAATGCGGATCACTGCTCAGCAGGTTCGTCGGATGCAGTGCGCGCGGCGGTGCGGAGCGGTGGTCGACCGCGCGTGCCAGCGGCGAGCCCAGCATCACCTCCACTGCCGTGAGGGAGGATTCGAGTGCCCGCTGGCGCACCTCCGCGGCCGCCTGGTGCCGACCAGATTCCTCGATGTTCCTGAGTAGTCCGGCCAGGTCTCGTCGGGCCCGCCAAGAAGTTTCCTGCGAGGGCACGAGCAGGCCGTGTACATCGTCCACCATCCTGCTCAGGTCTCTGAGCTTGGCGATGCGCTGCTGCAGATGCGATCGCATCACGTTGAGGACGGCGATCGCGACTCGGTTCTCGTAGATGTCGGCGTTTTCCTCACTGCGCCGGGCCAGCAGACGGCTGGGCCGGACACCGGCGAGCGTATGCGAGGCCCAGTCCTCGGGGCGGGCGGCCAAACGCGCCGTCGCGCCGACGGCAATCGAGCGCACCCGGGACGTCGGCAGGATTTCCTCCACCGTACGCAGGCGCGTGTACGGGCGGTGGCAAACCGTGCGCAGCGCCCCGGACTCCCGCTCGAAAGCGTCCTCCACCGGCAGGATTTCCGTCTCATCGGTGACGTCGAGGATGATCGGCGACATGGCCAGCCAGTCGTCGAGCGTAGTGGCCTCCTCGGCGAGACGGGCCGACACCGCTAGGAGGTGGCGGACGAGGAGAGAGCCGAGCTCCGGCTCGGCCGCCCCCCGGCTCATCGCCGACCACGCGAGCGGATCTCGTCGTCCAGCAGTAGTTGTGTCGCCGTCGGCTCGTGAGCGCTGTCGAACCGTGTCAGGCTTTCGACAAGGTCGGTGCGCAGTGTGTCGAGGGTGTCAGCATGGATGTCGTACCGCCCACGGACGGAGCGCAGGATGCGTGTGGCCAGCAGGTGGTCCAGTGCCTCCCCCGGACTGCCTCCGGCGGCCACCACGACGGGTGCGAACTCCTTGATCTGCATCTCGAGCCGATTGCCCCAGCCGATGCGCAGCTCCTCCGCGAAGCGACTGCGCCAGTGAGTGTCGAGAAATTCGATGATGCCGTCGGCCTGTGTGCCGTAGGTGGCCTGAGCCTCGCCGAAAGCATGGCTGATACGTCGGAGCCCGAGGGGTTCCGGCGGTGCGCTCGCCGTCACAGGCAGGTCCGGGTGCCGCCAAGGCAGTTCCAGAACGAAGGCTCGGTCATAGGTCTTGTCGGCAAACCCGACGGTCGTCTCGTCATGGTTGGCCGTCCCGATGAACCAGACGTTCTCCGGAATGGCGATGTGCGTTCCGTCGATGATCAGGTCGGCAGGGTTTCTGACCGGTGCTGTGGTCAGTGCCAGCTTGGGTCGGTCTTTGATGGCGAGGGCCGACAGCACTCCGCTGAAGTACTGTTCGGGATGGGAGAGGTTCATCTCGTCGAGGATGATGAAGAATGGTTGGTCCTTGAAGGCGGGACACTGCGCGCGGTACAGGGCCTTGGTGAACTCGGATTCATAGAAGATCCGGTCGAAGCTGTTGTAGTAACCCATGAGGTCCTGGGGGTCGCGCCAGCCGGCCTGGACGGGAACCACGGCAACACTGGTGTCACTGCCGAAGGCGGTGGCGAGCGCGCGGGCCAAGCCGGTTTTGCCGATGCCGCTGATGCCCTGGAAGAGATGGAGACGGCTCATCGCCATGCCCGCCAGGACCAGGCGCAGGTCCGACAGACGATAAGAAAGGCCAGCGTTCTGTCGGATGACGGCCTGCATCTGGCGCACCAGATCGGGCATGTCCGGCATGGGCGCGTCGGAAGGCCGAGGAGCGCTGAACTCCTGGTCCATGCGTGAGCAGACCGGGAACACGTGGCCTTCCTTGCCAGCCTGGGCCGTGGCGTTGAGTTTGGCTGCTTCCTCGTTGAGGAGCTGCTGCAATTGGCCGTTGGCGGCGCGCAACCAGTTGTTGGCTTCCAGATAGTTCTGGCGCTCGTTGACCGCGATGCGGTCACGTTGCAGCGCGGACTCCAGTTCTCCGCGCTCCCGAACCAGTTCCTCATTGTCGGCGGCGAGTTGCGCGACTTGCTGCTGCAGTTGCTCGAGCATGCGCGCGTCCGCCATTGGAGCCGTGGCGTTCTCCTCCAGCAGGCGGGCGTTCTCGGTGCGGAGTTCGGCCATGCGCTCGACGACCTGCTCCAAGGTCATGCCGCCCAGGGACGCCAGAGCGCTGTCGTACTCGTTGAGCCGAGCGCTCAGACGCTCATTGCCCTCGGCGAGGGCTGCCGCCCGCTGCCGATACTCCTCCAACTGCTGGAGCAGTTGGCCGGTTCGGCTCGTCAGCTCACGCTCGAGCCGTTCCGCACGGCCGGCCTGCTGCTCCTTGAGCGCGGCCTTGAGGTGGGCGATATCCTCATGATCGTCCTCCAGTCGGAGCTGTGCGGAGCGAAGGTCCCTCTCGCGCTGGGACAGTTCGCTCTCCCGCTGGTCCAGAGCCGTCTGGGCTTCGGCCAGGCGACGCTGCTCCTCGCTCCACTGAGCATGCCGGGCCTGGCGTTCGCCATCGAGGGCGGCCACGGCCGTCCGCCGCTGTTCCGCCAGCCAGCTCTCCAGTTCACGGCCTGCAGCCAGACGGCGTTCGGCGAACTGTACTTCCGCCGAACGCTCACGGTCGGACAGATCGCGCTCCTTGCGGTCCAGGAGCTTCGTGCGGGTGCCCAGCGCAGCGCGTTCCTCCTGCACGGAGGACGCGTCCTCCGCCTGGCGGGCGGCTGCGGCAGTGAGCTCCTCCCACTCGCTATGAAGCTGCTCCGCCTGTACCGTCAGTGCGTTCGCCGCGTCTTCCTGGCGCTTGGCGAGAGCGCGGTAGAGCTGCCACGCGTGTTCCAGGCCGGAGTTCGGGTCGACGGATTCGTCACCTGCCGCGAGGACCACCTGCGCCTCGCTCGCCACCTGCTGTATCTCCGTCAGCAGCGCGGCGTTGTCGTTGCTCCCTGAAGTGGTACTGGACGCCACAGCAGCCGACTGACGCGCACGGGTGGTCTCGGTACGCTGGGAAACAGTCGGCTGTCCTGGCCAGACCGCTCCCTTACCCTTCTGACGCGATCGCGTCTGCCTCTTCCCCATGGCGTCAGTTCACCTTCTTGCTGTTTGTGGAACCACCGCTCAGACCGAGCAAGTGGCGGGCTGCTTCGTAGGCGAGAGCCCGGATGTGCTCCAGCTCATCGGAGGCCGGGGAGCCGGTTGGTCCGTGCGTCGCGTTGTTGCGCAGAATCCGCGACCGGTCGAGATCGTCCAGGAGTGTCGGGCGCTGCCGGATGAACGTAACGAACGGATGCTGCGGATTCTCCCCGGCCGCCCAAACGGCCCTGATGATGTCTCCGGCCAGCCCGGTTTTCGGATTTCTGCATATTTTGCGCATCTCTGGCGGCACGGAGGTGGCGCCCAGGCGCTGGGCGGTCAGTACGAACGCGCGCTCCCGTACCCCTGGCTCCCTGGATGGCGGCAGCCGGGCAGGGAAGCGTTCGTTGAGCCCGGGAAGTATGCACTCGAAGACACGGATCGCAGTGCGTGCGGCATTCTCGCGTTCTCGCGCAGTGTCTTTGAGGAGAGCCAACTCGATGTCCGCGAGGTGGGCCAGCACCTCCGGGTGATCCCGGATCTCCTCGCCGAGGATGCGTATGACGTCGGTGCGGGCCTCCTCGGCGAGTTCCTGGTCGATCTTGCGCGCGGTGGCGGTCCGGTCGCGGCGGTTCCCGCCGAGCAAGTCGTCGATCAGTCGGCCCAACGGCTCGTCGCTCTCGGAGCGGGCGGCCAGGAGATCCGCCAAGAAGCGCCCGTCACCCACTGCGAACGGGTCCTCGACGGTCCACGTGCGCCCGGACCCGTCGTCGTCCTCTACGACGTAACACACCACATAGGCGGGATTCGCCGTGCCCTGGAAGCCAATCCGGCGAGCCGTTACCACGGTGTCGGACGGGCCGCGGGAAGCACCACGAAGCCCCCGAGCGGCCAGGTCGTGGCTCCTGCAGGCTTCCAGCACATTTCGTTCCGACGGACGCATCGAGGAACCGCCGGCCCGTAGCCTCAGCGCACTGACCTCTCGGGAGGCTCCGGCGGTGCCGAACTGGATGGTGACCCAGCGGCCGCGATGCTCCCGCAGATCGGCACGTACTGGATCGGCGACCAGGATGCGAGGCAGGAGCCCCCCGGTGGCTGGTTCTTGGAATACCCGGACGAGCTGGGGATCCGTCTCCGCCACTTCCCCCTCGGCCACGGTACGCCGCCCTGCCTCGGTCAGCTTCAGCCCGGGTTCCATCAGCCGTCCTTCTACAAGTCGGGCGATCGCCGTGCGGCACAGGGCGGTGTCCAGGCCGATCAGTCGGGACAGGTCACCGACGTCCCGCACTCCGGCGGCGCACAGACGCAGCACCACGGTCTGGAAGACGTCCAGTGTGCGGGAGTAGCCGGTCGGCGCCGTCACCTGGTGAACCCACACGGGCAGCAGAACGGGCCGGTACCGCTTCCGGGGCGGAAAGGCCAGCTGGAAGACGGGTGTCTCACGGTCGAACGACACGGCCGTCCGCCCCCTTCCGACACAGTTCCAGGAACGCGGCGAGGGGCCCGATCACCTTCGGACTGTCAGGCCCGAACATGTCGTCGTCACCCACGACGGCCAGCAGCCGCTGCTGGCGGCTCATCGCCACGCACAGTCGGTTGGCGACGGTCAGGTGTCCGTAAGCGCGCTTGACGTCGGTCCGCGCGGCCGGTGCGCAGCTGCGCACGGTGGACAGATAGGTGATGGAGAACTCCATGCCTTGAAAGGCATCGACGGTGCCGACTCGTAACCGGTCGAGCGGTGCGCCGTCCTCGTCACGGCACAGCCGGGGCACGGGGCGCCATCCACCTGCATCGGTGAACTCGGCGAGCCCGGCCTTCTTCAGTTCCTTCCACACCTCGGTGACCTGCGCGGCGTAGAACGAGATGACGCCGAAGGTCATACTCGGGTGCCGCTCGATCAGCGCGGCTATCTCCGCTGCGATGACAGTGGCTTCAGCGTGCCGGGTGCGGCTCGTCCCCCGTTGCGCTTCACCGCCTGCAGACAGCGGCACGGGAAGCCACACCGCGGGGACCTCACCGTAGCGGTCGATTCCGTGAATGAAGTCGGCCGCTTCGCGGCCGTTGCGCAGTGTCCCCTGGTAGAAGTTGTCGCTGACGAAGCTCCCGAGCACCGGGTGCATGCGGAACTGGGTGTCGAGACGGACGAACCGGGTATGTCCGTCGGACGAACCGTGCTCCCACTGCCGTGCCAGTCGCTGGAACAGGCTTTCCTGCAGCCGGTCGCGGACGTCGTCGCCGAGCGAGCTCAGCTCGCGCTCCACGTCGGGTTCCAGCATATGGGGGAGCTGGGCGTGATCGCCGACCAGCACAATCCGGCGGCGGGCTTGGGCGAGGGGGATGAGGAGATCCAGCGGGTTGGCTCGGGCCGCCTCGTCGACGACGACCGACTCGAAAGCTCCATCCTGACGGCCGACGTCAACCATGGCTTTGGAAACGGCCTGTTGGCAGGTCGAGGCCAGCGAGACGGTGTAGGCGCGGAGGGTGTCGTCGACACCTTCCGGATCGCTGCGCAGATCGTCTCGGTAATCGAGCAGTGCCGCGGCTATGGCGTCGGGTGACCGGGTCACCGCTTCCGCAAGTTGTGCTGCGAACCGGTCGAGGAGGGCGGCGATCGTGGGATCAGCCACGGTTACCTCTGGCAGCCGAATGCGCGCGGTGAGACGGTCGAGCAGGGCGTCGCGCAGCGCGGCCAGTGAGTTGAGGAGTTCAGGCTGGGGTGAAGCGGTACTGGCCGCTATACGCAGCGACTCCTGGTACGAGATGCCGTCGAAGAGCGGGGAGTCGGCGAGGTCGAGCCGTGTCAGCAATGCTCGAGCCGTGCGTGGCCCGTCGTCCTCGAACCCGGTCACCGTGCAGCGCAGCGACCGGATGTAGGGCAGGAGGTCCGCGCGCAGGTCGGGGTCGGTCATGGCGGCGGCCCGAATGCGATGCCTCTCAGCTCTGTCTCTGAGGCTGCAGAGTTCGCCGACCAGTGTGGGGTCCGATATGTCTCCGAGCTGGGCGAGTGCTTGGTCGAGGAATTGGGGCAGGAACTCGGGCGGGACGGGTGCCGCCCGGTAAGTGGCGGCCAATTCGGCGGCGGCACGCCGAGCAGCGAGATGCTGCCCCACCGGGCGTTCACGTAGCCGCAGGTCGGCGGCGCGGGCGGAGTCGATGCGCCAGGTGTCCAGCGCGACCTTGCTGCCCCGGCCGCGGGAGTCCACCTTGAGCGGCGGCAGCCCGAAGACCCAGCCGCGCGTGACCAGATGGTCCACCGCCGCATGCTGGAAGCTCGTCAACAGGGTGCTGCCGGCTACCTCTCCGCCCTGAGCGAGATCACCCAGTTGATTGACCAGAGCAGCGATCACCTGCGTTTTGCCAGTGCCCGGCGGTCCCTGGATGATCGCCACATCGGGGGTGTTGAGCGCGGTGAGCACCGCCTCCCGCTGGGCGGGCGTCGGGCCGTGGGGAGCGAAGCAGTTGAGCGCGGAAGGAGAGAGTTTTGTGATCCGACGTGTTGTCGGCTGGGGCCAGGAACGCCCCTCTAGCAGAGTCGGCAGCGCGGGAATGTGTGTCCCGTCGGTGCGTAGCTTTTGCATGGCTTTCTCGCGCCGGTCGAGCCGGCGCTGATCTCCCCGGTGTGCCAGGTAGAGCCAGCCCTGGGGCGGTGGGTCCTTTTGGTCGTTGAGGGTTGCGGCGAGCCGCAGGGTCGCGGTGACGCTGTCGTACCCGAGCGGTTCACCAATCCAGGCCCGTACCTTCTGCGCACGGGAAGCGACCAGCCACTCCCGGTCGGTCATCGCGGTGTCTGTCACCGAGGCCGGAACTTCAGCTGCGGCCTCGATCTCGAGGCGTTCGGCCGCTGTCGTGTTCTCCAGAGCGGCTCGCGTGCGGGGCAGTGCCCGGTCGAGGTCCACCGTGAATACGCAGCGGCCATCGGACTCGACCTTGACCTTGGTGTAGCGGATGGTCCCGAAATTGCGAATCCGGCCCCTGATGTGGCGGGCCTCCAGCTCTTGGTATCTGTCCCACATGGCCAGGTAGCCGTTCTGGTTGGCCACCAGGTCGAGGCCCTGCTGTATTCTCTCCCGGTCTCGCTGTCTGGCGGTCATGTCGCGGAAGTCAATTGACCCGACGGCCAGTGCCTTGTGGCTGGTACGGCGCTGATCGTGGACCGAGCTGAGTAGCCGGACGATGCGGTAGCCGGTGCTGTTTTTCTCGACGTCGGCCATGAGCCCTGGTCCGTGCACCCGGAAGCCGACTGCAAAGCCACCGGCTGGTCCGGCCGAGACCACCATGCGCCTGGCATTAGCTTGAGCCCCAGGGCGGGGTTCCAGGAAGAGCTCTCGCCTCATGAACTCCATGACGGAAGCGACGTTGACGGTGTCCGCGCGGTCCGCGTACTTGGTGGCATCCTCCAGGACGGCGTCATCGACGTCGAGTAGCAGGCTGGTGCTGAGCGGCACAGCGAGTCCTACCGCGGGGGCATAGATGTGCACCCGCAAGGTGAAGGGTTCGTCGGCTGGCGCCGCGGGCGGATGCGGATTACCGGTACGGCGCCGGGGCGGTGCAGCGGGCGTGGGCGGCTTCGGCCGGGCAGGATGCGCAGTGACCGTCACACAGCTGGTCCCGGCTGCCTCGACTTCGGTGAGCCTCCGTTCGTCCTCGGGACTCGCCGGCTTGATCCCGAACGTGGCGGAGTCGGTGACCAGGTCGAGTTGGCCTGTGGGTCGACGGTAAAGGCGGACCTCGCTGCCATCGGGGATGATCTGGCCGACGAACTCCTGCGGCACTCGGTGCCAGAGGAAAGACACGAAGACCGGCTCTCCCGGCATACGGGCAGGCATGACTGGTCCCCTGGGGCGAACGCTCACCTGCTCGCCTCCACAGCCATCAGACGTACCCAGCGGTGGATCGCACCCTGCCTCCCGAAGTGAAGCGTCCAGGCGCGGCCGTCGACCGGCACGGTTGCCTGGCTTCCCTGGCCGATCTCCCGCCATGGTCGACCGTCTTGATGGTCCAGCCAGAGACTGTCGCGCGAAAGGTTCAGCACGGTGGCGTCCTGGCTGTGAAGCCGCAACTGCGCGACCACCGAGTCGGGTCGATCCGGGGCGGGTGAGGTATGCCGGGCGGTCAGAGTCGTCTCGCCGCCGGGACGCAGCGCGGTGAAGTCGGGCAGAGGGACTTCCGAGAGCTGTATACCAGGGGTGTCGTCAGTGCTCCCCGATCGGTCTTGCGGCTCGGTACCCACCGGACCAGTCAGTCCGTGGCGCAGCACCCAGACACGGTCGCGGGGCCTCCGGCAGGCGAGGCAGGAGGGGGCGAAGGCACGGTAGGTCCATCCGCACTCCGGGCATTCGACGGTCTGCCCCGCAGCGGAGTGCAGGGCCGTGGCCCACCGGGCAGCCGATGGCCGGAGGAGGGGATTGGCTACGGCGTCCACGAAGCACTGTGAGGCCAGGTCCCACAGCTGACCGGACAGGAGTTCCTGCCGTGGTGTGATACCCACAGTGCAATCATTGGTGCGGTCGGTGGGGTGGTCGGTCCATGGAAGGCGGAAACGGTCTGCGTACTCCTCCTGGTACGCGGGGTCGGAGTCCAGGACCTCGTCGCCCCGGAACGGGTGACTGGCCGTGAGGGTCTCGAAGATCAGAACGCCGAGTGCATGTGCATCGGCCAGAGTGGTGGCTCCGCTGTGACCCGACACGATTTCCGGTGCCCCGTATCCGGGCGTGTGTACCGGCGCGGATCCGACGGTCGAGGCCAGACCGAGGTTGTCCACGTCGATGAGACGGATTTCCTGTTGCTCGGTAGCGGCGGAAATTAGCACGTTGGAGGGTGACAGGTCCTGGTACACGATGGCACGCGCGTGGAGCCGGGCGACGGCTTCTGCGAGTTTGGCCAGCAGCCGCAGTCGGCGTTCCAGACCCCCGGTGCGCAGATACCAGGCTGCCAGGTCCTCCTCGTCGGGGACGCACAAGGTGTCTAATGGGACCATCTCATCGGCCAGTTCCATCACGTAACCGAGCTTCGGCGGGGCGAGCAGGGCGAGTACGCCAGCCAGCGGGACACCTTCCAACGGAAGCCGCTGGATGCGGCGCAGCCGAACGTGAACAGCCTCTGCTGCTTCGTGAGTCGGAGCAGTGATTATCTTTACGGCGGTTCGTCCGCCTCGGGCCAGCCATACCTCGCCCTGGCCGCCGGCTCCGATCGAGTGGGACAGTGACCACAGCTGGTGGTACTCGTCCTCGACGGGCCGCAGCAGGCCGCCGAGATCCCAGCGCGATGCCACGGGGTGCCTTTCCTCTCGCCGTGTCTCGCCGGTTCAGGCGCCGAAGTCGGACAAATCGTCGGGGCTCAGTACCGGTGCCCGGTCCGGACGAGTGCTTCGAGCCTGCTGGGTGACCGTGACCGTGACCCAGCGGAAGTACTGCTGGATGCGTCCGACGTCTTGTGCCTCGAACACGCCGTTGGCCTCGTCGCTGACGAAACGGCGCAGCACGGCTTTTGCCTGCTCGGTCATGTCGGGACCGATGGCGACCGCCAGCCGGTTGGCTCTAGAACCCTTCGGGGAGTCGAGTAACCGGTCGAGGGCCTCTTCCCACTCGTCGGTGGGCATTCCATCGGACACGAGAACAAGTGTGGGAGAGAAGGACCTGGTTGGGACGGCCGCTTCATCACGCAGCACCGCATCAGCGAGTTCGAGGGCGGCACCGAGCGGGGTGCCGCCTCGGGCCTCCATGTCGGTCCAGGACGCATCGGCTGCGGGCACCATGTCCTGATGCAGTTCAGCCCGATCACGGCTGAAGGCGATCACTCCGACGTGGATGGTGCCTCGCCCGATGTCGGCCGTAGCGAAATCGTCGAGCATGCGACGGATGCACTCGTTGAGCACATCGATCTTCTCCCGCGGTTCTCCCATGCTCCCACTCACGTCCGCCAGTACGAGTACTGGCAACGGACGTGCCTTCGCGGCCATAAAACGCGGCGCGGCACCCACGATGTCCCCCCATCGCACCGCACTAGTGGCTGCAAACCGACACGCCTAGTTGCGGCAAGGTCATTCCTGACGCTGAGGCAGACAAAGGTACTACGTGTCGCATCTTGCGTGCAGTCCGTGACAGCTGGGGATGTTGGTCGTTGTGACGGAGAAGCGTCGAAAGTTCACGGCCAAGCGGTAGCGACCGGCCCCGTAGGCGGCGGTGGTATGACTGGAGCGCGCCGGGATCGGTGGAGGTTCTGATGTGCCCCTGCTGTGGCGCTATGCCGCCCCTTCCCGTACGACGAGCCTGCGGAAGCTCCAGACGAACGGCCCCGGTTCCGTACCCTCGTCGGCTGCGATCAACTTGAGCACCTGGTCCACGCTGTCGATGTCGGGGAGCAGCGGGTAGTTCGGGCCGAGCTCGCCGATGTGTCTCCTCCCATGCCTTGAGCACATAGACCGGTCCGGCCACGTCCAGCCATTTACGACCAGGTGAGCTTGTTCCGCTTTGACGGACACCATCGGTGTGGTGGTCAGGCTGCGAGTGCGGTCTCGTATTCGGCGGGACTGCGGTAGCCGAGGCTGCTGTGCAGACGGTGCAAGTTGTACCAGCCCTCGATGCAATCGAAGATCGCGGTGCGGGCGGCGGCCCGGCTGGGCCAGGAGCTGGTGCCGAGCAGTTCCCTCTTGATGGTGGCGAAGAACGACTCGGCGAGTGCGTTGTCCCAGCACTGTCCGGTGCGGCCGACCGCCAGACACACCCCCAACTGGTCTGCCAGCGTGGCGAATTGGTGACTGGTGTACTGACAGCCGCGATCCGAGTGAAAGAACACCGAACTGGTGGGGCGGCGCTTTCGGCAGGCGGGCCTAAGGGCATCGGCGACCAGATCGGTCCGCAAGTGGTCGGCCGTCGCCCAGCCGACCACGCGACGGGAGGCGATGTCGATGACGGTGGCCAGGTAGAGCCAGCCCTCGTCCGTGGCGATGTAGGTGATGTCGCCGCACCAGCGGGCATCCAGGCCGGCAGCATCGGGCTGGAAGTTGCCCAGGACGAGATCGGGCCGCAGGGCGGCTCGTGGATCAGGAATCGTCGTCAGGTGCCGTCGTCCGCGGTGTCGGCCCTGCAGGCCGACAGCCCGCATCAGCCGGGCGACACGTCGGCGGCCGCATCCGGCGCCTGCCCGCTTGAGCTCGGCATGCACGCGCGGGGCGCCGTAGGTGCCCCGCGATCTCGTATGGACGTCGGCGATCTGTTGTGCCAGCTCGGCGTCACGGACCGCGCGGGGACCAGGCTGGGCAGCGCGGCGGGCATAGAAGGCGGTCCTGGAGACCTTCAGCAGCCCACACGCCCGTTTCACGCTGTGACCTGCACGCTTCTCCGCCTCGATGAACGGGTGCACCGTCACCGGGTCTCCTTCACGAAGAAAGCCGTCGCACGCTTGAGGACCTCGACGTCTTCACGCAGCCGGCGGTTCTCCCGCCGCAGCGCGGCCAGTTCCTCACGTTCACTGCTGGTCAGACCGTCGCGTTCGCCCGCATCGACCTCGGCCTGGCTGACCCACAGCCGCACCGCGGTCTCGGTCAGGTCGAAGTCCTTGGCGATCTGGCCGACCGAGCGGTCACCGCGTCGGCACAGCTCGACGATCTCGGCCTTGAACTCCGGCGTGAACGAACGGCGAGGGCGAGGCTTCTTCTTCCCCATGCTCTCCATGATGGACATCCTCCCGGGGCAGAACCCCTGATCTCGAATGTCTGTCAAAGCGGATCAACCCCAGGGGCCGAAGCCTGACTGTCCGCTGCGCACCCCTGGATGCCATCCCGGTGGAAGCCTGTGGTTCAGTGTGGGTGGACTTCATTTGCGTGTATACCCAGGGCGTGGACGCGTTGGATGAGGTCATCCGCGTACGGCTGGCGCTTGATGTCAGTGGCACACGCGACACTTATCTGCGTGTCCCACTCCGATGAGCATCACCACGTACCGCACGCCCCTGGCTTGGACCCTGCAACAGCGGCCGACGCCGTAGAGGAGCGCTGGGAAGTCTGCGCCGCAGATCCCGAGCTCAATACCCCGCCATCGTCGGGACACCCGGGTAATACTCCGCCAGGCGAAGACCTCGATCTACACATCGGCTGGGACCGCTTCGAGAAGCTCCTCGTCGCGGTGTGCCGTGGTGTACGGGGCTTGAGGGAAACCAAGTTTCGCCGCTACGGCGTCGAGGGACAGGCCCAGCACGGCATTGACCTGGCCGGACGGGAACCGGACAGCAGCTACACAGTCGTCCAGTGCAAGGACTACCAGACGTTCACCACCGCTGACCTGCGGGCGGCCGTCAAGAAGTTCACTGAGGGCAAGCGTCCGTTCGACGCCCGACGACTCATCGTTGCCACCTCTGCCGAGACCCGCACAACCCAGCTGGAGGACGAACTCGGCAAGCTTCAGAACACGCATGCCGACCTGGACCTTGAGCTGTGGGGCTCCGAACAGATCAATGAGTACCTGCGCTATCTCGGCGACGTGGTCGCCCGGTTCTGGACCCGCGAGACCGCGGAGAACTTCTGCACTGGAGCGCCTCTGCTGGGGGTGCCCGTGCCGTTGCCGGACCGTCAGGAGTGGGCAGAGAGGATCCTCGTCGGCCCACTGCGGACGAACGATGTCCTGTCCGTCCTGCGACGAGCCGACGAACAGCTGTCGACGACACCAGAGGAGTCCGCCCGGCTCTATGGCGAGTTGGCGCAGCGACTCGACGACGAAGGTTTCCGTGGACATGCTGACACCCTGCGCGGCAAGCAACTCGATGCGCTCGTTGCTGCCGAGCGCACGGATGAAGCCGTCGTTCTAGCAGCGGAGCTCGCGGTCGCTGCGCTGCACTACGGAATTCGGGATGAGGCGAGGAGACTCATCCATCGGATCCGCGGGCTGGCCCAAGGCGATGCGGCCTCCGAAACACCGCCGGGCGCTAGAGTGCAGCGCCACATCCAACTGGTGTGCGCCGCCGTCGACAGTGCCCTCCACCCCCTTGGCCACGTCGCGACTCTGATCGAGGCGTTGCGCGAAACCTCGCCTGACGAGCCTGCGAACCAGCCCCTACTCGTCCTGCTGGCGGCCGAGAACCTCCTGGCCGCAGACTCGGACAGTCTGAAGAGCTTCGGCCCCATCATCGACGCCGCGATCGAGCGCGCAGGCTCGGAGGGCTCGGGACAGATCGAACGCGTTACGGAGGATGCCGTCATGCGCCTGCGTCTGGTGCGCGCCGAGTACGACGATGCTGAGCGCATTGCGCTCAGGAAGCTGGCCCGGTACCACCAAGTCCCGGGTCGTCACGCGGCGTTGATCAATGCACGAGAGGCACGCCGTTGCGCTCTTGAAGGGCGCGCCGAATCAGCAGTGGAGTGCTGGCGAGACGCGGTTCACGAGTCCATCAACGCTGGACTCCCCGAGGACGCCGCTGACTGGCTGTATGCCGTACGGGCCGTGAACGTCCAGTACGGTCCGCTCACAACGGACATCGACGACGAACATAGGTTGGCTCAAGCTCTGCGGACCACCGGCCGCGGCCGGCTTCTTAGCCGGGTCCGTTCTCCGAGGGAGCAGGCCCTGTCGGCTGTGGTCGCAGGCAAGCCTGTCGAAGCGGCTCTGTCCGCCCGGCGCTGGCTCACCGACACAGTGATTACGGGCAACTGGGCAAGCGAGTCCGAGGCCCTCACGTTCCTCGGGGACCTGTATCGTGACAGTGGCGAACTGGATCTGGCTGCCCAGCATTTCCAACGCGCGGGCCGGGCTAAGAAGCTGGAGAAGATCGCTGCCAAGGGCGATCACATTTTGCCAGTGGGCCCCCTAAGCGATGCACCGTGGTGGACGCTGCACGCTCGCGCGGCACTGATTGCGGCGCAGGCGGATCTACTCGATGACGACACGGCTGCTGCTCACCTCACCGCACTGCTGGCTCTCACCGAGCGCGGCAGAACGGGTGAGTTGATGGAATCCCCACTTCGCCACCTCACGCATCAGGCCACACGCAGCGCCTGTGCTCTTGGGGCGCGAGGAACGCCGACTCAGGCCCAGACTCTCCTCGACCTGCTTGCCGCCGATGTGCCACGAGGACCCCACCAATACCACTTCTCCGACGACGGACACGCAACGGCGTGTGTCGCCATCGCCAGGGTCCACTCCAGCCTCACGGCAAATGCCCTCACGCGACTCTTCGATCTGGCCGACGGCGGGGCCGATAAGGCACTGAAACTGGTCGTGGAAGATGAGGTGGTCAAACTGCTAACGGAGCGGGAGGATCTCGCTGCTCTTCGTGCACGGGTGTCTCAACTCGACGACAAAGGTCTGTACTTGGCTGACGTCGCACGGATGGCCATCGACCCTGGGCATCCAGCAGTACAGGGAAATGCCGAGCAGGCACGCGACCGCATCCTGCGACGGCCCGCCCCGGACCCAGGCCGCGCCGACCTCGGCACGAGGCTGGTGGAAGACTCCTACTTGGTTGGCAGCCTCCACATCAATGCGCGCAAGACGTGCCTCGAAAGGCTCATGGACATCGCGGCCGACCCCCGCGAGATCGCTATGGCACGGCAGGACGCCATCACCGGTGCCCGCAACCTGGTCATCGACCTGCCGGTCGAAGTCCATCGGCAGACGTTCCTGCTAGCCAAGGAGTACGCACTCGGGAAGCGGGATGGAAGCTACCTGGACGAAGAAGTGACCGGTAGTCCCCACCCGCTCAGCTCGTTCAAGATCTCCGGCGGTTCGGCGTCGCTCCGCGGAAAGGGGCTACGGCTGGCTGAGGTGTCCGCCACTGACCCTGAGGACCACGTCTGGGTACGCCACCAGGCAATCAGTCTGCTCTCCGAGCAGGACACCGAGATCCTTCATGATGTATCCGTGACGCTGTCTCAACTCCCGCACGACGTTACATCTCGGATCGACCTTGGCATCCTTGCCGCGCACGGTTACGTCGGTGTCCGCCAGGCGGGTGCGGTCCTCTGCATGCGTCATCCCGCTCACCATAGAGACACGATCCTGCAGTTGGCGCGGGACGGTGACTTTCGTGTGCGCCGCGTCCTGGCGGAAGCGGCAGCTCTGGCGGCCCCGGAAGCAGCCGAACTATCCGCGGAAGTCCTGCAAATCCTCTCCCGCGACGTCCGGCACAGCGTTCGCGCAGCCTCCATCGGTGCGCAGTACCAGAAGCCAGGAGGGCCTAGCTGATCCCTTCCTACCCCCAACGAGCTTGCGGCAACGGCCGCTGCCTCGCCTTCTCCGCCCGCGCCCACAGACCGAGGTCGTGGGCGCAAAGCGAGTAGCGAAGATTCGTGCACCTCCGCAAATAGCGAGAACGTGGCGTCATCTCGGACCGCGACACCGTCGGCATGTGCTGAGGGCCAGTCTCGTGGCGCTCAACGACCTTTAGACAACCCGAGAGCCCACTACCGTGTGACCACACCCGTCACCCGACGTCGTCCGCACTTCTTCGGATGCTTTGCCCCGCCGGGGGCGACGTGACGTAGTGCCCCCAGCTGGTCCGTGGCTGGTCCGGGATGGGCGCAGTTTCATAGTGAACGGGTCCGGAACGTTGCTGAGCGGTCACGGATAGTGACTGAACCCTGTGGGGTGCCTGGAAAGGTAAAGCTCCCTCCAGGCAACCGACTTGAGACTCTAGAAGAACCCAAGTTTCTTCGGACTGTATGAAACAAGAACGTTCTTGGTCTGCTGGTAGTGCTCCAGCATCATCTTGTGTGTCTCGCGGCCGATCCCGGACTGCTTGTAGCCGCCGAAGGCCGCGTGCGCGGGGTACGCGTGGTAGCAGTTGGTCCAGACGCGGCCGGCCTGGATGGCGCGGCCCGCGCGGTAGGCGGTGTTCATGTCGCGGGTCCACACGCCCGCCCCGAGGCCGTACAGCGTGTCGTTCGCGATTTTGACGGCGTCGTCGAAGTCGTCGAAGGACGCCACCGAGACCACCGGGCCGAAGATCTCCTCCTGGAAGATCCGCATACGGTTGTCGCCCTCGAAGATGGTCGGCTGGACGTAGTAGCCGCCCTTCAACTCGCCGTCGTACTCGATACGTTGCCCACCGGTGAGGATCTTCGCGCCTTCCTGGCGGCCGATGTCGAGGTAGGAGAGGATCTTCTCCAGCTGGTCGTTGGAGGCCTGGGCGCCGATCATCGTGTCGGTGTCGAGAGGGTGGCCGGGCTTGATCAGTTCGGTGCGGGCGACCGCCGCCTCGAGGAACTCGGCGTAGTTGCCGCGCTGGACGAGGGCACGGGACGGACAGGTGCAGACCTCGCCCTGGTTGAGGGCGAACATCGTGAAGCCTTCGAGGGCCTTGTCGCGGAAGTCGTCGTCCTGCGCCCACACGTCGTCGAAGAAGATGTTGGGGGACTTGCCGCCGAGTTCGAGGGTGACCGGCTTGATGTTCTCCGAGGCGTACTGCATGATCAGCCGCCCCGTCGTGGTCTCGCCGGTGAACGCCACCTTCGCGACCCGCGCGCTGGACGCGAGCGGCTTGCCCGCCTCCACACCGAAGCCGTTGACGATGTTCACCACGCCCGGCGGCAGCAGATCGGAGATCAGGCTCATCCAGTAGTGGATGGACGCCGGGGTCTGTTCGGCCGGCTTGATGACGACCGCGTTGCCCGCGGCGAGGGCGGGGGCCAGTTTCCACACCGCCATCAGGATCGGGAAGTTCCACGGGATGATCTGCGCGACCACGCCGAGCGGTTCGTGGAAGTGGTACGCCACCGTGTCGTCGTCGATCTCGCCGAGCGAGCCCTCCTGCGCGCGGATCGCCCCCGCGAAGTAGCGGAAGTGGTCGATGGCGAGCGGGATGTCGGCCGCCAGCGTCTCGCGCACCGGCTTGCCGTTCTCCCAGCTCTCCGCCACGGCCAGCGGTTCGAGATACGCCTCCATACGGTCGGCGATCTTCAGCAGGATGTCGGAGCGCTCGGTCACCGACGTACGGCCCCAGGCCGGGGCGGCGGCGTGTGCCGCGTCGAGCGCCCGCTCCACGTCCTCCGCCGTACCGCGCGCGACCTCGGTGAACGGCTGCCCGTTCACCGGCGACGGGTTCTCGAAGTACTGCCCGCGGGCCGGCGGAACGTACTCGCCGCCGATGAAGTGGTCGTAGCGCGCCTGGTAGGAGACGATCGCGCCCTCGGTGCCGGGCGCCGCGTAACGGGTCATCCTGGTCTGCCTCCCTGCAGCAGCGCTGCCCGCCGTTGGGCAGCTCTCTGCGCGAGGCTAGGGAAGGGGACGTTGCAACTACGTTGCCGTCGGCTTCAGGGGGCAGGGGCGGTGCTTCTACGGTGTGGTAACTCCCCGGCGCCGTACGCCCGGTGCCGCCAGCTCCGCCTCCAGGGCCGCCAGCCGCGAGCGGACCGCCGCCGTCGGACGGGTCGCCGCCAGCGCCCGCCACACGTCGAAGTCGTCCTCGCCCCACGGCGCGTGCGCCCAGTCCGCCAGCAGGTCCGGATCGCGGCGGGCGATCAGCGCCGTACGGAGGCCGTCGGCGAGACGGTGCCTGAGGCGCACCACCGACGGGGCCTGGGAAGCGGGCAGCAGCGGTCCGGAGTACGCCGTCGCCGCCGCCGTGACCGCGCCGGTCTCCAGCCGCCTTTCCACGACGGTGACATCGGACTCGACCGGCACGGTGAGCCGGTAGGGACGCGAGGCCAGCAGGCCGGGGCCGAGCACCCTGCGCAGCCGGGCCAGTTCGGCGCGCAGCGTCACCGGTGTCACCGACTCGTCCTCGTACAGCGCGCACAGCAGCTCGTCGCCGGTCAGCCCCTCCGGATGGCGGGACAGCAGCACCATGATCTCGCTGTGCCGGCGGCTGAGCCTGATCCGACGCCCTCCGGTGAGCAGTTGGGCCTCGTCACGGCCCAGCGCGGTCAGCTCGGGCAGATCGGCCGCAGGCATCTCCGGGGCGAGCAGCGCCAGATGGGACTCCGCCGCCCGCGCGACCGCCTGGACGAAGCCCAGACTGTGCGGATGCGCGAGCCCGTCCCCACCGGTGATGTCCACGGCACCCAGCACCCGCCCGGTGCGGGGATCGTGCACCGGAGCCGCCGCGCAGGTCCACGGCTGCACCCGCCGGATGAAGTGCTCGGCGGCGAACACCTGCACCGGCCGGTCGAGGGCGACCGCCGTGCCCGGCGCGTTGGTCCCGACCGCCGTCTCCGCCCACCGCGCCCCCGGCACGAAGTTCATCAGCCCCGCCTGTCGCCGGGTCGACGCATGCCCCTCGACCCACAGCAGCCTGCCGTGCGCGTCGCACACCGCGAGCAGATGCTCCCCGTCGGACGCGAACGTGCCCAGCAGTTCACGGAACAGCGGCATCACCCGGGCCAGCGGATGCTCGGCCCGATAGACACCGAGGTCACCGTCCATGAGCTCGACGCTCGCGCTCCCGTCGGGCCCGACACCGGCCCGCGCGGAACGCCGCCACGAATCCGCCACCACCGGCCGCACCGGCCGCGGCACGGTACCCGCCTCGGTGAACGTCTCGTGCGCGCGGCGCAGCATCCGCGCACGCTCGGCGGGGTCGGCCCCCGGCTCCAGGGCCACCCACGGATCGCTCAACTGGGCCTCCCCGAAAGGTGATGCGGCTGGAGACATCGTCACTCCCGGTACGCGCGCGGACAACCGTTTCGACCGCCGTCACCCGAACGACGTCACGGCCCGGCACGCCAGACCAGCCTCACCACACACGCTCGACCAGCTTCATATAGCGCTCCCAGTCCCAGTGCGGCCCGGGGTCGGTGTGGTCCGAACCCGGCACCTCGACGTGCGCGATGATGTGCGCCCGGTCCTTCGGGATCGCGTACTTGGCGCAGATGTCGGCCGTCAGCCGCGCCGACTGTGCGTACAGGACGTCGGTGAAGTACGCGGGACGGTCCACCCATCCTTCGTGCTCGATGCCGATACTGCGCGTGTTGTACTCCCAGTTCCCCGCGTGCCAGGCGATGTCGGCCTCACGCACGCACTGCGCGATGTTGCCGTCCCGGGAACGGACCACGTAGTGGGCGGAGACCTGCTTCTCGGGGCTCCGGAAGACACCCAGGGTCTTGCGGTAGCTCGTCTGCGTCACATGGATGATGACGAGGTCGACCGGGTGGCTCGTCGGGCGGTTCGCCGCCGTGCGGTTGGCGGGTGTCGCGGGCTGCCACTCGGCGAGCGGGTGGTCGACGGGGTGGGTCTCCGCTCCGGCGCGCGCGTCCGGCAGCAGCGCGTAGGGGACGGCGGTCAGGGCGGCGCCCTTGAGGAGCCGTCGCCTGCTCGGCAGCGGTCTTGCCCGTTCCATGCCCGATCGCCTTTCGGAGGTGCCGTGTTGATCGAGACGCGGGTCAGGGACGGACGGTTGCCGCGGTCTCCCTCAGCCGCGCGTGCACACCACGGTGCGTCTCACGCGCGGGCAGCCACTCCTTGCGGATCTTCGCCACGCACGTGTAGTTGGTGTCGCACACATTGGCCAGCGGCGACTCGACGGCCTGGGTCGCGAACTGGTACGCGTCCAACTCACTGAACCCGTAGTCGCGCACCAGCCACCGCACCAGATCGAGCTGCGATATCCGGAACGCGTCCTCCAGCGGGCGCGCCGACCCCGTCGAGATGATGTGGGTGTCCGACTCGATGCGCGGCCAGGGCGTCGCGATGCCCTTCAGCAGCTCCACGATCACCACGGTGTTCATCGCGCACTCGACGGCGACCCCGCAGGTCTCGCCCTCGCCCTGCCGGGCGTGTCCGTCGCCGAGGCTGAGCAGCGCGCCCTCGACGTTCACACCGAG
This sequence comes from Streptomyces sp. S3(2020), assembly GCF_013044505.1. Taxonomy (GTDB): domain Bacteria; phylum Actinomycetota; class Actinomycetes; order Streptomycetales; family Streptomycetaceae; genus Streptomyces. Next base: position 61,614 of record NZ_JABERD010000007.1, on the reverse strand, counting down.
GTAGCAGGTGACGCCGGCCCGCATCTCCGGTGTGTCCATGTTCCCGCCGTGCGCGTCGGGCACCAGCGCCGAGCGGACCTCCAGATTGGCGGGGGCCACGCCCACGGTGCCGTGCATCGGGTCCATGGGCAGCTCGGCCTCGAAGTCGCTGTCACGTGCCCGGAACAGTGCCGTGCGGCGGGTCCGGTCCAGCTGCCAGATCCACACGGTCTCCGGGAGGGGCGGCTGGAGGGTGGCCGTGGTGTGGGTCGAGGTGAGCGCGCCGAAGAGGGGGACCGTGGTGGACGCGGCCCAGTCCCGGGCCGGTTCGATCGACACGAAGTGCACGGCGACGGTGTCGCCCGGCTCGGCGCCCTCCACATGGAAGGGGCCGGTCTGCGGGTTCAGGAAAGGGAACTCGCACACCTGGGACACCAGGTCCTTCTCGGAGCGCACCCGTCCGGCGAAGCAGTCCTCGGTGTACAGGTCGAGAACCGTGCCGGGCGCGATGCGCGCCACGGGTGGCGCACCGCCGAACGTCCAGGCGTACTCGCCCGGTTCGGGCCGCACGGTCAGGATCCGGGGGTCGCTCATGGCTGCACTGCTCCGTTCAAGGCGGTCGCGTCTCGTGTGCATCACGGTACGGCGCGGACGGATCGGGCTGTAGGGCGCGACGGGTTTCGGTGGACGGCCCCGGACCTGTGGACAACTCGCTCACCCGGCCGAGGGAACAAGCCGAACGGACCGGACCGAAGTCGCCTTGGCGTCAGGCGGACCGGACTGAAACCACCCTGGCGTCAGGCCCGTTCGGCCACAGCCGCGGGATCGTCGAGGACAGCCCGCACCACCGAGTGCGCGGCCCCCAGCAACGGCCCCTCGGGACCCAGCCGCGACACGGACACCGGACACGGCGGTCCCGCCGTCCGCCGGGCCAGCTCGGCCTCCAGCGAAGGCAGCAGCCACGGTGCGAGCCCGGACAGCTCACCGCCCAGCACCACGTTCTCGGGGTCCAGCAGATTGACCGCCCCGGTCAGTGCGACGCCGAGCGCCCGACCCGCGTCCCGCAGGGCACGTCGTACGTCCTCGTCCCCGTCGGCGGCGCGCGCCGCGAGCAGCCCGACCCGGTCGCCCCCCGGCTCCAGACCGGCCGCCCGCAGTACGGCCTCCTCACCGGCGTACTGCTCCAGACAGCCACGCCCACCGCACGGGCACTGCGGCCCCTCCGGCTCCACCGGCACATGTCCCAGCTCACCCGCGAAGCCACGGGTCCCGCGCAGCAGACCGCCGGCCACGACGACGGCCGCGCCGATGCCGATCTCCGCCGACACATGCAGGAAGTCGAGCGGGGTGCCGTCACCGAGCCAGAGTTCGGCGAGGGCACCGAAGTTGGCCTCGTTGTCCACGGTCAGCGGGAACGCAGTGGCCAGCAGGGCGCCCAGGTCCGTGTCGTGCCAGTCGAGGTTCGGGGCGCGCACGACCGTACGGTCGTCGCGTGCCACCAGGCCGGGCACGGCCACGGCGAGCCCCGCCGGCCACAGGCCTTCGCCCTCCGCCTCGGCGACGACCCGGTCGATCAACTCGGTGAGTTCCTCGACGACCGGCGCGGGGGAGCGGCCACGGTTCGCGCCGTGCCGTACGGCACGGGCCCGCACCTGGCCGCGCAGGTCGACCGCGCAGACCGCGAGGTGGTCGACGCCGACCTCGGCGCCGATCCCGGCGGGACCGCGCGCGCTGACGGCGAGCGCCGACCCGGGGCGGCCCACCCGGCCCGGCCGCTCGGGGCCGAGCTCGTCGAGCAGGCCCGAGCGTATGAGCTCGTCGACGAGGGTCGACACAGCCGCACGGGTCAGCCCGATCCGCGAGGCGACGGCGGCACGGGAGAGCGGTCCCTCGGCGCTGACGGTGTGCATCACCCGGGCCAGGTTGCGGCGGCGCATGCCCTGCTGGGTGTCGGGCAGCGCGCGCCCCGGTCCGGCCGGGTGGGCGTCGTGCAGCGGTGCGGTCATGCCTCCGTCAGTCCTCTTGATCGAAACGGTTCTCCGCGAGCCGGTCGAGCGGCGGCGACCTCAGCGGGTGGGGCCTGAGGAGCCGCGGCCCGCCTGACCGGCGGCGAAGGTCTCAGCCGGTCTCCGTCGGCCTGTCCAGCAGCGGAGCCGCGTCGGAGAGTACCCCGGAGATCCTCGCCATCGTCGCCTCGTCCCGCTCCACGGCCTCCAGCACCGGTCCGGCGGTCGTGTTCCAGCGCCGGGCGACCGCGGCCGGGTCCTCGCCGGTCAGCAGGCCCGCCGCCTGGGCGGCCGCGCCGAGCGCGACGAGTTCCTTGGCCTCGGGGATCTGCACGGGGCGGCCCGAGAGCCGGCGTACGGTCTCCTGCCAGGCCCGGCCCCGGGCGCCGCCGCCGATCAGCAGCAGCGGGGCCGAACGGTCCGCGTCCTCGTCGAGGACCAGGTCGAGCGCGCCGAGGAGCGCGTGGACGGCACCGTCGTAGGCGGCCTGGAGGAGCTGGCCGCCGGTGGTGTCGTGCCGCAGGCCGTACAGGAGGCCGGAGGCGCCCGGCAGCGCGGGGGTGCGCTCGCCGTCCAGGTAGGGCAGGAGGGTGACGCCGGAGTCGGGGCCCACGGGCTCCACGGCTTCCCGGTCGAGGCCCAGCAGGGCGGCGACACGGTCGACGGCGAGCGTGCAGTTCAGGGTGCAGGCCAGCGGCAGCCAGTCGCCGTGCGCGTCGGCGAAGCCCGCCACGGTGCCGGTCGGGTCCGCGGGGCGCCGCCGGGAGACCGCGTACACCGTGCCCGACGTGCCCAGGCTCAGCACGGGCGTGCCGGGACGCAGCCCGAGGCCCAGCGCCGCGGCGGCGTTGTCGCCGGTGCCCGGGGCGACCAGGGTGCCCTTGGAGAACGGCAGGTCGTGGCGGTCGCGCACGGTCCCCGAGATCTCTCCGGGCCGGACCACGCGCGGGAGCAGGGCGGGGTCGAGGCCGATGTGCGCCAGGGTCTCGTCGTCGTACGCCTCGGTCGCCGAGGCCCACCAGCCGGTGCCGGAGGCGTCGCCGCGGTCGGTCGTGCCCTGGCCCGTGAGGCGCTCGGTGAGGTAGTCGTGGGGGAGGCGCACCGCCTTGGTGGCGCGGATCGCGTCCGGCTCGTTCTCGGCGAGCCAGGCCCACTTCGTGACCGTGAAGGACGGGCCCGGCACGCTGCCGGTGCGCTCCGCCCAGGCCTTCGGTCCGCCCAGTTCCTCGATGAGCCGGGTGGCCTGCGGTGCGGAGCGCACGTCGTTCCACAGCAGGGCGGGGCGCACCGGCTCGCCCTGCGCGTCCAGCGTGACGAGGCCGTGCTGCTGCCCGCCGATCGACACGGCGGCGGCCTCCCGGGCCGCGGCACCGCACTGGTGCAGTGCCTCGGACAGCGCGTCCCACCACTGGCGTGGGTCGCTCTCGCGCCCCGCCCCGGAGGAGACGGTGTGCGAGGCCTGTCCGCTCGCCACCACCCTTCCGGTCGACGCGTCGACGACCAGGGCCTTGGTGGACTGCGTGGACGTGTCCACACCGACGACGAGCGGACCCTCGGCAGCTGACATCGGGCTCTCCCCTTTTGCGGGCTCAAGTTTTGCGTGCTCAAGCGGCTCGTGTCTCCGTCCGAAGACCGTCGGAGACATCTTGTCTCTTCCCAGAGACGCGATCGCATACTAATTTGTAAACGGCCATGACGAAATAGTCGCAAGCGAGCAAGGAGCCGCGACATGAACTACCAGCCCACCCCCGAGGACAGGTTCACCTTCGGCCTGTGGACCGTCGGCTGGCAGGGAAGGGACCCGTTCGGCGACGCCACGCGGCGTGCCCTGGACCCTGTCGAGACCGTGCAGCGCCTGGCCGAGCTGGGCGCCCACGGTGTGACCTTCCACGACGACGACCTGATCCCCTTCGGGTCCTCGGACAGTGAGCGCGAGGGCCACATCAAGCGCTTCCGGGAGGCCCTCGACGCGACCGGCATGAAGGTGCCGATGGCCACCACCAACCTCTTCACGCACCCCGTCTTCAAGGACGGCGCGTTCACCGCGAACGACCGTGACGTGCGTCGCTACGCCCTGCGCAAGACGGTCCGCAACATCGACCTGGCGGTCGAGCTGGGCGCCGAGACCTACGTCGCCTGGGGCGGCCGTGAGGGCGCGGAGTCCGGTGCCGCCAAGGACGTACGCATGGCCCTGGACCGCATGAAGGAGGGCTTCGACCTCCTCGGCGAGTACGTGACCGAGCAGGGTTACGACCTGAAGTTCGCGATCGAGCCCAAGCCGAACGAGCCGCGCGGCGACATCCTGCTCCCCACCGTCGGCCACGCCCTGGCGTTCATCGAGCGCCTGGAGCGCCCCGAGCTCTACGGCGTCAACCCGGAGGTCGGCCACGAGCAGATGGCCGGGCTGAACTTCCCGCACGGCATCGCGCAGGCCCTGTGGGCGGGCAAGCTCTTCCACATCGACCTCAACGGCCAGTCCGGCATCAAGTACGACCAGGACCTGCGCTTCGGCGCGGGCGACCTGCGGTCCGCCTTCTGGCTGGTCGACCTGCTGGAGAGCGCCGGCTACGCGGGCCCGAAGCACTTCGACTTCAAGCCGCCGCGGACCGAGGACTTCGACGGTGTCTGGGCGTCGGCCGCGGGCTGCATGCGCAACTACCTCGTCCTCAAGGAGCGTGCGGCCGCCTTCCGTGCCGACCCGCAGGTCCAGGAGGCGCTGCGTGCCGCGCGCCTGGACGAGCTGGCCCAGCCCACGGCGGCGGACGGCCTGAAGTCGCTGCTCGCGGACCGTACGGCCTTCGAGGAGTTCGACGTGGAGGCGGCCGCCGCGCGCGGTATGGCCTTCGAGCAGCTCGACCAGCTGGCGATGGACCACCTGCTGGGCGCCCGCGGCTGAACGCACGCGTGCGTGCCTGCGTGATCGGCCTCCGGGTGTGACCGACCCCCGCGCGGAATGCTCCGGAACGATGCCGTCCATGGCATGAACCGGTATCAACTTCCGTGCGGGGGTCGCGCCGTGCCCCGCACACGGCGACCCTGGACGGTATGGCCATGCCGCCCGTACCGCCTCAGCCGCCCGGGCCGCCGGACGACACGCCGCCCTACGGCGGCGGCTTCGGCCCCCCTCCTGAAGGCTTCGCCTCCTCGGGAGGGGGCTACGGGCCTCCGGGAGGGTACGGCCCGCCTCCCGGCGGTTACGGCCCGCCCTCCGGCGGTTATGGTCCGCCTCCCGGAGGCGACGGGCCGCCCTCGTACGGGGGATGGGACCCGCCTCCGCCGCCCGAACCGCCCGGTGGCCCGGGCCGGGGCCGCAATCCGCTGTTCATCCTCCTCACCGTGCTCGTGGTCGGTGCCGCCGTCGCCGCCATCGTGCTGATGGCATCGGGCAACGACGACGACTCGCCGGGCGACAAACCCAGCGCGAGCGCGAGCAGCTCACCCCGCCCCACGCTGAGCCTGCCGACCGAACTGCCCAGCAAGCTCCCCACGAAGCTGCCGACCCAACTGCCCTCGCAGTTCCCCACCGACCTGCCGAGCGAGTTCCCGAGCGGCCTCGAATCGCTGATCCCGTCCTTCGCGTCCGACGAAGTGCCCTACTACATGCTGCGGACCGGCGACTGCTTCGACACCGACGGCGACCGGCCCGGGCAGGCGGCCAAGCGCTCCTGCGGGAAGCCGCACGACGCCGAGGTCGTGAAGATCGCGGAACTCGAGGGCGACTACACGACCGACACGGCCCTGAAGAAGGCCGCGTCGGACCTGTGCGAGCAGACCCTCGACAGCAAGGCGGCGGACCAGCCCGGCGGGACCGTCCGCGGCATCCTCGTGCAGTATCCGGACCCGGCCGGCTACCGGCTCGGCATCGACAACGTGGCGTGCAGCCTGGCCGCCGACACCGAGGGCACCCGCAAGCTCACCGCACCCCTGGCGTGATCAGATGCCGCGCGGCAGCCGCACGTACGTCACCGTCGTCTCCACCCCGCTGTCGACCAGGCGGCCCCGCGCGTCGAACGCGCCCGTGCCGTCGGTCATCCCGAAGTCGTTGTCGTTGACCAGGGCGAGCGTGTCGCGGTCCACGCGCGCGACGCCCTCGATCTTCCCCGGCACCCCGTCCACCGTGCCCAGGTCGACGACCAGGCGCTTGGCGAGCACCGGCACCCCCGAGGCGGCCGGATCGTCGAGATGCTCCAGCGACGGGGACGTCGAGTCGTCGTCGTAGGGGCCGCCGAGGATGTTCGCCCTGCGGTCCAGGTGGACGAGCTGGAGCCGTGCCGCCTTGTCGGTGCGCTCCTCGACCAGGAGGCGGTCGCCGCCCACGGAGACGACCGAGGAGATCTTCAGCTCGGAGGTGTCGTCCTCGCTCGGGTCGACGACATCCACCGGGTCGAAGCGGTACGCGTACTCGGCGGTGACCGCCTTCTTCTTCGGCGAGAACCGCAGCAGCCGGGCCGTCCGCGACGCCTCTCCGGCATCGGTGTCCGGCAGGGACAGCGGGCTCTGCACCGCCAGCACCAGGTCGCCGCCCGGCAGTTGGGCCAGCCCCTCGAAGCCGCGGTTGATCTTCCGGTGCAGCAGGACGGCGGGCAGCGCCTCCACCACCGGGTAGCCGGTGCCGGTGAGGTTCAGCCCCTCGGGGACGTAGCGCGTCAGCACCTTCCCGCGCGCGGAGACATGGACCAGCGACGGCCCGTACTCGTCGACGAGCCAGAAACTCCCGTCCGCGGCCCGCACGATGCCCTCGGTGTCCAGCCCGTTCGGGTCGTACGACAGAGGCGTCTGCGCGTCATAGGTGTACGGCGTCTCGTCGCGCCCTGCCTGGTTCGGCAGTCCGGTGACCGGCTTGCCGGAGGAGGTGGTGATCGGGATCGCGTCCAGCACCTTCACGGTGTCGCCCGACACCTTGATCCTCACGATCGCCGGGTCGAATCCGGGCACGGGGAACGTGCGGCGCTTCGTGCCGCCGACCTTGATCTGGCCGTTGGGCCCACGATCGGTGACGGTCCAGAACTCGCCCTTGCGGCCCGCCGGGTAGATGTCGCTGCCGATGCCGCCGAGGTCCACGCCCCGGTCGTCAGCCACCGTGCCGGGCAGCAGCGCGTTGCTGAAGGTGCCCAGCGGGATGTCCCCGAGCGTCGCCGTGCGGGTGACATGCGGCTCGCCCGACGAGGCGCCCTCGGCCGGGGCAGCGGCCACGAGTGCGGCCAGCACGGCGAAGGGCACACCCGCCGCGAGAGAACGGTGGACGCGGCGCCGGCCGGTGGCAGACGGGGACATCAGGCCTCCTGGGTGAACAAGTTCGGTGACAGCGGCCAGATTTGGGCCTCGTGTCGAACGCCGTGCGACCGGCGGGTGAACGACGTGTGGCAGTGCCTCGTCGAGCGTGGGTGAGGATGGGGCCCATGACACAAGAGGTACTCGAAGTCGTGGCAGCCGCGATCGTCCGCAAGGGGCGGCTCCTGGTCGTGAGCAAGCAGGCGGCTCCCGAGGTCTTCTATGTGCCGGGCGGCAAACCGGACCCGGGCGAGGCACCCCTGGAGACCCTGTACCGCGAGCTGGACGAGGAGTTGGGCGTACGGCCCCGGGAACCGCGGTTCCTGGCCGATGTCGAGGCCGTGGCGGCCCTCGAAGGCGTACCCATGCGGATGACGCTCTACGGCGCACGCCTCACCCAAGTGCCCCGCCCCGCCGCCGAACTGGCGCATCTGCGCTGGATCACCGGACACGAGGACGACATCCGGATCGCGCCGGCGGTCAGGGACCACGTCCTGCCGATGCTCTGGCAGGGCCTCCTCACGGAGTCGTAGCGGCCCTGGAGGGCGCCAGGAACACGACCACGTCCGTCTCCTGCCCGGACAGCGGCTCGGGCTCCGTCCAGCCGGTACGACGGTAGAACGCGAGAGTGTCGTGCGCCTGGTCCCAGGTCAGCAGCCACGCCCGGCCCCCGGGCACCGTCGCGGTCAGGGCCGACAGCAGCCGGCGGCCCAGACCGGTGCCGCGGGCGTGCGACCGTACGCCCAGCTCGTCGATCTCGAAGGCCCCGACCAGCAGCTCGTCGACCCGGTCGGCGCCGAGCCGACAGGTGACCTTGCCGTACGCGCGGTCACTGCGGAAGGGGGACGGCGTGGTCCAGCCCGTGACGAAGCCGTCCACCCCACCGCTGTCCGAGAGCGCCAGGACGGCACGGAAACCGGGGCGGCGCACGTCCGTCTCCAGCCGCTCCCGGAACGCCGAGCGGGTCTCCTCGGCGTTCCGGTGCTCCCAGGGCGGAGCGGTGAAGATCTCGACATACGCCTCGGTGAGCTCGTCCGCGACGCCGAGGATGTCCTGGTCGAAGTGCCTCATGGCACGTCAACCTATCTCCGCGGCCTCCTGAGCCGCGGCCAGCGCGGTCGCGGGATCCTGGACGGCACCCCCCGCGGGCACCCAGCGGCCCCGCTCCTTGCGATACGGCCACCAGCGGCCGTCACGCCCCAGGCGCAACTGGCTCGAAGAGCCCACGACCGTCCACCGGTTGCCCCTCGCCCGCAACGACGGCCGCTCCTCCTCGTCCCACGCCGAGTCGAGGGCGGCACGCGCGCGTGCGAGCGTCTCACCCCCTACGGCCCATTCCTCCTCCAGCACGCCCAGCGCGGCCACGCCTCCGTCCCGCCACGCGCGCACGGCCAGCGACAGCTCCTCCAGAGTGCGCCCCGAGCCCTCCGACAGCCGCTCCAGCACGGCCCTGTCGGGAGTGCCCACCGCGAGCCGGACGGCATCCTGGGCGACCGTCAACTCGTCGTCCACAGCGTCCCGCTCGGCCAGCAGGCGGTGTGCCCGCGCCGCCGTCCGGGCGGCCAGGTACTCCAGGGCGGCCGGATCGACACCGGAGGGGGCCGGCGTCTCGGTGTCCAGGGAAGGCGGTACACCGGGCTCCTCGGGGAGTTCGGGCAGGGCGGGCAGCGGCGGAAGGATGTCCCCGGCCGCGAACGCCTCGGCGGCGTCCACGCCCTCCCGGAGAGTCGGCGCCTCATCGGGTACGGCGGTGCGGTCCTGGAGGTCGTCCAGCAGGGCGCGCTCACCGCGGCCCCGCATCAGCAGCAGGACGAAGGGGTCCTCGTCCAGCAGCCGCGCCACCTGGTAGCAGAGCGCCGCCGTGTGCCCGCAGTGGTCCCAGGCGCCGCAGTCGCACTCCGGCTCCAGCTCGCCCATGCCCGGCAGGAGTTCGACGCCCGCGGCCGCCGCGTCCTCGACCAGGTGCGGCGGCATGTCGCGGTCCAGGAGAGCCGCGACATGGCCGGCACGCTCGACGGTCATGTCCAGGAAGCGGTCCCACTGGTCGTCGGACAACCGCTCCAGCAGCACATCGGCCCGGTGCGGGGTGCGGTCGCGGTCCTGGACGACCGCCGTGATGCGCCCCGGCCTTACCGACACCGCGCCGACGGCCCCCGCGCGCGCGAGCCTGCGGCCGGTCTTCACCTGCTGGGAGTCGAGCGCCGCGTCCTCCAGCGCCTTCAGCCAGGCCTGGCCCCACCAGCTCTGCGCGAAGCCCCTCCCCTGCGCGGGAGGGAACGCCGCGAACGTGCGCTCCGGCTCGTCACTCATCGTGTGCCCCCTCGCAGTTCGACCAGATCCGCCAGCTCCGCGTCCGTCAGTTCCGTGAGCGCCGCCTCCCCGGCACCGAGCACCGCGTCGGCCAACTCCCGCTTACGGTTCAGCATGTCGGCGATACGGTCCTCGATGGTGCCCTCGGCGATCAGCCGGTGCACCTGCACCGGCCGGTTCTGCCCGATCCGGTACGCACGGTCGGTGGCCTGCGCCTCCACGGCCGGGTTCCACCAGCGGTCGTAGTGCACGACATGCTCGGCCCGGGTGAGGTTCAGCCCCGTGCCCGCCGCCTTCAACGACAGCAGGAACACCGGGACCTCACCGTCCTGGAAGCGCTGGACCATCGCCTCCCGCCGAGCGACGGGCGTGCCGCCGTGCAGGAACTGCGAGGGCACCGCGCGGGCGGCCAGGTGCCGCTCGATGAGGCGGGCCATCTGCACGTACTGGGTGAAGACCAGCACGCTCGCCCCCTCGGAGAGGATGGTGTCGAGCAGCTCGTCCAGGAGCTCCAGCTTCCCGGACCGTCCGACGATCCTCGGCCGGTCCTCCTTGAGGTACTGCGCCGGGTGGTTGCAGATCTGCTTCAGCCCGGTCAGCAGCTTCACGATCAGCCCGCGCCGCGCCATGCTGTCGGCGCCGGAGATCTCCGCGAGCGTCTCGCGCACCACGGCCTCGTACAGACCCGCCTGCTCCTTGGTGAGCGACACCGCGCGGTCCGTCTCCGTCTTCGGCGGCAGCTCCGGAGCGATGCCGGGGTCCGACTTGCGGCGGCGCAGCAGGAACGGGCGCACCAGCCGCGACAGCCGCTCGGCGGCCCTCGGGTCCCGGCCGCCCTCGATGGCCTGCGCGTACCGCGCGCGGAACGTGCCGAGGCGCCCCAGCAGGCCGGGAGTGGTCCAGTCGAGGATCGCCCACAGCTCCGACAGGTTGTTCTCCACCGGGGTGCCGGTGAGCGCCACGCGTGCGCGTGCGCCGATGGAACGCAGCTGCCGTGCCGTCGCCGAGTACGGGTTCTTGACGTGCTGCGCCTCGTCCGCCACGACCATGCCCCACGACACGTCGGCCAGCCGGCCGGCGTCGAGCCGCATCGTGCCGTACGTGGTGAGCACGAACTCCCCGTCGGCCAGGGCGCCCAGGTCCCGCCGCGGCCCGTGGAAGCGGCGCACGCGCGTGCCGGGGGCGAACTTCTCGATCTCGCGCTGCCAGTTGCCCATGAGGGACGTCGGGCACACCACGAGCGTGGGACCGGCGGTCGCCGCGTCCGTCTGCCGGTGCAGATGCAGGGCGATGAGCGTGATCGTCTTGCCGAGCCCCATGTCGTCGGCCAGACAGCAGCCCAGCCCCAAGGAGGTCGTCCGCGCCAGCCAGTTGAGACCGCGCCGCTGGTAGTCCCGCAGCGTGGCCGCGAGCTGGGCGGGCTGCTCGACCGGCTCCTGCGCCTCGGGGTCCGCGAGCCGTTCCCGCAGGGCCGCGAGCCAGCCCGTGGGGTGCACCTCGACCCGGTGGCCGTCGATCTCCGTGGAGCCCGTGAGAGCGGCGCCGAGCGCGTCGACGGGGGTGATCTTGCGGTCCTGCTGGGCGCGGGCCCGACGCACCTCCTGCGGGTCGATCAGGACCCACTGGTCACGCAGCCGCACGACCGGGCGGTTCGACTCGGCCAGTCGGTCGAGCTCCTCGCGGGTGAGCTGCTGATCGCCGAGTGCGAACCGCCAGTTGAAGGCCAGCAGCGCGTCGGCGGAGAGGAACGACGGGGTGTCCGAGGAGAGCCTGCCGGGTCCCGACGCGTCGTCCGGCGGGCCGACCACCGCGCGGGCCGTCAGTTCGCGGGCGAGCTCCTTGGGCCAGTGCACGTCGACACCGGCGACGGCGAGGGTCCGGGCGCCGGCGACCAGGAGATCGGTGACCTCCTCGTCGGCGAGTTCGAGCGCGTCCGGCACGGCCGCCGAGAGCAGGGGCGCGAGCGGCGGCCAGGCGCGGGCCGCGCGGCGCAACGCGAGCAGGGCATCCATCCGCACGCGCGGGCCGAACGCCCCGCCGGGCCCTGCCCACACCTCGGCGGCGTCCGCGACGAGCGCCGGATCGCTCACGTCGTGCACTTGGAGCACGACCCGGAACGCCGGGGCGGCCTCGTCCTGCGCCACGGGTGAGCGATCCTCGTCCCACGCCGTGGGCGAGAGACCGGACACCTCGATCCGCAGCGACAGCCGCACGCCCGCGTCATGGCCCGCGGCCACATCGGCCGCCCAGGCCCGGTGCCCGGGCACATGCCGCGGTTCCCGCGTCGCGTAGGGGGCACCGCCGGTCACGAGCGACGCGGCGGGGGAGCGGGGCAGTGTGTCGGCGATCGCGTCGAGGAAGGCGCGCAGCAGCCGTTCGGGGTCGGGCAGCCGCAGCGGTGCGGCGTCGTCGAGCGGTACGGCGTGCGCCTCGGGCGGCATCGCCGCGGCCAGCGCCCGGACGCGTTCGACGTCCTCGGGGCGCAGCGGACCCACACGCCAGGCGTCGTGGTCGCCCTCGGACAGGCCGGGCAGCAGCAGCCCACGGGCCGCGAGCTGCAGGGCGTGCACGGCGGCCGTGCCCCAGAACACGGTCGCCCGGTGGCCGTGCGCGACGGCACGCGCACGCGTGAGGACGGGCAGGGCCGCCCGCACCGGAAGCAGCACGGCCGGCACGGTCACCGTCCCCACGCCCTCCTCGCGGGGCACGACGACGGTGAGGTCCTCGACGGACCCCGAGGCGACGGCCGGCGGCGCGTCGCCGTCGGGGTCCCAGAAGGCGACGCCTCCGGTGCGGGCCGGGTCGCCGGGGACGAACACGGCACAGCAACGTGCCAGTTCAGAGATCTCGGACGGTGTTGCCGCGGGAATCCTCGGCACAGGAATGCGACACTCCTCAAACTTGACTACTCGACGCGGAGTGGCCGAGGGTACAGCACCTGTCCGGCCTACCCGGAATGACCGGGCCGTGACCTGGGTCACCTCGTCGAGGGGATGGGTATCCCTGTCTCAGGGATGCCTAGGGGTAGCGCCTCAGGGACGTCTCAGGGTCGTGGTGGGGAACCGTGGGGAGCGCGGGCCCGTTTTCAGGACAGAGAGCGGCAGTGGCCGCGAAGGAGGCGACACATGTCGAAGAACGCGAAGATCGCCGCAGGAGGCGTGGCGGTCGGCATCCTTCTGCTGATCTGGTTGCCGTGGTGGGCCGCGCTCCTGATAGTCCTGGGAGTACCGGCCGCCGCGTATTTCACGCTGGACCCCTCGCAGCGGCGCAGGTTGCGCCGTGTCACACGCAAGGAGCTCGGTCGCTGAGACGCTCGGGCTACCGGGCCGCCTCGGCCCGGTCGGCCAGGGTGCAGGAGTCGACCACGTCGCCGCTCGCGGGCCTGCTCACGGCATGGTCGGCGGGCGGCGGGGTGCCCCGCTCCACCCACGACACCAGTGTGTCGAAGGCCGACCGGTAGCAGGGCAGGATCGGCCGCAGCCGGTCCGGATAGGTGTCGTACAGGCCGTCGACGTGTGTGCCGCCCTCGACCGTGTAGTAGTGGTGCAGACGGCCCCTCCCGCTCGCGTCGATCATGCGCGCGTAGACGTCGGAGTTGGTGGCCGCGGGCAGCAGCGCGTCCAGGTCGCCGTGCAGCGTGATCAGCGGTCGGCCGATCCGTCCGGTCAGCGCCACTCGGGCCACGGCGCGATGGACGGACGCCGGGCGTGAGGCGTAGTCGTAGGCCGCGTCGGTGACACAGGGCGCCAGCACCTGCTCCGTGGTGGTTCCGGCGGTCGGGCCCGGGCAGGCGGGGTCGTAGGCCGGGTCGAACTCCGCGCGGTAGATCTTCTGCGTGACTCCCCAGTAGGCCTTCTCGTGGTACGGCCACAGGAACTCCGAGCCGCGCGCGAAGCCCACCGAGTACAGGTCCTCGTCCCGCGCCGAGCCGGTCGTACGGGCCACGGTCGTGGGCAGCGAGGTGAGCGGATTCGGGCCGTCCGCGGTCCACAGCGCGCCCTCCCAGTCCACGCCGCCGTCGTACAGCTCCGGATGGTTCTCCAGCTGCCAGCGCGTCAGATAGCCGCCGTTGGAGATGCCCGTCATGTACGTGCGCCTCGGCGCGTGTCCGTAACGCTGGGCGACCGCACGCTTGGCCGCGCGCGTGAGCTGGGTGGTGCGGGCGTTCCACTCGGCGACCGCGTCACCGGGACGGGTGCCGTCGCGGTAGAAGTCGGCGCCGTTGTTGCCCTTGTCGGTCGCGGCGTAGGCGAAGCCCTGCGCGAGCACTTGGTCGGAGATCGCCGTGTCCGTGGCGTACTGCCTGCGCGTACCCGGTGCGCCCGTGACGACGAGGCCGCCGTTCCAGTGGTCCGGCAGCCGGATCACGAACTGGGCGTCATGCCGCCGGCCGTGGGTGGCGTTGAAACGGGAGGAGTCAGGGAAGTAGCCGTCGATCTGCACACCGGGGACCCCGGAGGGGGTGCGGGTCGCCTTGGCCGTCAGCCCCGCCTGGTCGGCCATGTCGGTGTACGGGGTGCCGGCCAGCCCGGTGGTCGTCAGGTCCCCGAGGCACGCGCTCTGCTGGAGGGCCGCGCCCGGCACGTGGACGCGCTGCTGACGTGCGCAGTGCCCATCTGGCCTGCCTGCGGCCGGAGTCGGCCAGGTGAGGGCCGTCGCCACCAGCGTGGCGGCGAGGAGCGGGATGCCTCGGGACAGCTGCATGAGGGCCTCCGGGGACGGGTCGTGTCGGGTCGGGGAGTCGCGGGCTGCCTCATGGTGCGAGCGGTGTACGGCGCCAACCATGGTTCGGGGCCACATGGAATGAGGTGGCCGTATGTGAAGTGCCGTGCGGAGAGCGGGGAATGGCGAACGAGGAATGGTGAGCGGAGTGCGGTGATCGGAGAGCGGTGATCGGAGGGGCGCGGGAAATCCGTTTGCGCAGTTGATCAGCGGCACCCCACCATGGCCCACATGACTTCCGGAAAGGGGGCCCAGCGACTCCTCGGTGAGCGCTGATGGCCACATACGAGGCGTCCCCGACGCCGTCCCGACAGCCCCAGAACCCGCCGGCGCCCCTGACGCCCGCCTGGTTGAGGGCTCACTTCGACAGCCTGCCCTTCCCGGCCCGTACGAGCGCCCTGGCGCGGTACGCCCGCACCCTCGCTCCGGGCGCCTACGAGACGCTCCGCCAGGTCCTCGACCACGGCGACGCCGCCGACCGGCACACGGCTCTGTTCCTCGCGGTGGTCCGCCGCGACCTGGAACGGGTGGCGGAGGCCCTCGCGGACCCGCTGCTCGGCCGCCGGGCCCGTTCGGCGGCCATCCGACTGCCCGTACCCGAACAGGCCCTGGAACGCGTGGCCCTGAGCGACATCAGGGCCGTACGCCACGACACCTATCGACTCCTCAGGCTGAGCCGCCGCACCGCACTGGCGGCCGGACTGCTGCCGCAGGTCCACGCCCGTCACGGCGCCCGGGAAGCGGCCGCGCTCCTGCCCGCCTGCCCTCCCGAGACCGTGGCCGAATGGCTGCCCCGCGTCGAACCGGCACCCGGCATCCTCAACTCCCTCGCCCGCACCGCCCCCTACGCCGTAGCCGTCCATGTGACGGCTCAATGCGCGCGACTGCCCCAGCACTCGACCCGCCGGTACCGTGCCGTCGCGTCGCTCGCCGCCCGGCGCGACCCGCGCGCGGCGCTCCTGTTGCTGGAACGGACACCGCTGCTGCTCACTCCCGCGGGCGTCCTCTCCGCCCTGTCCCGGCCCGCCGAAGCACTGGCCGTGCTGCGCACACCCCACTCCGCCCCGGGCGACCGCGGCCGTGAGCGCCTCGTGCCCGCGGGGCCGTTGCCGCCCTCGCTGCGCCGGAAGCTCCTCGCCCTGCCCGCGGGCGACCTGGCGGAACTCGCCGAGCACTGCCGCAGTACCGGACGCCGGCCCACCGCGTCGGGCCGCACCGACGTCACCCCGGACGGTCTGCTCGGTCTCCTCCCGCCCGCCGAGCGGCGCCGTATCGTCGAGAAGGACACCAGCGCGACGCCACGGCCCGTCCCGGCCCTGGTCAACGTGCTCGCCGCACTCGAACCCGCCGACCGCGCGGATCTGGTCCGCCCCTGGGCGGTGAGCGGCGAACGCCGCCCGTGGACCCTGGCCCGAGCGGCACAGGCCCTGCCGCTCGCCGAAGGCGAACCGTTGCTGAAGGCACTCGCCGACAACCACCGCGTCCAACAGCGCTCCCTGGCCTGGCCCGCCCTGCTGGTCTGCGCCGAACTCGAAGGCGATCCGGAACAGTTCGCCCGCATCGCCGCCGACTGCGAACGCGCCTGGCACGACCAGGACGCCGTGCGCCGCCCCGCACTCGAACAACTCGCGGGCGCCGCCGGCCACTTGATCGCAGCACTGCCGGAACGTGTCCTGCGTGACGCCGTCCTCACCACCGCCCAGGCGCGCGACTCGACGAAAGGCACCGTCAGGGCCGCGCGACGGCTGCTCCACCGGGTCGTCGAGCGGGCGGCGGCGACCGGCCGTCCGGACCGGGCGGCCCGCGCGGCCGGACTGCTCGGCGAACTCGGCACGGGACCGGAGCAGCCCGACGCGCTGCCCCCGTTGCACGTCGACGAGACGACCGCCCGGGCCGTCTGGACGGCGATCGCACCGACGGCCCTGCGCCGGCCCGAGGTGGGCACCGTCGTCGCCGAACTCCTGGCCACACGTCTCACCCTGCTGCCGGAACTCGACGCCGAGGCGCGACGGCTCGCCGTCGAGTGCGACGATCCGCACCTCGCGGCGCGCGCCGCGGCGGTATGGGTCCGGCCGCCGCGGCTGCGCGAACAGCGCTGTGCCGAACTCATCGCCCTGGACCCGACCTTCGTCACCGTTCCCGTCGTCCTGCGGACCGTCACCACCCGCCGCACCGATCTGCTCGCCCCTGTCCTGGCCGCCGTACACGAGGGACTCACGGGCCGGCTGCGGCCCCGCCGGGGCGCTTGGACACCATGCCTCGCGCCCGGCGTCGCCGGACGGTGGCTGCCTGTCCAGCGGGACGCCTGGGAGGAACATCACGCGCGCGTGGTGCTCGACGAATCGGCTCCGCTGCGCGTGCGGACCGACGCCGCGCGGCTGCTGAGGGACCCCGAACGCCTGAGGGCGCTCGCTCAGGACGCCCCGCAGCCGGTGGCAGCGGCGGCGCTCGTGGCCCTCGGCGATGTCCAGGACCGCGATGCCGTGGCCCTCCTGCTGCGGCACGCCGGAACCGGGGGAGTGCGCGGCCGGGCCGCGATGGCCTCGGTGCGGCGGCTGATCGCACGGCTCCCGGACGACGACGCGGTCCCCCTGCTCGCACCCGTGGCATGCGCCGTGGACAGCCCGGTGGGCGCCCGCAAGGAAGCCGTACGGGCACTGGCCGACCTCCCACGGCGGGACGCCTTCCAAGCCCTGCTGGCGGCCTGGGACGCGCCGCGCCAGCATCGGGACGTGCGCGTCGTCCTCGCCCGCGCCCTGCTGCCCGCGATCGACCGGCGGGACGTGGCCGACCGTCTCGTGGGGGCCGTCGATGAGACCGCCGTGCGCGACGAGGTCGTGCACGCGCGCGTGGGCCTCGGGGCCACGGTTCCGAGGGAGGCGTACGCCGCCTTCCTGGTACGGCTGGTGGAGACGGGCGCGGAGGACACCGTGGTCGCCGCCTGCCAGGTGCTTGCGACGTGGCCCGGGTCCGGCGGAGCCGACGGGCTCCGCGCGCTCGCGGACGCCCTCGCGGCCCCGGCCCGTCCACGCACGGTGTGGGACGCGGTCGCGCGCCAACTCGTCCGGCTGCCGCCCGGTCCGGCGACCGAGTCGGCGTTCCGTGACGCCTTCGACGCCCTGGCCGCACGTACCGCCGACCCACACACGCGTGCCGACGCACTGCGACGGCTGCACGCGTGCGCCGAGTACTCGGACCCGGGAGGTGGCGGAGAGCCGTCGAGGGTGCTGGACGCGCTCGCCGGGACACTGGAGGCCGTCGGACTCCACGCCGACGCCGCACGCGTGAGCTGGGACAGCGCCATGGTGCTCGTACGCGACGGCGAACACGACGAAGACCGGTGGGAGACGGTCGCGCGGCAGTGCGAGGCGGGAGCGGGACGGATGCCGGCGCGGCACTCCGTACCGGCCGATCTGCACCGGCCACGCGTGCGTGGCGCCCTGCTCGCCGCCGCGCGGACCCTACGCGCCCGGGGCACCGCCGTGGCCGGCCGCCTCGCGCTGGACCTCGTCCGGGCCGGCGGCCGGGCGGCGTCCTGGGACGAACCCTGGCGGGCCGAACTCGACGCGCTCAGAGCCCACCAGGACGCGGACACCGTCGTGGCCGCCCTACTGGTCGACCCGGACGGCCGCGCCCGTCGATGACCCGGTTCAGCTGGGACGTACGGCCATCTTGTCGAGCGCCTCCAGCAGCCCCGGCAGCTCCGGGCCACGACCGACCGGCAGCACCTCGCCGGGTTCGTCGTCGAGCAGCACGAACGCGATGTCGTCGGTCCTGGCCACGAGCGACCAGCCGGGGCCGTCGGCGCGCAGCGTGCGGGCGTCGCCCGGCGCGAAGGACGACCGGACCCGGCCCAGGGGCGGCGGCGAGTCCACGTAGCCGCGGGCCTCCGCGAGGACCCGCCGGATGCCGCTGTGGCCCCTGGGAGTGTCCCTGGAGGCGTCCTCCTCGCCCTTCTCGGAGGACTCGACCGGCTCCGGCACCTCCGGCACCGGGAAGTCGGCGTCGTCGATCTGCTCGCGCCACGTGGCCCACTGGAGGGCGATCTCGTCGGCCCCCAGCCGGCGCTGGGCCGGCCCCCAGACGCTGGTGTCGGGCGGCGCCAGCGCAGGGCCGTCCGCGGCCTCCGGCTCGGGATCGTGCGGCGCGGGCACACCCGGAGCCGCGACGGCCACGGCGAGGGGCCAGCCCGGCAGGCCGGCGACGACCGAGCGTTCGTCGGGCGAAAGGTCGTACTCCATGCCGCAGTCCCAGGACGCGATGGCGACGGCGACCAGCGAGACGTCGTCGACGACGACCGTCCAGCGGGAGCCGTCGCCGTCCTGGCCGAGCACCAGACCGTATCCGTCGGCGAGCGGCGCGAGACCGAGCGCCGCACAGGCCTCCGGATAGTCGTCGCCCAGCACGCTCGGGAACTTCGCCGGCGTCAGCAGCACCGCCGTGAGCACGTAGAGCGCGTCGTCCTCGGCGGCGACGGTGTCCTCGTCCGTCCCGGCCATCCCAGCCTCCCCATCGGTATGTCCAACGGCGCGCACCCTAGTGTGCGCGGAAGCCGCTTGTCACGACTCCCCAGCCCACCCGGAGCTGCTGTTTTCCGGCCGGACGGGGCGAATCGACCGCTTCGGGCCGTCGATCAGGCCGCCGGAAGCCCCAGAAGGTCACGGGCCACGGTCTGCGGCGACTCGTCGCGCTCCCGCGCGAGCGCGATGACCGCGCGGCACGCCAGCTCGCTCACCCCGAACGACAACGCCTCCGGCGACACCCAGCCGACGGCCTCGTCGATCCGGTCCTGGTCGTCCTCGGCGCAGGCCGAGACGTAGGCCGCCGCGGCCTCGAACAGGTTGTGCGTGCGTTTGTCCCGCCCGTCGTCCGTACCGGTGCGCACGGTGTCGAAGAATCTGGCGAAGGACTTGCGGACCTTGCCGAGCATGCTGACCACCTTCCCCCTGCGTGGTTGGCTGACCGATCGTTCATCTCCCCCTACTCAACGTAGGGTTCAGGCTCCGGCGGCAGAAGGGGGCCGGCGTGGAAGCGCGCCGCCGCCTCCCGGTGATTTGTGGGAGAAGGCGGAACGGTGTCGTCCCGCCATACGACGACGGCAAGGTGCGGGGTGTCCAGCAGGACGTGTGCGGTCTTCCACACGTGGACCTGCCCGGTCAGGCGGCAGCGCGCTCCCGCCGCCCACTGCGCGCCGCGTCGTGCTTGCGAGTACGCCTTCCTGTCCGCCGCCTCCTCGCTGCCGGGCAGGGCCAGCCCGAGGCCGGTCGGGGTGGTCGAGACCGAGCAGAGCGCCAGGTCGCCGTGGGAGACGAACGCGTAGTACAGCGGCGGATCGGTGTCGACGGCCGAAGTGTGGGGCAGGTCGCACGACGGGCACGGGCGCGTGACGACGTCGATGTGTTTCGGGGCCCTTCCCGTGCGGGCGGCCAGCAGTCGGCGGAGTCCGTCGTGGGCCGGCTGCGCAGCCGTGAGCAACCACAGGTCCGGTCCGTCGGTGTGCGACGGCCGGTGCACGGGTGGGGCGTCGGGGTCGAACGGGACCGCCTCACGGGTGTGGTACGCGGCCCAGCCGCCGTACGGATGCGTCGCGGGCACGATGCGATGCGCGCCCTGCGCCGCGGCCATCCGCTCCGGCGTCCAGTACTCGACGAGGTCTTGCCGCTGAAGGCGCAGTTCCTCGGGCAGGGCGGGCGATTCCTGAGGCAGGCGCTTCTTTCTCATGCGGCTTCCTCCCGGGATGGCGGGTTCCAGACGCGCCGAAGGACCGGAACGCGGTCAACTCGCCCTTCTGCGCAGGATACTTGTGTCTTCTCACAACAAGGCGACCAAGGGAGCTGATCGGTGAACTCCGCCGTAGGAACGGGCCGTTGGGGCGATGGCGATGGCCGGGGCGAGCGGCATGCGGTCGTCGTGGGCGGCAGCCTCGCGGGGCTTCTCGCGGCGCACGTGCTGGCCGAGCACTGCGACCGGGTGACCGTCGTCGAGCGCGACCGGTTCCCTGAGGCCACCGAGTCACGGCCCGGCGTGCCCCAGGGCCGGCATCCCCATGTCCTGCTGGAGGGCGGGCAGACGGCCCTGGAGTCGCTGCTGCCCGGCTTCCTGACGGAACTGCGGGAGGCGGGGGCGCCGCGGGTGGGGATGCCGTCGGACATGGCGCTGTGGCAGAACGGTCGCTGGCTTCGCCGATGGCCCGCGTCGACGCACATATACACCGGCTCCCGCGCGCAGTTGGAGGAGATCGTACGGCGGCGGGTTCTCGCCGATCCGGTGATCGGTGTGGCGGAGGGGGCCGAGGCCGTCGGGCTCCTCGGCGATGCCTCGCGTGTGCGGGGCGTCCTTCTGCGGGAACGTTCCGGCGGCACGGGCGCGGAACCCCGGCCGCTGGAGGCCGACCTGGTCGTCGACGCCTCCGGCAGCGGCACCAAGGCGCCGCAGTGGCTCGCGGCGATCGACGCCGAGACCGCGCACGAGGAGACCATCGACACCGGGCTCGCCTACGCCTCACGCGTCTACCGCGGCAGGAAGGGCACCCTCGACGGCGAGACCCTCGGCCACTACGTCTACCCCGGGCCCCTCCAGGTCAACGGCGGCGGTGCGCTGCCACTGGAGGACGGCAGCCACCTGGTCATCGTCTCCGGGCTGCGCGGCGACGAACCGCCCACGGGCGACGACGAGTTCGAGACGTACACCAAGCGACTGGCGCATCCGCTCCTGGACCGCTGGCTGGACGAGGCCGAACCGCTCTCACCGGCGTTCGGCTACCGGCGGACCGCGAACGTCCGGCGCCGCTACGACCTGCCCGGTCGACGCCCGGCCGGATTCCTCGCCACCGGCGACGCGCTGTGCACCTTCAACCCGATCTACGGGCAGGGCATGGCCATCGCCGCGATGAGCGCGGTCGCCCTGCGTGACGCGCTCGCCGACCGGCGTCGTACCCCCACCACGCGCCGGGTGCAGCGGGCGCTGCTCGCGGCATCGCGGCAGGCGTGGGACATCTCGGCCGGAGCGGACCGCGGGATGCCGGGCGCGGTCGGCACCGCGGTCGCCGCCGGACCCGCGGACCGCGTCGCGGGGTGGTACCTGCGCCGGGTCACGGAACGCTCGCCGGGCGACCCCGTCGTGGGGCGGGCCTTCCGCGCGGTGCTGGTCCTCGCCGAGCCGGTCACCGCCCTGTTCGCCCCGTCCGTCGCCCGGGCCGTTCTCTTCAGCCGGCCGGGGCCGACGCCCGCCGAGCCGCCGGAGACGCGGGAGGAACAGGCGCGCTGAGCAAGGCCGGCAGCGCCTCGCACGCCGGCTCGGGTGCCTCGGGCCTCAGCCCCGGGTCTCCTCGCGGCGGCAGTACAGGAAGAGGTGGGGCTCGGGACCCGCACCGGGGTGGTCCGGGGTGAAGGTGGGGCTGTGGCGCGACAGCACGGTCAGCCCCGCCGCCTCCACCATGGCGATCACGTCGTCCTCGGCGAAGCTCGTCGCGCGGACCTCCCGGCCCAGGAAGACCACCTCGACGTCCTCCACGTCCGCGGCCACGGTGGACAGCACCAGATGCCCACCGGGCCGCAGGGCCAGGGCCAGCCGTCGCATCAGGGCCGACTGCTGGGCGCGGGTCATCTGGAGCAGGGAGAAGAACACGCACACACCGTCGAACGAGTCCGAGCCGAGGGGGAGGTCCCGGATGTCGGCGCAGCGGAACTCGGCCCCGGGTACCTGACGGGCGGCGAGTTCGACCATGACGGGGGAGACGTCGACCCCCAGCACCGAGTGTCCCGCCTCGACGAGCGCGGCCGCGGTGGGCCGCCCGGTGCCGCTGCCCACGTCCAGCGTCCGCGCGGCGGGCGGCAGCCGCTCGGTCAGCCACTCCAGCGCGGACAGGTGCGCGGGGGCGTGCGCGAACGCCTTCTCGTAGTCGGCGCCCAGCGCGTCGAACAGCACGGCGGCGGGCGGGCGTTCGTCCTCTTGGCTCACGTCGGCGTCCCCTTCGCTCGCGGACCCGCATCGTCGCACCCGCCGTACACAAGCCACAACGGCCCGCCCGGTGCGCGTCCGGGCGGGCCGGACAGGGGAGAATGAGGGCCGTACCCCACGGTCGACTCTTGCGGAGGAGCGGGCACATGCAGGACGCGCGAGCGGGACAGGTCGCCGGGCCCGAGGACCTCATCGATGTGGCCCGCCTGGTCACGGCGTACTACGCGCTGCACCCGGACCCGGCCGAGCCCGGGCAACGCGTGGCGTTCGGTACCTCAGGACACCGCGGCTCGTCGCTCGCGGCGGCCTTCAACGACGACCACATCGCTGCCACCAGCCAGGCCATCTGCGAGTACCGCACGGCCCAGGGCACCGACGGCCCGCTCTTCCTCGGCGCCGACACCCACGCCCTGTCCGAGCCCGCGCGGATCACGGCCCTGGAGGTGTTCGCCGCCAACGACGTGACCGTCCTCGTCGACCAGGCCGACGGCTACACACCCACCCCGGCGGTCTCGCACGCCATCCTCACCCACAACCGGAACCGCGCCTCCGGCCTCGCCGACGGCGTGGTGGTCACCCCCTCGCACAACCCGCCCGCCGACGGCGGCTTCAAGTACAACCCGCCGAACGGCGGCCCCGCGGGTTCCGAGGCGACCTCCTGGATCCAGGACCGCGCCAACGAGATCATCACCGGCGGCCTGAAGGACGTACGGCGCATCCCCTACGCCCGTGCCCTGGCCGCACCCGGCACCGGCCGCTACGACTTCCTCGGCACGTATGTCGCCGACCTGCCGAACGTGCTGGACCTGGAGGCGATCCGGGCCGCCGGTGTGCGGATCGGCGCCGATCCGCTGGGTGGCGCCTCGGTCGCCTACTGGGGCCGGATCGCCGAGCAGCACCGGCTCGACCTGACGGTGGTGAACCCGCTCACCGACCCCACCTGGCGCTTCATGACGCTGGACTGGGACGGCAAGATCCGCATGGACTGCTCCTCGCCGTACGCCATGGCCTCGCTCATCGAGCAGCGCGACCGGTTCGACATCGCCACCGGCAACGACGCCGACGCCGACCGGCACGGCATCGTCACGCCGGACGGGGGCCTGCTGAACCCCAACCACTATCTGGCCGTGGCGATCTCGTACCTGTTCTCGCACCGTCAGCAGTGGCCCGCGAGTGCCGGGATCGGCAAGACCCTCGTGTCGTCCAGCATGATCGACCGGGTCGCGGCGGACGTCGGCCGGCCGCTGGTCGAGGTCCCGGTCGGCTTCAAGTGGTTCGTGGACGGCCTGTCGGACGGCTCGCTCGGCTTCGGCGGCGAGGAGTCGGCGGGCGCGTCCTTCCTGCGCCGGGACGGCTCGGTGTGGACCACCGACAAGGACGGCATCATCCTGGCGCTGCTCGCCTCCGAGATCACAGCCGTCACCGGCAAGACCCCCTCGCAGCACTACGCGCAGCTCACCGACCGCTTCGGCGCCCCCGCCTACGCGCGCGTGGACGCCCCGGCCTCCCGCGAGGAGAAGGCCCTGCTCGCCAAGCTGTCCCCGCGCCAGGTCACCGCCGACACCCTCGCCGGCGAGCCGGTCACCCAGGTGCTCACCGAGGCCCCCGGCAACGGTGCCGCCCTCGGCGGGATCAAGGTCGCCACCGCCAACGCCTGGTTCGCGGCCCGGCCTTCGGGCACGGAGGACGTCTACAAGATCTACGGGGAGTCCTTCCTCGGCGCGGACCACCTGCGGCAGGTCCAGGAGGAGGCCAGGTCGGTGGTGCTCGCGGCGCTGGGCGCGTGACGCGGCCGGCACCGTTCGGATCAGCCGTCCAGTGAGGTGAGCGTGTCCCGCAGCCAGGTGAGTTCGGCGCGGGACGTGGCGCGCGCGATCGTCAGGATTCCGCGCCGGAAGGGATCGTCCAGCTCCTCGGCGCGCAGCGGCCGGTCACCCTCGTGGAAGAAGCTCGCGGGTTCCTCCAGGAACGCCAGCCTGCGCCGCAGCACGGCCGCCTGCGCTGCGGCGTCGTCCAGGTGCCGGAGGAACGCGAGCAGCGTGAACCAGCGGTTCTCGTCGGTGATGTCGCGCTGCACGGGCTCGGCGAGCCGGCGGCGCAGATCGCGGCGGCCGTCCTCGGTGAGCGTCAGGACGTGTCGTGGGGCGGCGACGGAACCGGGCTCCGTCGCGCGCTCCAACAGCCCGGCCTTCTCCAGGCGCTTGATCGCCGGATAGAGCGTGCTCTCCGCGATGGGCTTCACGTGACCGGTCAGCGCCGTGATGCGTTTGCGCAGCTCGTAGCCGTGCAGGGGGGCGTCGTAGAGGAATCCGAGGATGGCGAGCTCCAGCATGCCCGCATTCTGCCGTACATCCGGTGCGCGCCTGGTGTACATCGGATGATGAATACTTCGGCTTATCAATACATCGGAACCGATGTATGGTCCTGGTGGTGATTCCGAGGGAGGACGCGATGAAGCAGGCCGAGTTCGACGGCAAGGGAAGCCGCATCCGGTGGACGGAGGTGCCCGGCGAGGAACCCACGCGCGTGTACGTGCACGGACTGGGGTCGGTCTCGTCCGTCTACCACGCCCACATCGCGGCCCGGCCCGAACTCGCGGGCAACCGAAGCCTGTTCGTGGACCTGCCCGGACACGGCATCAGCGACCGGCCCGAGCACTTCGGTTACACCCTCGACGACCACGCGGGCGCCCTGGCGGCGGCGCTGGACGCGGCGGGTGTCAGGGGTGCCGAGCTCGTCGCGCACAGCATGGGCGGCGCCGTCGCCCTGGTGCTCGCCCACCGGCGCCCCGAACTGGTCTCCCGTCTGGTGCTCACGGAGGCCAACCTGGACGCGTTCCCGCCGCCCGCCGCGGGCAGCAGCGGGATCGCCTCCCACGAGGAGGAGGCCTTCGTCGACGGTGCCTACGCGCGCGTGCTGGAACAGGTCGGCCCGCTGTGGGCGGCGACCATGCGGCTGGCCGACCCGCGTGCCCTGCACCGCTCGGCGGTCGGGCTGAGGCGTGGCTCCGAGCCCGTGATGCGCACGATCCTCGAAGGACTCGCCATCGAGCGCGTGTATCTGCAGGGCGAGTCGAGCGGTGAACTCGACGGCAGGGCCGGCCTGGAGGCCGCGGGGGTGCGCGTGGTGACCGTGCCCGGCGCCGGCCACAACGTCATGTTCGACAATCCCGACGCCTTCGTGGCGGCGGTCGCCGGTCGGGGCTGAAGGGGCGGAGCGGCCGGGCTCTCCCGGTCAGCCGTCCCGCACGGCCAGTGCCAGGAACCGGGTGTCCTCGTCGACGTACGACGTCATACGCCACCCGGAACCGGCCAGCAGGGGCCGGAGGTTGGGCTCCGCGCGCAGGTCGTCCGGCGTGATCCGCCGGCCCTGTCGTGCCGCGAGCGCCGCCCTGCCGATCGGGTGGAACAGCGCCAGCACGCCGCCCGGACGCACCACGCGCGCCAACTCCCGCAGATTCTCGGCCGGATCGGGCAGATGGGAGATCAGCCCCGCCCCGAACACCGCGTCGAGCGACTCCGCGCGCAGCGGCAGCGCGGCCACGTCGGCGAGCAGCAACTGCCCGTCCCGGTCCCGCCCGGCCCGTACGGCGGCCTGGAGCATGGCCGGGGTCAGATCGGCCCCGAGGACCGCTCCCGAGGGCCCCACGGCCGCACGCAGGGGCGGCAGGGCACGTCCGGTGCCGCAGCCGGCGTCGAGCACACGATCCCCCTCGCGCAGTCCGAGGCCGGCGACCGCGGCGGCGTAGGCGGGACCGTCGTCGGGGAAGCGGGCGTCCCAGTCGGCGGCCCGGGCACCGAAGAACTCCTGGACATGTGTGTGGTCGTCGCTCATGGTCCGCATGATCTCCCACCGACAAGGATGACGCTCCTGCGCACACGTTCGAGCGCGACGCGATCGTTCAAGTACATCTCTGCGTCATATTCCAACACCTTTCGAACTGCGCCCCCTTTGTGCGTCCATGCCCCGACTAGCGTCCCGGACCCATGGGACACCTGGACCACGCCGCACTCGGCTGGCTGACCCCCGTGCTGTCGTACGTGATGGCCTGCATCGGCGCCGCACTCGGGCTGCGCTGCACCGTCCGCGCGCTCGGCGCCACGGGGCGTTCACGCCGCAACTGGCTCATCACCGCCGCCTCCGCGATCGGAACCGGCATCTGGACCATGCACTTCGTGGCCATGCTCGGCTTCAGCGTCAGCGGCACCGACATCCGCTACGACGTACCGCTCACCATCGTGAGCCTCCTCGTAGCCATGATCGTCGTCTGCGCCGGAGTCTTCGCCGTCGGCTACGGCAAGGACCGCGCGCGGGCGCTCTTCCTCGGCGGTCTCACCACCGGACTCGGCGTGGCGAGCATGCACTACCTGGGCATGGCCGCCGTCCGCCTGCACGGCGACGTGAACTACGACCCGGTCCTCGTCGGACTGTCCGTGCTGATCGCCGTCGTCGCCGCGACGGCCGCCCTCTGGGCCGCGCTCAACATCAAGTCGCCGGTCGCCGTCACCGTCGCCTCACTCATCATGGGAGCCGCGGTGAGCAGCATGCACTACACCGGGATGTTCTCGGTGAGCGTGCACGTCAGCCCCTCCGGCGCGGCCCTGCCCGGGGCCACGGCGATGCAGTTCATCTTCCCCCTCGCCGTCGGCCTCGGGTCCTATCTCTTCCTGACCTCCGCCTTCGTCGCGCTGTCACCGACGTCGGGGGAGCGCGAGGCGTCCGCCTCGGCCCAGCGGCCGGTCCAGAGCGTCACCGGTTGAGGTACCCGTCGGGCCGCCGGGCCCGCCCACCGACCACTCCCGAGGCAGGAGGCCATGCGTACACCCCGTAGGACCCCCACGAACGGCGCCGAGGCGGCGGCCCCGCCCCCCGCCCGCGGCCGCCGCGCGCACGCCGGACCACCCGCCGACGAAGACCTGGACGAGCCGACGGGCGCCGTACCGGAGGAGACGCTCACGCGCGCGGGACGGTGGTTGATACGCCCGCGCACCGTGCGCGCCAAGATCGTCTGCCTGCTGATGGTGCCGGTCGTCTCGCTGCTGGCCCTGTGGGCGTACGCCACCGTCAGCACCGCCCAGGACATCTCCCGGCTACGGCAGTTGCAGCGGGTGGACGCCGAGATCCGGTCCCCGGTCGCGGCCGCCGTCGCGGCCCTCCAGGCGGAACGCGCGGCCGCCGTGCGCTATGCGACCGACCCGACCGGCGGCCGCGGCGGAGACCTCAAGGCCCTTGCGGAAGGCACGGACAAAGCCCTGGCGAAGCTCCGGCTCGGCGACGACAACACCGTCGCCGACGGTGAGGAACTGCCCGCCGGAGTGGCCCAGCGCCTGGAGACCTTCGTGACCGGCGCCGAGCAACTGCGCTCCGTGCGCACCGCGGTGCTCGACCGCCGCGCGGGCTGGGACGAGACGTACGGGCGCTACACACGGACCATCGCCACGGCCTTCGGCGTGGGCGGCGCCCTCACCGGCATCCAGGACGCCGAACTGGGCTCCGACGCGCGCGTGCTGCTCGAGTTCTCCCGCGCGGGAGAGGCCCTGGCCCAGGAGGACGTGCTGCTGGCCGGTGCCCGGCTCGCCGGACGCATCGACGGCGAGCGGCTGCGGCTGTTCACCGGAGCCGTCGACACCCGCCGAACCCTCACCGAGTCCGCCGTCGCCGACCTGCGCGGCCCCGAACGCGCCGTCTGGCAGGACCTCGCCGACGGCAGCGACTACGCCGCCGTGGGCACCGTCGAGGACAAGGTCCTCGCGAGCCGCGCGGGCGTGGCGGCCATCGCCGCGGCACCCGAGGCCACCTGGAGCAAGGCACACGCACGCGTGCAGGACGGGATGCGGACCATCGAGGAGGACGCCGGACGCGGCGTCGCGGACCAGGCGGACCCGTTCACCCGCGGGCTGCTCACCCCGGCCGGCGCCGCCGTCCTGCTCGGCCTCGCCGCCGTCGCCGCCTCGCTCGTCATCTCCGTACGCATCGGACGCGGCCTGGTCATCGAGCTGGAGGGGCTGCGCAACAGCGCCCTGGAGATCGCGCGCCGCAAACTCCCCGAGGCCATGCGGAAGCTGCGGGCCGGCGAGGAGATCGACGTCCAGGCGGAGGCCCCGCCCGGACCGCCCTCGGAGGACGAGACGGGGCAGGTCGCCGAGGCCCTGGGGACCGTGCACCGCGCCGCGCTGCGGGCCGCAGTGGAACGCGCCGAACTCGCCAGCGGCATCTCCGGGGTGTTCGTCAACCTGGCCCGCCGCAGCCAGGTCCTCGTGCACCGCCAACTGAGCCTGCTGGACAACATGGAACGCCGCTCCGAGGACCCGGGCGAGCTCAGCGACCTCTTCCGGCTCGACCACCTCACCACCCGGATGCGGCGCCACGCCGAGAGCCTGATCATCCTCTCCGGAGCGGCACCCGGCCGCGCCTGGCGCATGCCGGTCTCCCTGACCAACGTGGTGCGCGCGGCCGTCTCCGAGGTGGAGGACTACGCGCGCGTGGAGGTCCGGCAGCTCCCCGAGGCGTCCGTCGTGGGCGGGGCCGTCGCCGACGTCACCCACCTGCTGGCCGAGATCGTCGAGAACGCCGCGCAGTTCTCGCCCCCGCACACACGCGTGCGCATCACCGGCGAACCCGTGGGCAACGGCTACGCCGTCGAGGTCGAGGACCGGGGCCTCGGCATGGGCAAGGAGTCCCTCGCCGAGGCCAACCACCGCATCGAGCAGTCCGAGGCGCTCGACCTGTTCGACAGCGACCGGCTCGGACTCTTCGTGGTCAGCAGACTCGCCGCCCGGCACGGCATCAAGGTCCACCTGCGCACCTCGCCCTACGGCGGTACGACGGCCGTCGTCCTCCTGCCCACCGCCCTGCTGCACAGCGGCGCGGAGGAACGTTCCCCTCGCAGGACCGTGG
This sequence comes from Streptomyces sp. S3(2020), assembly GCF_013044505.1. Classification (GTDB taxonomy): domain Bacteria; phylum Actinomycetota; class Actinomycetes; order Streptomycetales; family Streptomycetaceae; genus Streptomyces. Next base: position 32,470 of record NZ_JABERD010000007.1, on the reverse strand, counting down.
AGCAGGAACACGCCTACGCGCGGGTGCCCGGCGCCGCCCGGTCGCAGGAGTCCGTGCACGCCTCGGCCGACCGGCCCGCACTGGTGGCCCCCGCACCGGTCGCCGCGGAGGCCAGGAGGGAAGTCGCGGCGCCGGCGAGGGCCGAGTCCGGGTCCGACACCCCACCCCCCGGAGTCACCACCTTGCGACTGCACCGTCCCCCGGACGACTCCGAGGAGTCGGACGACCTCCCGCGCCGCGTCCGCCAGGCGAACCTCGCCCCTCAGCTGCGAGAACCACGCGCGGAGGAACCGGAACCGCACTCCGACCCACGGGGCGAGGACCGGCGCACCCCCGAGCTCGTACGGGACCGGATGGCGGCCTACCGAGACGGCTGGGCACGCGGCGGCGGACGCCGGCCCGGCCGCGGCGCCACCCCGGATTCCCCCGCGGTCAGCGACAGCAGCGAAGGAGACCCCGCATGATCCAGGATCCCGGCATGAGGGCCGCTCAGAGGTCCGGAGAACTCGACTGGCTGCTGGACGACCTGGTGCTGCGCGTCAGCGAGGTACGGCACGCCGTGGTGCTGTCCAACGACGGTCTGGCCGTGGGGGCGTCGACCGACCTGCGGCGCGAGGACGCGGAGCACCTGGCCGCGGTGGCCTCCGGTTTCCACAGTCTGGCCAAGGGCGCGGGCCGTCACTTCGGCGCGGGCGGAGTGCGCCAGACCATGGTCGAGATGGACGACGGCTTCCTGTTCGTGGCGGCCGCCGGTGACGGCTCCTGCCTCGCCCTGCTCACCGCCGTGACCGCCGACATAGGCCTGGTGGCCTACGAGATGGCACGGCTCGTCAAGCGCGTCGGCGAGCACCTGTACACGGCGCCGCGCGTCGCCGCGCGGCCTCCCGCCGGATGAGACGAGAAGGGCGGTCCACGCTCATGACGCAGGACATGACGGACGCCCCGCGGGAGCAGGGCAGTCAGTGGTACGACGGTGAGGCCGGGCCTCTCGTCCGCCCGTACGCCATGACGGGCGGACGCACCAGACCCGGCCCCACCGGGGTGCGTTTCGACCTCATCGCCCTGGTCACGCTGGACGTCGCCGCGCCCGGTGTCGACGACGACACCGCGCTCGGACCGGAGCACCGGGCCCTGCTCGAACTGTGCCGCGTGGAGACCCAGTCGGTCGCCGAACTCGCCGCGGGCGCCGACCTGCCCGTCGGCGTGGTCAGGGTGCTCCTCGGCGACCTCCTGGAACTCGGCTGCGTCACCGTCAGCCGCCCGGTACCGCCCGCGCAGCTTCCTGACGAACGGATTCTGCGCGAGGTGATCGAAGGGCTGCGGGCACTGTAGATGAAACTTCGCAACCGAACGCGCGCGAACCGGCCACATGGGTCAAATAGCGGTCTAACTCCTCGAAGGGGTACCGCAGTTGTCATCATGCTGACTTCGCACACCTGCACCGTCGGCCGTTACCGGTACCCCCGAGAGAAGTGATCAATGGTCTCCGAGACTTCCGATGCCCAGGGCGGCGATTCGACCGCGCTGGCGTTGAAGATACTGGTCGCCGGCGGATTCGGCGTGGGCAAGACCACCCTGGTGGGCGCGGTCAGCGAGATCAGGCCGCTGCGCACCGAGGAACTCCTCAGCGAGGCCGGTCAGTTGGTGGACGACACCGACGGCGTGGACCAGAAGGTCACGACCACGGTCGCCATGGACTTCGGCCGCATCACCATCCGGTCCGGTCTCTCCCTCTACCTCTTCGGAACCCCCGGCCAGGACCGGTTCTGGTTCCTGTGGGACGAGTTGTCGCAAGGCGCCCTGGGGGCCGTGGTCCTCGCGGACACCCGGCGCCTGGAGGACTGCTTCCCCGCGGTCGACTACTTCGAGCACCGGCACATCCCGTTCGTCGTGGCCGTCAACTGCTTCACGGGCGCCCGCACCTACGGCGCGAGTGAGGTCTCGCGCGCCCTCGACCTCGACCGCGGCACCCCCGTGGTGCTCTGCGACGCCCGGGACCGCGACTCGGGCAAGGAAGTGCTGATCCGGCTCGTCGAGTACGCGGGACGGATGCACACCGCCCGACTGCTCGACTCGGTGGGCTGACGCCGGTGCTCGTGCAAAGGTTCGGCCATCTTCCGCGGCTTGGCCCGTCCTCCTTGCCCGGACACCGGCCGTCGGGAAGGGTGGCCGGGAGATCCTCCGGCCAGGGGGAGACGTCACACGGGGAGACGGAGACATGGCGCAGAACCAGGGACTCGGCTGGCTGCTGGACGATCTGACGGAGCGCGTCGACCACGTACGACACGCACTGGTTCTGTCCAACGACGGGCTGGTGGCGGGAGCGAGCACGGGGCTGCGCCGCGAGGACGCGGAGCACCTCGCCGCCGTCGCGTCCGGACTGCACAGCCTGGCCAAGGGGTCCGGACGCCACTTCGGCGCCGGCAGAGTGCGGCAGACGATGGTCGAGTTCGACGACGCGGTGCTGTTCGTCACCGCGGCGGGGACCGGCAGCTGTCTGTGCGTGCTCAGCGGCGCGGAGGCCGACATCGGGCAGATCGCCTACGAGATGACCCTGCTCGTCAATCGTGTGGGCGAGCACCTCGGCGTGGACGTCCGCCGCCCTGAACAGAGCTCGGCCATGGACCTCTGACCTGCTGATTGTCCATCCCCCGTGGAGTTATCCACAGGCTCGGGCGGTGCCGCGCCGAACCGGTTACGGTTTTTTCACGGCGAGCGCACACAGCGTGAGCGACCGACTCCACGGGGGAGTACGACCATGTCAGGCAGCACCATCACCCCATCCCACCAGCTCTCCTGCGCGCCGAGCCGCGCGGCACGGGAACTGGGTCTCAAGCGAAGCGAGTTCGACCTCGCCGTCCACCTCGGCCACATCTGGACCGTCCCCGACGAAGGCGGTGGAGGCCGCCGCGTCTCCCGCTCCGAGATCGACCGGCTGCGCTCGGAGGACGGCTTCCCCGACGCGCTGCAGGAACGTGTGCGGGTCGTGGGCACCACCGAGGGCGCGGCCGTCATGGATGTGCCCGTCGGCAGGTTCACACGCCTGGCGCGACTGGGCGTGGTGGCGCCGGTGCGCTTCTATCTGAACCGGTACCGGGCGGTGGTCTGGCTGTATCTGGCCGACGAAGTCCGGCAGTTCGCGGCCGATGAGGAGAACTTCCCTCTGCTGAACGCCCGTCGCACGCCCGAGGGCATGCGTGACCTGCTGGACGCGGGGCTGGACCTGCGGGCACGCAACTGGCGTGGACGCCACCGGGAGTTCCTGCTGCGAGTGGCCGACGGCCCCTGGGAGAGCGCCGGGGCCCTGGCCGCCTTCCTCGACCCCGTACAGATCTCGGAGATCGTCCCCGACCCCTATGAGCGCTCCCACCTCACGCGCTTCCGGCCGGGCCCGCCGGCCCAGGGCGCCCAGGGTTCACCCGCCGCCTACCTCGCCGAGAGGATCATGACGGCGGACGACCCGGACGAGATCAGCGGGTTGAGGTCCGCCCTCACCCGGACCCTGGCGGACGCCCGCGGGCTCCGGCCCGCGCCACGACCCGCTGCCAAGGAAGCGACTCCCGTGCCGGAGCAGCCGTCCGCCGCTGCGACCACCCCCGAGCAGCAGTCCCGCGGCCTGCTCGGCTGGCTGCGCCGCAGAAGCGTATGAGCCGCACCGACAGCCGACCGGCCTACAGCGCCCGGAACAGCCCTTCCTGGACGACGGACACCAGCAGTCGCCCCCGCACGTCGTAGATCCGCCCGCGGGCCAGCCCCCGGCCGCCCGTCGCGATGGGCGACTCCTGGTCGTACAGGAACCACTCGTCCGCGCGGAACGGCCGATGGAACCACATGGCGTGATCCAGCGACGCGATGTCGAAGCTCCGCGGGCCCCACAGCGGTTGGACCGGGATGCGGACGGCGTCCAGGAGGGTCATGTCACTGGCGTAGGTCAGCGCGCAGGTGTGCACGACCGGATCGTCGCCGAGCGGTCCGACCGCGCGCATCCACACCGCGCTGCGCGGCTCGGCGTCCTTGACCTCCTCGGGCGTCCAGCGCAGCCGGTCCACATAGCGGATGTCGAAGGGCTGGCGACGCGCCATCCGCTCCAGCTGTTCGGGCAGCGCGCCCAGATGTTCCCGGATCTCGTCCGTCACCGACGGCAGCGACTCCGGGTCCGGGACCTCGCGGGCCGGCGGCAGCTGGTGCTCGAAGGGACCTTCCTCAGGCTTGTGAAAGGAGGCGGTGAGATTGAAGATCGTGCGGCCCTGCTGCACCGCGGTGACCCGACGGGTCGTGAACGACCTGCCGTCCCGCACCCGTTCGACCTGGTACACGATCGGCACACCCGGCCGGCCCGGACGCAGGAAGTACGCGTGCAGCGAGTGCACCGGGCGGTCGCCCTCGGTGGTGCGGTTGGCGGCGACCAGTGCCTGGCCCGCCACCTGGCCGCCGAAGACCCGTTGCAGGGACTCGTTGGGGCTCAGGCCGCGGAAGATGTTGACCTCGATCTGCTCCAGGTCGAGCAGGTCGACCAGTCTCTCGGCCGGGTTCGTCATGGGTGGGATTCTCCTGTGCTCACAGCTGGCCGACGTCGGTGACGCGGACGACCGCACGGCCCTCCGCGTCGGAGGCCGTCAGATCGACCTCCGCGCTGATGCCCCAGTCATGATCGTCGTTCGGGTCGTCGAAGATCTGACGGACCCGCCACAGACGGTTCTCCGGCTCCTCCTCGATCAGGAGCAGCTTGGGGCCGCGGGCGTCGGGACCGGTGCCGAGGTCCTCGTACTCGTCCCAGTACTTGTCCATCGCCTCGCCCCAGGCGTCGGCGTCCCAGCCGGCCTCGGCGTCCAGCTCGCCCAGCTCCTCGACCTGGTCCAGCGCGGCGAGCTCGACACGGCGGAACATCGCGTTGCGGACGAGGACCCGGAAGGCGCGCGCGTTGGTGGTGACCGGCTTGACCTCGTCGGCCTTCTCCTGGGCCTCCTCGGCGGTCATCTCCGCCGGGTTGGCGAGCTGCTCCCACTCGTCGAGCAGGCTGGAGTCGACCTGGCGGACCATCTCGCCCAGCCACTCGATGAGGTCCTGGAGATCCTCCGACTTGAGGTCGTCCGGGATGTTGTGGTCGAGCGTCTTGTAGGCACTGGCGAGGTATCGCAGGACAATGCCCTCGGTGCGAGCGAGCTCGTAGAAGGACACCAACTCCGTGAAGGACATGGCCCGTTCGTACATGTCACGGATGACGGACTTCGGGGAGAGCGGATGGTCGCCGACCCAGGGGTGGCTCTTGCGGTACGTGTTGTACGCGTGGAAGAGCAACTCCTCCAGAGGCTTCGGGTAGCTGATGTCCTGGAGCCGCTCCATACGCTCCTCGTACTCGATGCCGTCCGCCTTCATGGCGGCCACGGCCTCGCCCTTCGCCTTGTTCAGCTGGGCGACGAGGATCTGGCGCGGATCGTCCAGCGTCGACTCGACGACGGAGACCATGTCCAGGGCGTAGGACGGCGATTCGGGATCGAGGAGTTCGAACGCGGCGAGCGCGAAGGTGGACAGCGGCTGATTGAGCGCGAAGTCCTGCTGGAGGTCCACGGTGAGGCGGACGATGCGGCCGCTGGCGTCCGGCTCGTCGAGCTTCTCGACGATGCCGCCGTCCAGCAGCGAGCGGTAGATCGCGATGGCCCGCCGGATGTGCTTGAGCTGCTGCTTGCGCGGCTCGTGGTTGTCCTCCAGCAGATGCCGCATCGCCTCGAAGGCGTTGCCGGGACGGGCGATCACCGACAGCAGCATCGTGTGCGTGACCCGGAAACGCGACGTCAGCGGCTCCGGGTCGGAGGCGATGAGCTTGTCGAAGGTGCTCTCCGACCAGGCGACGAAGCCCTCCGGAGCCTTCTTGCGGACCACCTTGCGCCGCTTCTTCGGGTCGTCGCCCGCCTTGGCGAGCGCCTTCTCGTTCTCGACGACATGCTCGGGCGCCTGCGCGACGACGAAACCCGCCGTGTCGAAGCCGGCCCGCCCGGCGCGGCCGGCGATCTGGTGGAACTCACGGTTGCGCAGGGTGCGGACACGGTTGCCGTCGTACTTGGTCAGGGCCGTGAACAGCACGGTGCGGATGGGGACGTTGACGCCCACACCGAGCGTGTCCGTGCCGCAGATGACCTTCAGCAGACCGGCCTGCGCGAGCTTCTCCACCAGACGCCGGTACTTGGGCAGCATGCCGGCGTGGTGGACGCCGATGCCGTGCCGCACGTAACGGGAGAGGTTGCGGCCGAACTTGGTGGTGAAGCGGAAGTTGCCGATCAGCTCGGCGATCTGCTCCTTCTCCTCCTTCGAGCACATGTTGATGCTCATCAGCGCCTGCGCCCGCTCCACGGCCTGCGCCTGCGTGAAGTGCACGATGTAGACCGGCGCCTGCCTGGTCTGGAGGAGCTCGGTCAGGGTCTCGGTGAGCGGGGTGAACTTGTACTCGTAGGACAGCGGCACCGGACGGACCGCCGAGCGGACCACCGCCGTGGGACGGCCGGTGCGCCGGGTGAGGTCCTCCTCGAACATCGAGACATCGCCGAGCGTGGCCGACATCAGGATGAACTGCGCCTGGGGCAGTTCCAGGATGGGGATCTGCCAGGCCCAGCCGCGGTCCCCCTCCGCGTAGAAGTGGAACTCGTCCATGACGACCTGGCCCACGTCCGCCTGCTTGCCGTCGCGCAGCGCGATCGAGGCGAGCACCTCGGCGGTGCAGCAGATGACGGGGGCGTCGGAGTTGACGGACGCGTCGCCGGTCAGCATGCCGACGTTCTCGGTGCCGAAGATCTTGCACAGCTCGAAGAACTTCTCCGAGACCAGCGCCTTGATCGGCGCGGTGTAGAAGGTGACCTCGTCCCGGGCCAGCGCGGCGAAGTGCGCGGCCGCGGCGATCATGCTCTTGCCGGATCCGGTGGGCGTCGACACGATCACGTTCGCACCCGAGACCACCTCGATCAGCGCCTCCTCCTGATGGGGGTAGAGCGTGAGCCCGCGCTCCCCGGCCCACGACTCGAAGGCTTCGTAGAGGGCGTCGGGGTCTGCGGTCTTCGGCAGCTGATCGATGAGGGTCACCCACCCATCTTGCCTGCCCTCCTGCCCCAGAGGGGAATCGGATGCGGATGCGAAGATCACGAGCAGTACGCTGTGTCGCCGACAGAGCGTCAGCACGGCCGGTCAACTGGACAGCGGCACAAGAGGAATGGGGCGGGCAACGGCGATGATGGGACCAGCACACTCACTATCAGGAGCCGCCGCCTGGCTCGGCGTCGGAGCCGCGGCCGCCGCGGCGGGCCACACGATGCCCTGGCCGGTCCTGCTGACCGGGGCCCTGATCTGCGCCGGGGCGGCGCTCGCTCCCGACCTCGACCACAAGGCGGCCACCATCTCGCGGGCCTTCGGCCCCATCTCACGGGGCCTGTGCGAGATCGTCGACAAGCTCTCGTACGCCGTCTACAAGGCGACGAAGAAGCAGGGCGACCCCCGTCGCTCCGGTGGCCACCGCACGCTCACCCACACCTGGCTGTGGGCGGTGATGATCGGCGCGGGCGCGTCGGTCGCGGCGATCACGGGCGGGCGCTGGGCGGTCCTCGCACTGCTCTTCGTGCACATGGTGCTGGCCATCGAGGGACTGCTGTGGCGGGCGACCCGCGGCTCCAGCGCCGACATCCTGGTCTGGCTGCTGGCCGCGACCAGCTCGTGGATCATCGCCGGTGTCCTGGACAAGCCGGGCAACGGCTCGGACTGGCTGTTCACCGCGCCGGGCCAGGAGTACCTGTGGCTGGGGCTGCCCGTTCTGCTGGGCGCGCTGGTGCACGACATCGGGGACGCGCTGACGGTCTCCGGCTGCCCGATCCTGTGGCCGATCCCGGTGGGCCGCAAGCGCTGGTACCCGATCGGGCCGCCCAAGGCCCTGCGGTTCCGGGCGGGCAGCTGGGTCGAGCTGAAGGTGCTGATGCCGGCGTTCATGCTGCTCGGCGGGGTGGGCTGCGCGGCGGCGCTGAACTTCATCTGAGGAAGCGGCCGGGAGCGGGTGACCGGGACGGCCTCAAGGGGCGCTCGCCCGATGCCGCCCCGGCCCGCCTCGGCCGGCGCTCACCCCTCGGTGCCCGGCCCCGTCCCACCTCCGTACCGTCGCTCGAACTGGGCGACCCGTCCCTCCGAGTCCACCGTCCGGGCCTTGCCGGTGTAGAAGGGGTGGCTCTCCGAGGAGATCTCCACGTCCACGACGGGGTAGGTCTCGCCGTCGTCCCACTCGATGGTCCGGTCGCTGGTGGCGGTGGACCGGGTCAGGAAGGCGTAACCGGCGGAGCGGTCGCGGAAGACGACCTCGCGGTAGTCGGGGTGCTTGTCCTGCGGCATGTGTACTCCTCGGGGTCAGCCGGACAGGGCGTCCTCGTCGACGATGTGCATCGCGGCCTCCTCGGCCGACGCCGCCGCACCGTCGATGCCCACATCCGTCGCGATCAGCCCACTCTCGTCGTCCTCGTGGGCGCCTTCGTCGGGGGCCACGAGCCGGCCGGAGCGGCGGGCACCGACCTCGTTGTCCAGGAGCTCGCCGTCACTGCCGTCGCAGTCGCCGAGGCCGTCACCGTCGGGTACGGAGGCGTCCGGCAGCTCCTCGGCGAGCCGTTGGTCCAGGGTCTCGCGTTCGCCCGCCGTCACCCCGGTGTGCTCGACCGCCCAGGGACGCTCAGGAGGAGACCAGCCCCGGTCGAGGGGGTCGCCGACACCGTCGTCGTCGAGGGTGTCCTCCGCGTCCAGCAGGCCCGCGTCGTCCTGTACCTCGGACCCGTCGGGCTGGTAGACGTCGTCTCCCCATCCGTCGGCGCTGTTCACGGATACCTCCAGGTGGTGAGGCCGGGCCCGTGGCCACCGCGGCCGTCCGCGGTGCGGGCACAGGCTGCGTCCGGCGCGAAACGCGTGGTGTCCGGACGCTCCCCGAACCGGTGCCGCTCTCCAGCCTTCCACCCCCTTTCGGCACCGCGCAACGGCACGGACCGTGGAGAGGGCCCCGAGCGGAGGGCCGGAGCGGGGACGCGGCCAGTCGGACGGCCCCCGGACAGCGAGGACCGCCGGCTCCTGATCAGCGCCTCACCAGGCGGTCGGCGGAGCAATCCGGTGCGCCGTGGGTCGGGCCATCCCGGACCCCGACGACGACCGTCCCGAAAAGTGGCGGACACGCGGACCGGCTGTCCGGGTGCCGCCGCCCCCATCCACCGACCGAACCGGAGCCGCGGCGCCGGCCCGCCCGGGCCGACCGGCAGGCGGCCCCCCCCGCCCCCGACGTCCGGAAGCCGCCGTACCGAAGTACGACGGCTCCCGGACCGCCGGACGGCGGTGTCACCCGTGCCACGACCTCCACAGCGACGCGTACGCCCCGTCCGCCGCCACCAGCTCGTCGTGGCTGCCCAGCTCGCTGATGCGGCCGTTCTCCACGACCGCGATGACATCGGCGTCGTGGGCGGTGTGGAGCCGGTGTGCGATGGCGACGACCGTGCGGCCGTCGAGGACACGGGACAGGGACCGTTCCAGGTGCCGGGCCGCGCGCGGGTCGAGGAGGGACGTCGCCTCGTCCAGGACCAGCGTGTGCGGGTCGGCCAGCACCAGGCGGGCCAGCGCGATCTGCTGGGCCTGGGCCGGGGTGAGGGCCAGCCCGCCCGAGCCGACCTCCGTGTCCAGCCCCTCGTCCAGGGCCCGCGCCCAGCCGTCCGCGTCGACCGCGCCCAGCGCCGCCCACAGCTCGGCGTCGACGGCGGAGGTACGGGCAAGGAGCAGATTGTCGCGGAGCGAGCCCACGAAGACGTGGTGCTCCTGGTTCACCAGGGCCACATGCGAGCGGACCCGCTCGGCCGGCATCCGGGACAGTTCCGCACCGCCCAGGGTGATGCGGCCGTCCCGGGGCGCGTAGATCCCGGCGAGCAGTCTGCCCAGGGTGGACTTGCCCGCCCCGGACGGGCCGACCAGGGCCAGCCTCGTGCCCGGGGCGACCTCCAGGGACACCTTGCGCAGCACGTCCACGCCCTCCAGGTAGCCGAAGTGCACTTGGTCCGCGTGCACCTCGCGCCCGTCGGGACGCACCGAGTCGTCACCGGCGTCCGGCTCGACGTCCCGGACGCCGACCAGCCGGGCCAGCGACACCTGGGCCACCTGGAGCTCGTCGTACCAGCGCAGGATCAGCCCGACCGGGTCGACGAGCATCTGCGCGATGAGCGCACCGGTCGTCAGCTGACCGACGTCGATCCAGCCCTTGAGGACGAACACACCGCCGACCATCAGGACCGAGGAGAGGATCAGCACGTGGGCGACGTTGATGAACGGGAAGAGCACCGACCGCAGGTAGAGCGTGTAGCGCTCCCAGGCCGTCCACTCCTTGATCCGCTGCTCCGACAGTTCGACGCGGCGCGCACCGAGGCGGTGTGCCTCGACGGTGTGCCCGGCGTCCACGGTCTCGGCGAGCGCGGCGGCGACGGCCGCGTACCCGGCGGCCTCCGAGCGGTAGGCGGACGGCGCCCGCTTGAAGTACCAGCGGCACCCGACCACCAGCACCGGCAGAGCGAGCAGCACGGCGGCGGCCAGCGGCGGCGCGGTGACGACGAGCCCGCCGAGCAGCAGGACCACCCACACCACACCGATCGACAGCTGGGGCACGGCCTCGCGCATCGCATTGGCCAGCCGGTCGATGTCGGTCGTGATCCGGGACAGCAGATCACCCGTGCCGGCCCGTTCCAGGACGCCCGGCGGCAGCCCGACCGACCGCACCAGGAAGTCCTCGCGCAGGTCGGCCAGCATCCGCTCGCCGAGCATCGCGCCGCGCAGCCGTACCTGCCGTACGAACACGGCCTGGACGACGAGCGCGAGCACGAACAGCCCGGCGGTCAGCTCCAGATGAAGGTCACGGGCCTCCTCCGAGACCCGCTCCACGAGCCCGCCGAGGAGCCACGGCCCCGCCATCGACGCCACCACGGACACCGTGTTGACGGCGATGAGCAGCAGGAAGGCACGGCGGTGCCGGCGGAACAGCTCGGTCACATAGGCGCGTACGGTCGAGGCGCCTCCGACGGGCAGGGTGTTCGCCGTCGTCGGGGCCGCCGGGTCGTACGCCGGTGGCGCCACGCCGATCATGCCGTCTCCTCGATCTCTTCCAGTACGCCCGACAGGGCGTGGTCGTCTTGGGTGTCCTCGGTGTCGTCGGTGGGTTCGGTGGGTTCGGTCTCGCGGGTCACGACCGCGCGGTACCGGGGTTCCTTGTGCACCAGTTCGCGGTGCACACCCACGGCCACGACCTCGCCCTCGTGCACCAGCACGACCCGGTCCGCGCGGTCCAGGAGCAGCGGCGACGAGGTGAACACCACGGTCGTGCGGCCGGAACGCAGGGCGCGTACGCCGTCGGCGATCCGGGCCTCGGTGTGCGAGTCGACGGCGGAGGTCGGCTCGTCCAGGACCAGCACCTCGGGGTCCGTGATCAGCGACCGGGCCAGGGCGAGCCGCTGGCGCTGGCCGCCCGACAGGGAGCGCCCGCGTTCGGTGATCCGGGCGTCCATCGGGTCCTCGGCGCCGAGCGAGCCCTGGACCAGGGCGGCCAGGACATCCCCGCACTGCGCGGCGTCCAGCGCGCCACGAGGGTCGACGTCACCCGAGGCGGGCACGTCGAGCAGTTCGCGCAGCGTGCCGGACAGCAGGACCGGGTCCTTGTCCTGGACGAGGACGGCGGTCCGCGCGACGGAGAGCGGCAGCTCGTCCAGCGGTACCCCGCCCAGCAGTACGGACGTCGCCTCCTCGGAGGGGTGGCCGCCGAGACGCTCCGCCAGCTGTCCCGCCACGTCCGGGTCGCCGCACACCACGGCGGTGAGTCGGCCGGAGGGCGCGAGCAGACCGGTCACCGGGTCGTACAGGTCTCCGGACGGCGCGTCACCGGCCAGCGAACCCTCCTCGGACGTGGCGCGCTCCAGCGACAGCACCCGCGCGGCCCGGCGGGCCGACGGACGCGAGAAGGAGTACGCCATGGCGATCTCCTCGAAGTGCCGCAGCGGATAGGTGAGGATCATGACCGAGCTGTAGGTGGTGACGAGCTCGCCGATGGTGATCCGGCCCTCGCGGGCCAGCCCGACGCCGTACCAGACCACCGCGATCAGCAGCAGCCCCGGCAGCAGCACCTGGATCGCCGAGATCAGGGACCACATGCGGGCGCTGCGCACGGCGGCATGGCGCACCTCCTGCGAGGCGCTGCGGTAGCGGTCGAGGAAGAGCTCCTCGCCGCCGATGCCGCGCAGCACCCGCAGTCCGGCGACCGTGTCCGAGGCCAGCTCGGTGGCGCGGCCCGCCTTCTCCCGCTGGAAGTCGGCACGCCGGGTGGCGCGGGGCAGCAGCGGAAGTACGGCGACCGCGAGGACCGGCAGGCCCACGGCGACCACGACGCCGAGCGCCGGCTGGTAGACCACCAGGCCCACGCAGACGATCACGATGGTGAGCGCCGCGGCGGTGAACCGGGAGACGGCCTCCACGAACCAGCCGATCTTCTCGATGTCGCCCGTGGAGACGGCCACGACCTCACCGGCCGAGACCCGCCGGGTGAGCCCCGAGCCCAGCGAGGAGGCCTTGCGGGCCAGCAGTTGCTGGACACGGGCGGCGGCGGTGATCCAGTTGGTGATGGCGGTGCGGTGCAGGAAGGTGTCGCCGATCGCGTTGCCGGCGCAGGCCAGCGCCAGCAGCCCGCCCGCGAGGGCGAGCCGGCTGCCGGAGCGGTCGACGACGGCCTGCACGGCGACGCCCACACAGAACGGCAGGGCGGAGACGGACACGAAGTGCACCAGTCCCCAGGCCAGGGACTTGAGCTGTCCGCCCAGCTGATTCCGGAAGAGCCACCACAGGAATCGGGGACCCGAGCGCGCGTCCGGCACACCCGGGTCGGGATACGGAAGGTCGTGAATCTGCATGACGGATGACGTCCCAGTGGCTCGTGTCAGGGGGTGGAGGGACCGCGGACGGCGGTAGCAAACCGTGAAAGGTTCGCGTCATCGCGTGGTCGGAGGCAAACGGTTTTCCGGCCGGACGGACGCGATCGTGACGGTTGTCCGGATGCGACCGTGACGGTTGTCCGCATGTGACCGTGGCGGCCGGACGGATGCGACCGCGCCGGTTGTCCGGATGCGACCATGGCGGGGTGTCGAGCGATGTACGACGTGCGGTGGCCTGCGGGATCCTCCTGGCGGCCCTGGCCGCCTGCGCGAGCCCCCGGACCGACCCGGTGAGATCCGCCGAGAGACCCGCCGCGAGGCCCGCGACGGCCGCCGCCCCCACCGGTGTCCCGGACGTCGGCGACCGTCTCCGGCGGCTGATCCCCGACGACTCCGGCCAGGTCGTCGCGGTCTACGGCGACGGCAGGAACTCGCCCGACTCCACAGTCGTCCTCTTCACGAAACGCGGCTCCGTCTGGGAACGCACCCGCAGTTGGCCCGCGCACAACGGCAAGAAGGGCTGGACGACCGATCACCGTGAGGGTGACCGGCGCAGCCCCGTCGGTGTGTTCACCCTCACCGACGCGGGCGGCGTCCTGAAGGACCCCGGCTCGAAACTCCCCTACACCCGCTCCGCCGCCTTCGCCGCCCCGCGCTGGTGGGCCGAGTCCCACTGGCACGACTTCGACTACGTCATCGCCATCGACTACAACCGGGTCAAGGGCACCCCGCCTAACGACCCCACCCGGCCCGGGGGCGATGCCAAGGGCGGCGGCATCTGGCTGCACATGGACCACGGCAGCGGTACGTCCGCCTGCGTCAGCCTGTCCAGACCGGCGATGCGGTACCTGCTGCGCACGCTCGACCCGGACCGGCATCCTGTGGTGGTGATGGGGGACAGGGCCGACCTGGCGAGCTAGCACTCGCGGGGGAGGCCTCATTGCGGAGGGCGCCCAACTCGCCGTAGAACACCGGCCATGAAGAGACGGATCATCATGTCCATGCTCGCCGGAGCGACCCTCCTGGCGAGCACCCTCCTCGGGGCGGCACCCGCCCGATCGGCCGACGGGCCGGCCTCGTCCGCCGACGTCCCGGCGGAGTTCGGCTCCGACTGGCACGACCCCGTCACCGCCGCCCCGCCCGTCACCAAGCCCTCCGGCAAGTCCTGCGAAGTCACCCTCGCCGAGGCGCAGTTCCGTGACTTCACCCCGTACAAGGGCGTCTACACCCCGCCCGACGGCTGCGGCGACCGCTGGAGCAAGGTCGTGCTGCGGCTGGACGGCAAGGTGAAGGGACGTCAGTACGACCGGCTCGGCTATCTGCACGTCGGCGGGATCGAGATCTTCCGTACGTCGACCCCGCAGCCGTCACCCGACGGGATCGAGTGGTCGGTCGAGAAGGACGTCACGCGCTACAGCGACACCCTCCGCGGCAGCCACGACGTCGAGATGCTCATCGGGAACGTCGTCGACGACACGTACACCGGCGTCATCGACGTCAAGGTCACCCTGACCTTCTACGCCGGCCGCCCCGCCACGACCCCCGACCGGGTCCTCACCCCAACCGACGGCACCCTCACCACCCCGCGCAACAGCGAACGCATCGTCGCCGAGGTGTACGCCACCGGATCCGGCGGCGGCTGCGAGGAGTACTGGTATCTCACGGTGCCCGAGGAGGCGCCGTACTCCTGCAAGGCGACGGGCGGTCCGTACCGCGAGGTGCAGATCAAGGTCGACGGCCGACTCGCCGGAATCGCCGTGCCGTTCCCGCACGTGTGGACCGGCGGCTGGTCCAACCCCTTCCTCTGGTACGTCGTTCCGGGTCCGCGCGCCTTCGACATCAAGCCGATCGAATACGACCTGACGCCGTTCGCCGGGATCCTCAACGACGGCCGGCCCCACCGCGTCGAGGTCGATGTCGTCGGCGTCCCCGAGGGGCAGACCGGCTGGAGCGCCCCCGTGAACGTCCTCGTCTGGCAGGACGCGAAGAGGGAGCACGTCACCGGTGGGCTCACCACGCACACCGTCGGCGACCTCGCCAACTCCTCGGCGTACACCCCCGGTTCGGAGCACCGCCTGGACACCGAGGGCGCGCACCGGCTCACCGTCGCCGGATACGTCGACACCTCGCACGGCCGTGTCACCACCACCGTCCGGCGCGCGCTCACCAACACCTCCACGCACCGCTGGACCGACGGCGAGAACTTCGACGCGCTCCGGGCCGACTGGGGGGACGACGAGTCGGTCACCGTCGACGGACGGGGCCCGGCCCGCACGACGCGCACCCAGCGGACGTACACCATGGACGGCACCACCACGCTCGGTACGGACGACCGGCTGCGGACCGTGCTGACGCTCGGCGACCGGGCCACGGCCACCGTCACGCACGACGGCCGCCGAACAGCCTGGTCACGGCTCGACGACACCTACACCGGCGACGCCACCTGGACGGTCAACGTCCCGCGCGACCAACGGCACGCGGTCGGTACGACGAGCGAGCGCTACCGGCTGTACGGATCGGACGGCTGCCACGACCGCTCCCTGACCACCGTGCAGGGGGTGCTCACCGAGGACCGCCGAGGCTGCAGAGGCCACTGAGGGGAGTTGTGTGCGATGCGTCACTCGGGGAGTGATTTACGCGGCTGAAACACGTCGGTTTCGCGGGAGATCAACGGCGCCTTCACAGTGATCGCCAGTGATCGCCACGGAAGCCGCTTTCCGTATCGCAGAAGTCTCAGATCGTCCCCTTGAGGCCTCTGTGCATCGACGTCCCCCACAAGGAGTGCCCGTGCCGCCGTCCGTCCCGTCCCTGCCGCGACGCGTCGCACGCATACTGCGTACCTCACTCTTCGCCCAGGTCGCCGTCGCCCTGGTCCTCGGCATCGTTGTCGGAAAGCTCTGGCCCGACTTCGCCTCCGACCTCCAGCCGCTCGGCGACGGCTTCACCCGGCTCATCAAGACGATCATCTCGCCGCTCGTGTTCTGCGTGGTCGTCGTCGGTATCGCCAAGGCCGGTGACCTCAAGGCCTTCGGCCGGATCGGGCTCAAGGCCCTGATCTGGTTCGAGGTCGCGAGCACCCTCGCCCTGATCATCGGTCTCCTCGCGGCCAACGTCGTCCAGCCCGGCTCGGGGATGAACGTCGACCCGGCCACGCTGAACAGCGCGGCGGTCGACGCGAAGACCGGCGGCGGCTCGCTGCCCTCGACGACCGAGTTCGTCGTCAACGCGATCCCCACCAGTTTCATCGGCGCCTTCGCCGAGAACGAACTCCTCCAGGTGCTCATCCTGGCCTGCCTGGTGGGGGCCGCGCTGCTCCACCTCGGCCACACCAAGGTGCCGAAGGTACTGCCCGCCATCGAGCAGGCCCAGGAGATCATCTTCGCGGTCGTCGGCTTCATCATGCGCCTCGCCCCGATCGCGGTGTTCGGCGCGATGGCCGTCCTGATCGGCCAGTACGGGCTCGGTGTCATCGAGACCTACGCCAAGCTGATCATCCTGTGCTACGCGGCCGCGGCGTTCTTCATCGCCCTTCTCGCCGTCGCCCTGAAGGTGGTCACCGGGCTCAGCCTCTGGAAGTTCCTGCGCTACATCCGCGAGGAGATGCTGCTCGCCCTCGGTACCGCGTCCACCGAGTCCGTCATGCCGCGTGTCATGCAGAAACTGCGCAAGGCCGGCGCCCGTGACGACGCCGTGGGCCTGGTGCTGCCGACCGGCTACTCCTTCAACCTCGACGGGGCCTCGCTCTACCTGTCCATCGGCACGCTGTTCATCGCCCAGGCGGTCGGCGTCGACCTCAGCCTCGGCCAGCAGATCACCGTGATCCTGGTGCTGATGCTGACCAGCAAGGGCATGGCGGGCATCCCCGGCTCGGCCTTCCTCGCCCTGTCCGCGACCGCCTCCTCGCTGGGCGCGATCCCGGCCGGAGCCGTCGCCCTGCTGCTCGGCGTGGACCGCATCATGGACTCGATGCGCGTCGTGACGAACCTGCTCGGCAACTGTGTCGCCGTCTTCGCGGTGTCCCGCTGGGAGGGCGCGCTGGACCTGGACAAGGCGAAGAAGGTACTGGACGAGGGGAAGCCCGAGTCCGAGTCCGGGCCTGAAGACGCAGACGCAACCGTCCCTGCCCAGAAGACCAAGGAGACCGCCTCCGAGGCGAGTTGACCCCAGCACCCATAGAAGAAGGCCGCGGCTCCTTGCCGCAGCCTTCTTTCATGCTCTCACTTTCACGCTCTCAACACGGCTTCCCCGGCTCGGGCACCGTCCCGTCCACCAAGGTGTCCAGCAGTCCGCCCAGCACCTCCCGCTGTTCCACCGTCAGCGGCGCCAGAATCTCCGCAGCGGCAGACCTCCGAGCCCCCCGCAGCTCCCGCAGCGCCTTGTGCCCGTCGTCCGTGAGCTCGATCCGGATGACCCGCCGGTTGGTCGGATCCGGCACCCGCCGCACCTTGCCGCTCGCCTCAAGACCGTCGACCAGTGACGTCACCGCGCGCGGCACGACCTCCAGCCGCTCGGCCAGATCGGCCATGCGCGGCGGCGAGCCGTAGTGCGCGAGCGTGCGCAGCAGCCTCGACTGGGCAGGGGTGACGCCCAGGCCGCTCTGCTCGATGTGCCGCTTCTGGATGCGGTGCACACGCCGAGTGAACCGGAGCAGCTGCTCGGCGAGCGGGCCGTCGGAATCGGGGGTGGTCATACGGGAACAATAACAGGACCATCTTCATTGTGAGTATAGGTAACAATGAGCTAAGGTCCGTAAGTCCCTCACGACGAGACTCCCGAAGGAGCCCATGCACCCCGACAACGCACCCACCCGGCCATCGCCCGGCGGCTCCGAGGAGCAGCCCCGGCAGGTGCGCCGCATCCTGAAACTCTTCCGCCCCTACCGCAGCCGCCTCGCCGTCGTCGGCGTCCTCGTCGGCGCCGCGTCGCTGGTCTCGGTCGCCACGCCCTTCATGCTGAAGGAGACGCTGGACGTCGCGATCCCCGAGGGCCGCACCGGGCTGCTCAGCCTGCTCGCGCTCGGCATGATCCTGAGCGCCGTGCTGACCAGCATCTTCGGCGTCCTGCAGACCCTGATCTCCACGACGGTCGGCCAGCGCGTCATGCACGACCTGCGCACCGCCGTCTACGACCGCCTCCAGCGCATGTCGCTCGCGTTCTTCACCCGCACCCGCACCGGCGAGGTCCAGTCCCGTATCGCCAACGACATCGGCGGTATGCAGGCGACCGTCACCTCCACCGCCACCTCGCTGGTCTCCAACGCCACGAGCGTGGTCGCCACGATCGTCGCGATGATCGCCCTCGACTGGCGTCTGACCGTCGTGTCCCTGCTTCTGCTGCCGGTCTTCGTGTGGATCAGCCGCCGCGTCGGCAACGAACGCAAGAAGATCACCACCCAGCGCCAGAAGCAGATGGCCGCGATGGCCGCCACGGTCACCGAGTCCCTCTCGGTCAGCGGCATCCTCCTCGGCCGCACCATGGGCCGCTCCGACTCGCTCACCCAGGCCTTCTCGGACGAGTCCGAGCGCCTGGTCGACCTCGAGGTCCGCGCGAACATGGCCGGCCGCTGGCGCATGGCCGTCATCACGATCGTCATGGCCGCGATGCCCGCCGTCATCTACTGGACCGCGGGCCTCGCCCTCCAGACGGGCGGCCCGGACGTCTCGATCGGCACGATCGTCGCCTTCGTCTCGCTCCAGCAGGGCCTGTTCCGCCCGGCCGTCAGCCTCCTCGGCACCGGCGTCCAGATCCAGGCCTCGCTCGCGCTCTTCCAGCGCATCTTCGAGTACCTCGACCTGCCGATCGACATCACCGAGCGCGAGAACCCGGTCCACCTCGACACCATCAAGGGCGAAGTCCGCCTGGAAAAGGTGGAGTTCGGATACGACAACAACGATGGCAAGGGCGCCGCCATCCTCGACGGTATCGACATCACCGTCCCCGCGGGCGGCAGCCTCGCCGTCGTCGGCCCGACCGGCGCCGGGAAGTCGACGCTCGGCCACCTGGTCCCGCGGCTGTACGACGTGACGGGCGGCCGCGTCACCCTCGACGGGATCGACGTGCGCGACCTCGACTTCGACACCCTCGCCCGCGCGGTCGGGGTCGTCTCCCAGGAGACGTACCTCTTCCACGCCACCGTCGCCGACAACCTGCGCTTCGCCAAGCCCGACGCCACCGACGAGGAACTGCACGCGGCGGCGAAGGCGGCCCAGATCCACGAGCACATCGCCGGCCTGCCCGACGGCTACGACACGGTCGTCGGCGAGCGCGGGCACCGCTTCTCCGGTGGCGAGAAGCAGCGCCTGGCCATCGCCCGGACGATCCTGCGCGACCCGCCGGTCCTGATCCTGGACGAGGCGACCAGCGCCCTGGACACCCGCACCGAAGCGGCCGTCCAGGACGCCATCGACGCCCTGTCCGCCAACCGCACCACGCTCACCATCGCGCACCGGCTGTCCACCGTCCGCGGTGCCGACCAGATCGTGGTCCTGGACTCCGGGAGCGTGGCCGAGCGCGGTACACACGAGGAACTGCTGGAGAAGGACGGACGGTACGCCGCCCTCGTACGCCGGGATGCTCAACTGGAACCGACAAGCTGAAAATATGCCGGGTTTGGCATGATATGGGGGTTACCGTGCCCGCATGTACCAGAACACTCCGTCACGGAGCTCGATTCGACTGACCCGCCGGGGCCGCCTCGTCCTCATCGCGACCGGGGCCGTCGTGGCCGGCACCGCCGTGGCGGTGCCGCTGCTGGGCCTGGACAGCGACAAGGACGCCAAGCCCACCTCGCTGGTGATCCCGGAGGGCTGGCGCGCGAGCCAGATCTACGACGCCGTCGACAAGGTCCTCGTCCGCCCGGCCGGCACCACCAAGAAGGCCCTCGCCAAGGCGAACCTGAAGCTGCCGAACGACGCCGAGGGCAACCCGGAGGGCTATCTCTTCCCGGCGACGTATCCGCTGAACGACAAGACCACGCCCGAGTCGCTGCTGACGTTCATGGCCGACACGGCCCACCAGAAGTTCAACGGCGCCCCGATCGCCGCCGGTGCCCAGCGCAACGCCATGAACGTCTACCAGGCCGTCACCATCGCGAGCATCGTCCAGGCCGAGGCCGCCTCCAAGGCCGACATGGGCAAGGTGGCCCGGGTCGTCTTCAACCGCCTGGAACGCGGGATGCCTCTCCAGATGGACTCCACCATCAACTACGCCCTCAACCGCTCCACGCTCAGGACGAGCGAGGCGGACACCCGTATCGACAGCCCTTACAACTCGTACCAGCGCATGGGCCTGCCCCCGACCCCGATCGACAACCCGGGCGAGGAGGCCGTGCGCGCGGCGATCACCCCGACGCCCGGTGACTGGCTGTACTTCGTCACGGTCAAGCCGGGCGACACCCGCTTCACGGCCAGCTACGAGGAGCACCTGCGCAACGTGGCCGAGTTCAACGCCCAGCAGAAGAGCGGCAGTTCAGCCGCCTCACCGCAGCCGGCGAAGTGACCCCGCGGGACGTCAGACGGCGACCGGTTCCCCTTCCAGCAGCCGCCTGATGTCCCGTACGGCCGCACGGCCCGCCCGGTTGGCGCCGATGGTGCTGGCCGACGGGCCGTAGCCGACGAGGTGGATCCGGGGGTCGGCGACCGCCCGCGTCCCCTCGACGCGGATCCCGCCGCCCGGCTCGCGCAGCTTCAGCGGCGCCAGATGGTCGACGGCGGCCCGGAATCCGGTCGCCCACAGGATGACGTCGGCGTCCGCGCGCCGCCCGTCGCTCCACTCCACACCGTCCGGAGTGATCCGGTCGAACATGGGCCGGCGATCCAGGACCCCGTCCTCGATGCCCTGCCGGATCGCGTCGTTGAGCGGCAGCCCGGTCACCGAGACCACGCTCTTCGGCGGCAGCCCCTGCCGTACCCGCTCCTCGACGAGCGCGACGGCCGCCCGGCCCACGTCCTCGCTGAACGGACCCTCGCGGAAGACCGGCGGGCGCCGTGTGACCCATGTGGTGGAGGCCGCGTACGGGGCGATCTCCAGCAGATGCTGGGTGCCCGACGCACCCCCGCCCACCACGACCACCCGCTGCCCGGCGAACTCCTCGGGCCCGGGGTACTGCGCGGTGTGCAACTGCCGCCCCCGGAACGTCTCCTGACCGGGATAGCGCGGCCAGAAGGGCCGGTCCCAGGTGCCGGTCGCGTTGATCAGCGCCCGGGTCGCCCAGGTCCCGTCGGAGGTCTCGACGAGCAGACGTCCGTCCGTGCCCTCCCGCACCGCGTGCACATCGACCGGCCGCCGCACCCGCAGGCCGAAGGTCCGCTCGTAGGTGTCGAAGTACTCGGTGATCACCTCGGAGGACGCCCGTGAGGGATCGGCGCCGGTGAGCTCCATGCCCGGCAGCGCGTGCATCCCGTGCACTTTCCCGTACGTCAACGAGGGCCACCGGAACTGCCAGGCGCCGCCCGGGCCGGGGGAGTGGTCGAGCACCACGAAGTCACGGTCCGGCTCGAAACCCGTGCGGCGCAGGTGATAGGCGCTGGAGAGACCTGCCTGACCAGCGCCTATGACGACGACCTCGGTGTTGTTCACGTTTCTACCAACAGGGGTCGCGCCCAGGATCTTCCCGCCGCCCCTCCCCGCTACTCCTCCCCGCGTGCCGACGTCGTCGACGGCGGCAGGTCACCGTTGAAGCGCGTGTCCACGAAGTCCGCGAAGTCGACCTTCTTCGGGATCAGCTTCAGCTCGGTGAAGGTGTCGGCGATCTCCTGCTCGGAGGCGATCAACGGCTTGTCCACCGCGACCGAGATCCGCGTGGAGTTGGTCTGCTTCACCGAGGCCAGCGCGACCTCGTAGGGCAGTCCGGTGTCCTTCGCCCACACCTTGGCCCACTCCTCCTGATGGTCGTACACCCACGCCGTGGCCCGCCGCAGCCGCTCCAGATAGTCCTTGATCGCGGCGGTCTTCTCCTTGTCCCGCAGCGCGGCGGGCGCCGCGACCTGGAAGGCGAGCCCGTTGGTGATCCCGTCGCCGGTGGTCAGGACCCGGCCCTGCTTCGCCTGGAGGATCTGGGAGGTGTACGGGTCCCAGACCGCCCACGCGTCGACCTTGCCGGAGGTGAACGCGGCGAGCGCGTCGGCCGGCTGGAGGTACTTGACGTCGACGTCACTCAGGCTCAGGCCTGCGGCTTCGAGGGAGGCGACGAGCTGGTAGTGGGCGGAGGAGCCCTGGGCGACGGCGATGGACCTGCCCTTGAGCTGCTCGGGCTCGGTCAGCTCGGAGTCGTTCGGCACCAGGAGGGCGTCGCCCTTGGACGTGCCGTGGAAGGCGGCGACCACCTTGATCTTCGACCCGGCGCCCGCGGCGAACACGGGCGGCGTGTTGCCGACCCCGCCGATGTCGACGGCCTCGGCGTTGACGGCCTCCAGCAGGGGCGGACCGGAGGTGAAGGTCGACCACTTGATCTTGTAGTCCAGGTCGTCGAGTTCACCGGCGGCCCGCAGGATCGCCTCCGAACCACCCTTCTGGTCGCCGACGTCGAGCGTCAGGGAGCCCTTGCCGTCGGTGTCCGTGGAGGTGCTGGCCGACGAGTTCCCGCCGCAGGCGGTGAGCAGCAGGGCGAAAGGAAGGGCGAGCGGGAGGAGCAGGGCGGCGGGGACGCGGCGTCGTCGCATGGGGGTCCGTTTCTGTTTCTCGCGAGGTCGGTCAGGCGGCTTCGGCGGCGGTGTCGACGCCGAGCCGTTCCAGCAGGGCGCCGCGGATCTCCGCGAAGCGCGGGTCGGTGATGTCGCGAGGCCGGTCGAGGTCGATCCGCTCCTCGTGGGCGATGACCCCGTCGTCCATCACCAGGACGCGGTCGGCGAGCAGTACGGCCTCCTCGACGTCGTGCGTGACGAGCAGCACGGCGCAGCCGCGGCGCTGCCACAACTCGCCCACCAGACGCTGGGCCTTGATGCGGGTGAGCGCGTCCAGCGCGCCGAACGGCTCGTCCAGGAGCAGGAGATCGGGTTCGCGGACCAACGCCCGTGCCAGGGAGGCGCGTTGGGCCTCGCCGCCGGAGAGGGTCTTGGGCCAGGCGTCGGCGCGATGGCTCAGCCCGACTTCCTCCAGGGCCTTGTCGGCGACCTGGCGTCCGGGCTTGCCCGGCAGCCCGAGCAGGACGTTGCGCCACACCTTCTTCCACGGCATCAGCCGGGGTGCCTGGAAGGCGACGGCCTTGCGGCGCGGCACCAGGACGGTGCCCTCGATCTCCCGGTCGAGGCCGGCGAGGATGCGCAACAGGGTGGACTTGCCGCAGCCGCTGCGGCCGAGAAGGGCCACGAACTCGCCGGGACGGACGTCGAGTTGGAGGCGGTCGATGACGGCACGGCCGTCGAAGGAGCGGGTCAGCCCCTCGACGCGCACCGCGTGTGCGGCCGTCACCGGCCGGTGAACGTCGGTCGCCATTGCAGCAGCAGCCTTTCGAGGGAGCGGACGATGAAGTCGGCGAGCAGGCCGAGGAAGGCGTAGACGATCAGGCAGACCACGATCACGTCGGTCCGCAGGAAGTCCCGCGCCTGCACCATGAGGAACCCGATCCCGGAGTCCGCGTTGACCTGCTCGGCGAAGACGAGCGCGAGCCACGCGATACCGAGGGAGTAGCGCAGGCCGGTCAGGGCGCCGGGCAGCGCCCCCGGCAGGACGACATGCCGTACCAGCCCCCAGCGCGAGAGGCCGAGGGACTCACCGGCCTCGATCAGCTGGGCGTCCACGCCGCGGATACCGGCGTAGACGTTGAGGTAGAGCGGGAAGGTCACACCGAGCGTGATGATCGCGACCTTGGGCGCCTCGCCGATGCCGAACCAGATGATGAACAGCGGGATGAGACCGACGAACGGCACCGTCCGCAGCATCTGCACAGGGGCGTCCACGAGGTCCTCGCCGATCCTGAACAGGCCCGAGACGAGGGCGAGTCCGGTGCCGACGAGGGTGCCGAGGACCAGACCGGCGGCGACGCGCTGGAGCGAGACGGTCATGGCGGAGGCGAGCGAACCGTTGGAGACCAGATCGCCCGCGACCTGCGCGATACGGCCCGGTGAGGCGAGTACGTCGGATGCCAGCACACCTGTGGCGCTGAGGACTTGCCACAGGAGCAGCAGGAGGAGCGGGCCGGTGGTGCGTCGCAGCCAGCGGGGGACGCGGGTGCGTCGGGAGGAGGCGGGGACGATGGGTTCGAGGTCCAGTGGGGCATCCGACTCGGAGTTAACCGAAATATCGGGTTCGTGGGGGTGTGGTGGGGCATGGCTGATGCTCATGAGTGCTCCACGGAGGGGAGGACGGCCGTTGAGGGGAGTGGGGGGACCGCGACCGTGTGCCGCCGCCTCAGGCGTGCACCGGGGTCAGGGGTGCGCGCGGATCAGACGTGCGGGCAGGGGCGGAGCGCAGGGCGCGAGGGGGTGCGGGAAAAGGGCGTCAGCAGCCGCGGCGACACGCGGCGGAGGCCACCCGCAGCAGGTCGATGTGACCGCGCGTGGTGAGCAGGGCTGAACGCAACATGCGGCCGAAAGTAGCGAGATGGCGTGGCCATGGTCAATGGCGTCTCGCGGAGTGGACCATCCGTATCAGCCACCGGGCGGCCGGTCGCGCGTGGCGCCGTGCGCATGGGCGAGGATGGGCGCATGCCAGACGCCTTCACCACACGGGTCCTGAACGTCGCCTCCGGCTCCACGGAGCGGGTCGTCGACCTCACCGCCGACTGCGAGGCCTTCCTGCGGGAGGCGGCCGCCGACCGCGACGGCCTCCTCAACATCTTCGTCCCGCATGCCACCGCGGGCATCGCGATCATCGAGACGGGCGCCGGCAGCGACAACGACCTCCTCGCCGCCCTGCACACCCTCCTCCCCTCCGACGACCGCTGGCAGCACCGCCACGGCAGCCCGGGCCACGGCCGCGACCACGTCCTCCCCGCGTTCGTACCACCCCACGCGACGCTGCCGGTGGTGGGCGGGCGGCTGGAACTGGGGACCTGGCAGTCGGTGTGTCTGGTGGACACGAACAAGGACAACCCGCAGCGAAAGGTCCGCTTCTCCTTTCTGGCCGGCTCCTGACGCCGGTGCCGGTCTTCGCCTGTCCGCCGCAGGTCCCGGTCAGTACACGGACAGCCCGTAGGCGCTGAGGGCTTCCTGGATCGGCTGGTAGAACGTGGTGCCGCCCACCGTGCAGTTGCCGGAGCCGCCGGAGAGGATGCCGATGACCTTGTCGCCGGCGTAGAGGGGGCCGCCGCTGTCGCCGGGCTCGGCGCAGATGTTGGTCTGGATCAGACCGTGAACGACGTCTCCGCTTCCGTAGTTGACGGTCGCGTTGAGCGCGGTGACCCTGCCGCAGTGGACGCCGGTGGTCGCTCCCCGACGGCAGACGCTCTGGCCGACGTAGGCGGTCG
This sequence comes from Streptomyces sp. S3(2020), assembly GCF_013044505.1. GTDB lineage: Bacteria > Actinomycetota > Actinomycetes > Streptomycetales > Streptomycetaceae > Streptomyces. The sequence continues at coordinate 7,114 of NZ_JABERD010000007.1, read as the reverse complement.
CGGTGCCGGTGATGTCGACGGATCCGATGGAGCCGGGGTGCGGTACGGCCGGGTTGGTGTACCGGACGATCCCGAAGTCGTCGCCGGGGAAGCTGGTGGCGGTGGTGGAACCGATCGTGGTGGTCAGGGCGGAGCCGGTGTACCAGGTGGTCGCGCCCTCGGTGCAGTGGCCCGCGGTGACGAAGTAGTACGTCGATCCGCTCTGCACATTGACCCCGGCCGAGCAGCGCCAACCGGCCGTGTAGATGCCGTCGCCGCCCGAGAGGAGCGTGCGGAGCCGGCCGTCGAGCTGTTCGAGGCTCACGGCATCCGCGAAACGCCCGGTGGCGCGGCGGAGTTGGGCCAGGTCGGCCTCGGCGACCGTGGAGTCGGCGAGAACCCGCAACGTCCCGGTGCGCTCGTCGACCGCCCAACTCGTCCCCGCGATTCCCAGGGAACCGACGGCCGAGGCCGCGTCGGACACCGTGGTGGCGGCCGTGGGCTCTGCGGCCGCGCCGGCGTCGGACACCGCGAGAGCGGTCACGACGAGCAGGCTCAGCACCGAGGCGATCAGCCGTGGACGTCTGTTCGTGGTACGGCGTGCTCTGATCACCGAAGTCTCCCCGAGGTCGGTAGGTGGGGTTCGCAGCGGGCCCGAAGGGTCATCGGGCGTGCTGTACTTCCGTGCCGTGGTGGGACGCGGCCCCAGTGTGCCCGGCGGCGCCCGGCGAGGACAGACGGTCGTCGGCCGACCTGGAGCCGGGGTGTCAGGCGGAGTCGGTGAGGTGTTCGAGCAGCAGATGGTTCAGCGCCTCGGGCGCCTCCTCGGGGATCCAGTGGCTGACGCCGACGAGGGTCTCGAACCGGTACGGCCCCTTCACCCACTGCGCGGTCTCCCGCGCGGCCGCCGGTCCGAACGCCGTGTCCGCCGTGCTCCAGACGTACAGCGTGGGTACGTCGACGACACCGATGGCGTGTTCGGGGCGGCCGGACCGGTACCAGTTCAGCGCCGCCGTGAGCGCGCCCGGTCGGGACAGCTGCCGTACGTAGGCCTCGGCACTGGTCTGCGGGACCTTGCCGGCGTAGAAGGCGCGCAGCCTCTCGGCGTCATGGGCCAGCATCTGGTTCTCGGTCGCGGGCGTCTCGCGCCAGTCGAGCATGTAGCGCGACCGTGTGCGCTGGTCCTCGTCGGTGCGCAGGGCGTCGGCGAGGGCGCGGGGGTGCGGGGTCGAGACGACCGTCAGTGTGCGTACACGGGCGGGGTGGGCATCGGCGGTCCACCAGGCCACCGCGCCTCCCCAGTCGTGGCCGACCAGGTCGAACGTCGTCCAGCCCAGTCGCTCCGTGAGCGCGACGACGTCGTCGACCAGGACGTCGACGCGGTAGTCCTCGGGCCGCTCGGGGCGGACCCCGGGGGAGTAGCCGCGTTGGTCGGGCGCGACGACGCGGTAGCCGTGCGCGGCCAGCGTCGTGATCTGGTGCCGCCACGCCAGCCTCGTCTGCGGGAAGCCGTGCAGGAGCAGTACCGGGCGACCGTCCGGCGGCCCCGCCACGGTGGCGTCGAACGCACCCGCGGAAGTGGGGATGCTCAGCTCGGTCACGGCCGACTCCTTCATACCGACTGGTCGGTCAGCCTTCTGTCGTGGAGCCGGAATGTCAAGACCGAGGGCCTTCGCCCGGGAGCGAGGGCGAGGGCGGGAGCGAGGTCGTCGTCGAGTGCGGGGGCGCCGTCGAGGCGCGGACGATGAGGTCGATCGGCGGGGCGCTCGTCGGCAAAGGGGCGGCGCCCGGGTTCTCGATGGCGTGCACCAGACGCTCCAGGCCCTCGTGTGCCACGGCGTCGAAGGGCTGCCGCACCGTGGTCAGTGGCGGAGTGACGTAGGCGGCGACCGGAATGTCGTCGAAGCCCACCACGGCGACGTCGTCGGGCACATGCCGCCCGGCCTCCGCCAGCGCGCGGATCAGCCCGATCGCCATGTCGTCGTTGGCGGCGAACACGGCGGTCACGTCGGGGATCCGGGCGAACTCCCGTCCGGCGGCGTATCCGGACGCGGCCGACCAGTCGCCCTCGACGACAGGGGGTACGTCCCTCCCGTGCGAGGTCAGGGTGGTCCGCCACCCCTCCAGCCGGTCCTGGGCGGCGAACCACCGCTGCGGGCCCGCCAGGTGATGGACCGTCACATGGCCGAGTCCCAGCAGGTGTTCGGTGGCGGCGCCGGCCATCAGATCGGCACCCCGGCCCGCGGTCAGCACCGCCGGTGAGCTGAGCGGCGGCGGCGGAGCGCCGATGACGAGGACCGGGACGTCGACACGGAGGGGTTCGGCCTCGCCGCCGCCCTGCTCGTCGATCGGCTCGGAGATCACGATGCCGTCCACGCCCTGGTCGAGGAGCGAGTCCACGGCACCGGCGAGCCCGCCCGGGTCGCCCTCCACGGTGTTGACCACGCGCAGCGCGTACCCCGTGTCCCGGACGACCCGTTCGACGCCCATGAGGAGGGACGCGGGCCCGTACAGCGCGGTGCCGAGCGTGATCACACCGATCGAGCGCGTCCGTCCCGACGCCAGCGCCCGGGCGGCGTTGTTGCGCCGGTAACCGAGCTGCTCCGCGGCTTCGAGGACGCGTCTGCGCGCCTCGGCGGAGACATAGGGCTCTTCGTTGAAGACCCTCGACACCGTCTTCTGGGAGACCCCGGCGAGACGCGCCACATCCACACTGTTCGGCGCCGCGGAGCTGCCGCTCCGTCCCGTGCCTCGCTTCATGGTGTCTCCCGGTGACCACAAGATCGAGCCGCAATGATGTCAGACGCCCTCGCCCGACCGCGTGGACGTCGTACCGGCGGAGGACCCGGCGGCCCGGACATGTACTGCGGTTTCAGTAGAGGGTCCTCCGGATGCGGTGGTCGGCAGTGCCAGTAGCCGCACGACGACGGGAGGGGGTCCGCCACGACAGCCTGATCGGGTAAACGAGAGCAGATGCGGAGTTCCCTGACGTGGCTACTTTTCTGTATCGACTGGGCCGGCTGGCCTTCCGGCGGCGCGGTTACGTCGCCTTGATATGGCTGGCGGTGCTGACCGCCGTCGGCCTGGGTGCCCTCCAGGCGCCGGGCGCCTCCGACGAGGAGTTCTCGATGCCGGGCATCGAGTCGCAGAAGGCGTACGACCTGATGCAGGAGCGCTTCCCCGGAGCCGCCGCCGACGGCGCCACCGCCCGGGTGGTGTTCGTCGCCCCCGACGGGCAGAAGGTCACCGCGACCGCCACCAGGCAGGCGATCGAGGAGACGGTGACCGCCCTCGGTGACGGCTCGCAGGTGGCCGGCGTCGCTGATCCCTTCGAGACGAAGGAGGTCAGCAAGGACAGTACGACCGCCTACGCCACCGTCACCTACAAGGTGACGTCGTCCGAGGTCACCGACGCCAGCCGGACGGCGGTGGACAAGGCCGCCGACCAGGCCCGCGAGAGCGGCCTGACCGTGGAGACGGGCGGCAGCGCCATGGACAGCGGCGGCGGGCCCGGCGGGGTCGCCGAGATCATCGGCATCGCGGTGGCCGCCCTCGTCCTGCTGATCACCTTCGGCTCGCTGGCCGCCGCCGGACTGCCGCTGCTGACGGCGATCCTCGGCGTCGGCGTCAGCATGTTCACCATCACCATGCTGGCCGAGGCGTTCGGACTGTCCACGAGCACCGGCACCCTGGCGATGATGCTGGGCCTCGCGGTCGGCATCGACTACGCGCTGTTCGTCGTCTCCCGCTACCGCGAGGAGCGCGACAAGGGACACGCGCCGCAGGAGGCGGCCGGTCTCGCGGTCGGTACGGCCGGTTCGGCGGTCGTCTTCGCGGGCCTGACCGTCGTCATCGCGCTGGCCGGCCTGACGGTCGTCGGCATTCCGATGCTGACGAAGATGGGCCTGACCGCCGCCGGTGCCGTGGTCGTCGCCGTGGTCATCGCCCTGACCGTCGTGCCCGCACTCGTCGGCTTCTGGCCGAACGCCGTGCTGTCGGGCGCGGCCCGCAAGGGCGCCGGGCGGGCCGCGAAGCCGCGGGCCCGGAGCGGGAACAGGAGCAGGGTCCTGCTCGTGAAGCGCGTCGTCGCCGGGAAGAGGACCGTCGCGGGCCGGCGGGTCTCGACCGGCGGCCCGACGCCGGCCGGGACCGGGACGCCCGACGCGGCTGCTCCGGCCGGGACCACGGCATCCGACGCGGCTGCCCGGGCCGGGACGGGATCCGGCGACAACCGTGGGACCCGCTGGGCCCGGTTCGTACTGCGCCGCCCGATCCCCGTCCTGCTGCTGGGCGTCGTGGGCCTCGGCGCCCTCGCGATCCCGATGACCCAGTTGCAGCTCGGCATGCCCGGCGACGAGGCCAAGTCCACGTCCACCACCGAGCGCCGCGCCTACGACGCCCTCGCCGAAGGTTTCGGCCCCGGCTTCAACGGGCCGCTCACCATCGTGGTCGACGCCCAGGGGACCGACGACGCCAAGGCCGCGGTGAACGCCGTCCACCAGGAGATCACCGACACGAAGGGCGTCGTCTCGGTCGCCGCGCCCCGCTTCAACGAGGCCGGGAACACGGCCGTGTTCACCGCGACACCGGCCACCAGCCCGACCGACGACAGGACCAAGACCCTCGTCAAGACCATCCGGGGCGAGCGCCCGGGCATCGAGTCGGCGACCGGCGCGTCCTTCGAGGTCACCGGTACCACCGCGCTGAACATCGACATCGCGACGAAGGTACAGGCCGCGCTGGTGCCGTATCTCATCACCGTCGTCGGTCTGGCCGTCATCCTCCTGCTGGTGGTCTTCCGGTCCCTGCTCGTCCCCCTCAAGGCGGCGCTCGGCTTCCTGCTCTCGGTCCTCGCGGCACTGGGCGCGGTCGTCCTGGTCTTCCAGCAGGGGCACGGGGCGAGCATGTTCGGGGTGGAGCAGACCGGTCCGATCATGAGCCTGATGCCGATCTTCCTGGTGGGCATCGTCTTCGGCCTGGCCATGGACTACGAGGTCTTCCTCGTCTCGCGGATGCGCGAGGCGTACGTCCACGGCGAACCGGCCGACCAGGCGATCGTCTCGGGGTTCCGGCACAGCGCCCGCGTCGTCGTGGCCGCCGCGCTCATCATGATCGCCGTCTTCGCGGGCTTCATCGGGGAGAGCGACTCCATGATCAAGATGATCGGTTTCGGCATGGCCACCGCCGTGCTCCTGGACGCCTTCGTCGTCCGGATGGCGATCGTGCCCGCCGTCCTCGCCCTGCTGGGCGACCGGGCCTGGTGGCTGCCGACGTGGCTGGACCGGTGGCTGCCCCGGGTCGACGTGGAGGGCGAGGCCCTCACCCGGAACCCGGTTCCCGAGACGGCGGACCGGGACTGCGACCCGGACGACGAACCGGTCGGGGCGCGCGTCTGACCGGGACGACCGTCCCTCCCAGGGCTGCCCGTGGCGAAGGTCACGGGCAGCCCGCACGCCGTACGTCGTCCACCATGGGCTCAGGCCCCGACCCTCGGAGAGACAGATGACCACCAGCCCGGAGCGCCCCGCGGGGCTTCGGCACACCGCCACGGACATCCTCCTGGTCCTGGGCCTGGTCGGCTGTGTGTCGCTGGGCGCCACGATCACCATCCCCGGCCTGAGCCAACCGGAGGAGGACTGGCCCGCCGTCGCCCTCGCGGCGGTCTCCTGCCTGGTCCAGCTGAGGGCGCGCAGGTATCCGCGGGCCGCCCTGGTGGTCTGCGCGGGCTGCACCGTGGCCACCGTGGCCCTGGGCTTCGTGCTGACACCGCTGCTGCTCGCCCCGCTGATGATCTCCCTGTTCTGGCTGGCCACCGGCACCGACGCCAGGACCTCGTGCGCGTGGGGCGCCGCGACCATCGCCGTGGTGGTCACCACCTCCGTGGCCGACCAGCCGACCACCGACATGATCGTGCTGCGCACGGTCGGACCCGTGCTGTGGCTCATGCTGCCCCTGGTCGGAGGCAGCCGGAACCGCCTGCGCCGCGCCTATCTGGAGTCCGTGCACGCACGCGCCGCGTACGCCGAGCACACCCGCGAGGAGGAGGCCCGGCTGCGGGTCGCCGAGGAGCGGCTGCGGATCGCCCGCGAACTCCACGACGTCGTCGCCCACCACATGGCCGTCGCCAACGCCCAGGCCGGCACCGCCCGCCACCTGGCCCCCACCCATCCCGAACAGGCGATGAAACTGCTCGACGAGCTGACCGCCACCACGTCCTCCGCGCTCCTCGAACTCCGCGCCACGGTAGGGGTGTTGCGTCAGATCGGCGACGACTGCGACGCCGACTCCCTGGAACCCGCCCCCGGCCTGGACCGCCTCCCCGAGCTGATCGCGACCTGCGAGAGCGCCGGCGTCGAGGTCACCGTCGTCACCGAGGGCGAGCCCCGGCCGCTGTCACCCGGCGTGGACCTGACGGCATACCGGATCATCCAGGAGGCCCTCACCAACGTCACCAAGCACGGCGCGGGCACCGGGGCGAGCGTCCGGCTGACCTACTCGGACTCCCGTGTGCTGATCTCGGTCACCAACGAGGCGGTGGCCACCACGTCGTCGGTCCCGGGCGGAGGTTACGGTCTGATGGGCATGCGTGAGCGCGCCCACTCCATCGGAGGCGATCTGCACGCCGGCCCTCGCCCCGAGGGCGGCTTCGAGGTCGCCACCGCGCTGCCGTTGCACCCCCGCGCCCCGGACGAGAACGAGGCAATCCTGTGACCATCCGCGTCCTGCTCGCCGACGATCAGGCCCTGCTGCGGGGCACGTTCAGGCTGCTGATCGACTCCTGCGCGGACATGGAGGTGGTCGGCGAGGCCGCCAACGGCCAGGAGGCGGTGGACCTCGCCCGCACCCACCGCCCCGACATCGTCCTGATGGACATCCGCATGCCCGGCACGGACGGCCTCGCCGCCACCGCCACGATCTGCGACGACCCCGGACTGGCCGGCACCCGGGTGCTGGTCCTCACCATGTTCGAGACCGACGAGTACGTGGCCAAGGCGCTGCGCGTCGGCGCCAGCGGATTCCTCGGCAAGTACGTCACCACCGACGCCCTCCTCGCCGGCATCCGCACGGTGGCCGCGGGCGAGGCCCTCCTCTCACCCGCCGCCACCCGCGCCCTCATCACCCGCTTCCTCACCGC